>JAFZWG010000093.1 GCA_017617395.1 Lachnospiraceae bacterium
ATTAGCCATGAATACTCGGGCGAGCGAGATACGGATATGAGCAAGGAGCCATGTGAAACATGGCGAGATTGCGAATGCTCTACGTCGGTGCGGTATCAAGTAGGCGTCGAATTGCGGGAGCGCGAAGCGCGGAGCAATTCGGTTTTTCGCTATTAGCCGTGAATACGCAGTCATGAATTTTCCCCAAAGGTGTTGTTCATCAAAAAAAGGTGTCGTTCATCAAAGACTGGTTGCGTTTTCGCCCAAAGAAATCATAATAGATTTAGCAACGTTGCAAATGAAAATTACAGCCTAAGAGAGCCGGATCGATTCGAAAAGATCAGACTCTCTAAAAGCGATACCTTCGGGAAAGAAATCCGGTGAAAGCAGAGTATACAGCTCTTTCCCGAGAGGACAAGAAAACAAAAATGAAAGGCAGAATAACATGCATAAAGCATCAAAGTTGCTTGCGATTTTATTTGCGGCAGTATTATTTTTTAATTCCATCGGTGTTGCGGAAGCCAGCACCAGCAAGCCTACGAAAGTCTGGGATTGGACGAAGGGAGCGTATTCCTTTGAAGGAACCGCTTCAATGGAAAACCTTTATACGAATTACCGGTTTACCAATATGTCCGTAGCGACCATTAAGGTTACAAATACGTCGTCCAAGGGGTCCGTTAAGGTGAAACTCAGAGCCATCGGACCGTGGTATCTCGGTGATAAGACCGTGAGTACAGTTACGGTTCCTAAGGACGGAACCACCACTTGGACGGTGAGAGATTTGGATCCCGACAAACAGTACTATATCATTTTCGAGGCACCTTGTTACTTTAAGGGGAACATTTCCAGACCATGAGGTTCAAGTTGATTCTCAAAATGGTCGGCCAGGCAGCCGACATCGGAATTCCGATGAAGCGCTGCTTTCGGCGCAACTGATACGATAAAAGAGAAAGGTAAAACAATGAAATTCAAAAAATATTGGGGGCTTTTACTGTGTGGGTTGATGATTCTCGGGTTGATCGGACCGATGACCCAAACGGCACAGGCAGCGACACCGATAACAATCGGTCAGAATCAAACGGTAACGAAGACGACAGGACCTGCAGCGTCGAGCTATACGGTCACATTGACCGGGGCTTCTTCGCAAGCTCAGCTCAGGGGAAAGAGCGAATGGATTTCGTACACGAAGAAAAACGGCAAATATGAGATCACCGCGGCGTTTAATCCGAATGCGTCAACCAGAAAAGGCTCGATTATGTTCTACGAGGGAAATAAGACCTGGACGCTTCAAATCAATCAGACTTCGAACTCTCTTACCGGAGTTCCGACTTCCTATGCGGTGAGCAATGAGGCGAAGACATATTCCTTCAATGTAACGAGAGGTGCCGGCCCGGTTAAGTCGGATTCCTCCAACAAGGCATGGCTCACGACCTATGTCAGCGGAACTACGGTATACTATACTGTTAAGGCCAATGAGACAGGAACGTCGTCTCGTACCGCCAACCTTACCGTAACGGTAGGAAATATCACAAAGACGTGCAAAGTGACACAGAACAAGGCGCGGACGGACATTTCCTTCCCGTATCAGAGTGACATTGATGCCGACAACTGGACTTCAACCAGAATTGCCAAGCTGTCCGATTTTTATACAAAGCTGATCAATGGGGCGCAGAACCGCGGCGACACGAAAGCCAAGGACGCGATAACAAGAGCAAAGTACCTGACGGTGTTTTCGTGGAAATGTCTGAAGGATGTCACCTGGACATACAGTTCCGGCAAAACGTATCTGGCGGGTCATACGTATTACGGAGCACCTTACCAGCAGGCGACAAATGATTCGCCTACAGATTACATCGGATATGAGATCACGCCTCAGACGTTTGTAACCAGATTGCAGAATGCAAACGACAAGTTTTATACAAAGAGGACAACGAGCTCGGGAAATATGGGACCGTATTACGGCACCGATTGCAGCGGATTCGTTTCCTACTGCCTGGGACTTTCCTCGAGAAAGACCTCGGGAACGCTCTACAGCGATTTCTCCAAACCGGGAGCGATTCAGTCCAATATTTCCTCGGGAGATGTGCTGTATAAGTCCAATCATGTTATGCTTGTCGCAGCGGTGATTCGGGAAAACGGAACACTTAAGGGCGTTGTGCTGCTCGAGTCGAGAGCCAGAACGACGGCGTCCGGAAGAAACATCTATGTGTACTACGACAATGACGCAACCCTGCGCAAGCTGTTCAACAACGCGGACTTCAGCACTTGCAGAGATATTCTTCAGAATGTGATTGACAAGTCCAACACCGGAACGATTTCCAATTTTATAAATGCATTTCCGGCAGGAACGTATACGTTGATTCGTAAGAAATAAGAGACAAAAAATCAGGGTGTTGTACCGGCTTGACCGGTGCAACACCCTTGCTTTTGCAACGAAACTTCTTACTCATTCGCCAGCATCGTGAGTTCCTCAATCTCGCAGAGCCGCACACGGCCGCGGGAGAGCTCGACGATGCCGCTGTGCTCCCACTGCTTGAGCATGCGGGAGACGACCTCGCGCGAGGAGGCAATGCTGTTGGCGATGCGCTGGTGCGTCGTGACGACGGACGCCGTGCCCTGCTGGGAGTACTCGAACAGAAGGTGCGCGGCCAGACGCTGCGAGAGATCCTGGAACAGGAAATTCTGCATGTCGAAGAGGATTGCGTTGAAGAGGCCGAGCACGGAGCGAAGCACAGCATTTTCAATGCGGGCGTCGGCGTGCAGCATCGCCTCAAAGTCCGAGAGCGGAACGATGATCGCGCGGACATCGACCTCCGCCTCCAGCTCATAGTTGTTCAAAACCTGCGGCGAAGGGTTTCCGCCGACATAAATGATGTCTTCGCGGCGGCTCACGGAGATGGTCACCTGGTGCGCGGAAGCGGAAACCAGCGAGACGCGGGCACGGCCGGAGAGAAAGGCGATCATGCCGATACCGGTGCGGCCGAGGTCGGAAATCTTCTCGCCGGCGTACCACTCCTTGATCGTGGAATGTGTGCGCAGCGATTCGGCGATGGAAGCCGGAATAAACTCCTTAAACGGGAGAAGGTTCATCAAAGTTTTATAGTCACGATCGTTTAACATGTTTTTCCTCCGGACAGAAATTGCGCCCTCCCCGCCGGGAGAACACAACGATACCCCAAATGATACTTTAAAAGTATCACATACGACATCCAAATTCAACCGGAAAAGGTTGTGAGAAGAGGAAAACTGCGATATAATTTTACGTGACAGCCGCGGGAAGCGGCGAGAGACAGGGGGCGGAAAATGGTAATCGGACTGGTGATTGCGATTGAGCGGGAATTGAAGGCATTTCTCGCGGAAGGCGGGGATGTGAAGACCGTGACGGTCGGGCGTCGCGAGGCGTATCGCACGACGATCAACGGCCATGAGATCTGCGCGGTGCGCTCGGGCTGGGGAGAGATCGACGCGGCCTCGGCGACGCAGTTTCTGATCACCGCATTTGACTGTGATGTCGTGATGAATTTCGGTGTGGCGGGAGCGCTTCGGCGCGGGCTCGCCGTGAAGGACCTCTTCGTGGTCCGCGGCGCCGTGAACTATGATTTTGACACTTCGTGCATCGACGATGTCGAGCCGCATCAATATATGGAGTACCCGGACGCGGTGATCCCGCTGGATGAAGGACTTGCAAAGCTGGCGCTTACTCTTCGGCCGGACGCAAAGCCGACGGTCGTGGCGAGCGGGGAGCGCTTCATCGAGGATCCCGAGGAGAAGACGGCGCTGGCGTCGCTTGGGTGCGACATCTGCGACATGGAGATTGCGGCGATCGCGAGAGTGGCGGAGCGAAACGGCGTGAGGGCATTTTCCGTCAAATGCATCAGCGACACCTTCGACGGCGACGGCGGCGACTTCCAGAAGAATGTCGAGGCGGGAGCGGTGAAGGCGTTCGGGCTGCTTCGCGACATCCTGCTTCACATTGACGATACCCCCGAACTGTGATACAATGACGGAAGTCTAACGTCGGGGGAAGAACCTCCGGCAACAGAGAGGAAGTCGGAGTATATGGGATATCTGATGTTGTTATTGCTGGCAATCGCGCTTTCCATGGATGCATTTGCCATGTCGGCACAAAAGAGCCTGCTCAAAGAGTTTCGCGGGCGTCAGATCGCGACGGCGTGCGCGTTCTGGTTCGGCATGTGCCAGGCGTCGATGGTTTTGTGCGGGCGGTTGCTCGGCAGTTTGTTTGATAAGATTTGGCATTACCAATCCTACGTTTGGGTGCCGTGCGCTGCGCTCGGCATCGCGGGAGTATACATGATCATCGAGTCGCTGTGGACGCGGATTCCGCCGGAGCGGGATTCCATCGACGGCATGAACATGGTCGGACCGGCGGTAGCCACGAGTCTGGACGCTCTGCTGGTGGGACTGCTGCTCGTCGCGGAGGATTGGAAGCTCACGATTCTGAGCCTTTTGATCATCGCGTTCGTGACGGCTTTGGTGTCCATCTTCGGCGTGTGGGTCGGACGGCGCAAGGGCACGCGGTACAACGAGATCGTGCAGATCTTCGGCGGGTTGATCCTCATCCTCCTCGGAGTGGAGAAGCTTCTGGAGAACCTCGGGGTTATCAAGTTTGTATTGTAGGAAACAGAATCGGATTTAGTGAAAACGGTCACAAGCCGGGCATCAGCAAAAGGTGCCCGGCTCTTTTCAAATAACGATGTGCGTAAAGGAGAAACGGTATGGTACTGAACTATGCGGATTACGAGGCGATCGCGAGGCGCGTGATTGCGGAGGGCGCGGTGTTGTTGAAAAATGACGGCGCACTGCCGCTCGGCAACCCCGCCCGCGTGGCGCTGTACGGGCGTATGCAGAGCAAGGAGTACATTGCGGGAATCGGCTCGGGCGGACTGGTGAATATCCCGAAGCGCGTGCGCATTCTCGATGCGCTGCAGGTATCGGAGGGCATCACGCTCGACGCGGAGCTTATGGAGATCTACCGCGCGTGGGAGGAGGCAAATCCCCGCGAGGTAGGCATCGGCTGGGGCAAGGAGCCCTGGTCGCAGGCGGAGATGCCTGTGACGGCCGAACTCGCCGAGGCGGTTGCGGCCCGCACGGACGCGGCGATTGTATTGATCGGTCGAAGCGCCGGCGAGGACCAGGACAACAAGAATCTTCCCGGCTCATACCTCTTGACCGAGGCCGAGGAGGCTTTGCTTCGCACGGTGTGTGCGGCCTGCCCGAAGACGATCGTGCTTCTCAATACGGGCAACATCATCGACATGAGCTTTATCGACACGTGCAACCCCGCGGCGGTGATGTACATCTGGCAGGGCGGCGTGATGACGGGCGCGGGTGTCGCGGACGTGCTGACGGGCCGCGTGAGCCCGAGCGGACACCTCGCGGACACGATCGCGTACAAGGCGTCGGACTACCCGGCGGACGCGAACTTCGGAAGCCCGGTGCGCAACATTTATGCGGAGGATATTTACGTCGGATACCGTTATTTTGAGACGGTTGCAAAGGAGAAGGTTCGCTTCCCGTTCGGCTACGGACTCTCCTACACGACGTTCGCAATCGAGCCCGGCGAGTCGCAGTACGACGGCGAGTACCTCTACGTCTCGGCGACGGTGAAGAACACGGGCGCCTACAAGGGACAGTGCGTCGTGCAGGCGTATGTGCAGGCCCCGACCGGAGCGCTCGGCAAGCCCGCGCGCGTGCTGGCGGGATTTTTGAAGACCGGCGAGATTGCGCCGGGTGAGAGCGAGACGATCGTGATGACGATCGAGCGAAGAGACCTCTCGTCCTACGACGACTCCGGCGTGAGCGGCCACGAGAGCTGCTTCGTCATGGAGGCCGGGGAGTATGTCATTTTCCTCGGGGAAAATGTGCGCGACGCGGCGGAAGCCTTCCGCTTCACGCTCGCAGAGGACGAGGTCGTCGAGGAGTGTGAGTCCGCGATGAAGCCGGCGGTTGCATTTGACCGCCCGGTGGCACAGAAAAATGCTGACGGCACATACGCTTACGTCTACGAGCCCGTGCCGCTTCGCACCGATTCGTTCGGCTGCGGAAAGGGCGCCGAGCCGGTTCTTCCGGAGGCACCCGCATACACCGGCGACAAGGGCCTGATGCTTTGCGACGTGCGCGACGGCAAGGTCACGATGGAAGAATTCCTGGCACAGTTTACGAACGAGGAGCTGCTGCCGTTTGTGCGCGGCGAGGGCATGGGAAGCCCGAAGGTCACGCCCGGAACGGCGTCCGCGTACGGCGGAACGAGCGAGGTTTTGAAGGCCCACGGTGTGCCGTGCGGCTGCTGCTCGGACGGACCGAGCGGCCTGCGCCTCGACTGCGGCGACAAGGCGATGGCGATTCCGATCGGAACGCTGATCGCGTGCACCTTCAACCGCGAACTCGTCGCGGATCTGACGGAGCAGGTCGGTCGGGAAATGCGCCTCAACAAGGTCGACTGCCTCCTTGGCCCCGGCATGAACCTTCACCGCCATCCGTTCAACGGACGAAACTTTGAGTACTTCAGCGAGGACCCGCTTCTTACGGGCCGCATGGCGGCATCGGTGCTGGAGGGTCTGCAGCGCGCCGGCGTGACCGGAACGATCAAGCATTTCTGCTGCAACAACCAGGAGCTGAACCGCTACGCTTCGGACTCGGTTGTCTCCGAGCGGGCTTTGCGCGAACTCTACCTGCGCGGCTTTGAGATCGCGATCCGCGAGGGCGGCGCGTGCACTGTCATGACGACCTACGGCCGTGTGAACGGCATGTGGACGTCGTGCGACGCCGAGCTCAACACAAAGATCCTGCGCGAGCAGTGGGGCTTCGACGGCTTCGTCATGACCGACTGGTGGGCGGCGATCAACGAGAACGCGGCGACCGGCCGTGCGGAGACCGCCGGCGGAAGCCACACGAATTTTGCGGACATGGTGATCGCGCAAAATGACACCTACATGATCTGTCCGGACGGCTCGAAGAACAACCACGGCGACAATCTGCCGGAGGCGATCGCATCGGGCAAGGTATCGCGCGAGGTGCTCCTTCGCACGGCGGCAAATGTGTGCGGCGTCTTGATGCGCCTTCCCACGATGCTTCGCATGTGCGGCGAGGACGAGGCGATCGAGGTGCTCGGACGCGGGCCCGAGTGGGAGACGACCGCGGATTGCAACATTGAGTATTTTACGGTGACGCGCGACACGACGATCGATCTCTCGCATGTGCGCGCGGTGCGCGGGGCCGACTATTCCTACGGCCTCGACATCGAGGAGATGGGCGGCTACGAGGTTGAGCTGACCGTCATCGGCGAGGGCACGGAGGCGGCGCAGCTGCCGGTGACGTGGTTCTTCGCGGGAATCCCGGCATTTTCCTTCGTGTTCCACGGAACGGACGGCAAGGAAGTGACGGAGCGCGGCACGCTGTTCTTCAACTCCAACCATGCGGTGCAGAGGATGCATTTTTCGCAGGAGGGATTGAAGCTGGTTCGCATGAGACTTAGATATATCGGCACGCTGGAGGAAGTCATGGGCATCCCCGGAATCGTGCACGGAAATTGATCAAAGGAGATTGAAGAAATGGTATTGAAAGAGGTTTACAAGGATCTGTTCAAGATCGGCACCGCGGTGGAGAGCATCCACGACAAGTTCGAGAACAACGAGATCGGCAACCCGGACAAGGAGGCGCTGATCGTTCGCGAGTTCTCGAGCATGACGTGCGCGAACGAGATGAAGCCCGCGTACAACATGGGCTGGAACAGCCCCGACGCGCGCGAGGACTATCTGCCGTACGTGATCAACCCCAACGCGAAGCGCATGCTCGACTGGGTGAAGGCGAACGGGCTTAAGATGCGCGCGCACGTGATGGTATGGCACAGCCAGTGCGCGCAGGAGGCGTTCTGCAAGGACTACAAGCCGGTGTTTATCCCGGTGGACGAGGAGAAACTCAAGGAAAATCCCAGACTTCGCTTCTTCCGGAAGCTCGACCCGGTGTGCTTCGTGGACCGCGAGACGATGCTTAGGCGTCTCGAGAGCTACATCGATTCGATGCTTGATTACATTTACCGCGAGGGCTACGCCGAGCAGATCTACGCGTGGGACGTCGTGAACGAGGCGATCGAGCTTGCGGACAAGACGGAGACCGGACTTCGCAACAGCTACTGGTACCAGGTCATCGGTGACGACTTCATCTACTGGTCGTTCCGCTTCGCGAAGGCAGCGGTTATGAAGCATTCCGTGCAGTACGCGGGAGTTTACGGCATCGACACGGCGGACGAGGCAGCGCTTGCGCGCATCCGCCCGACGCTGGTTTACAACGACTATAACGAGTGGCAGCCCGACAAGAAGGCCGCGATCATCGCAGCTCTCAAGCGCGAGGACCACGGCCACGGTAGCATCATCGGCGAGGGCCTGATCGACGGCATCGGCATGCAGGGCCACATCTCGGACAACAACGACATCGACGAGTACATCGCCGCGCTGAAGGAGTACGCGAGCCTCGTGCGCGAGGTGCAGATCACCGAGCTCGACGTCAAATGCACCTGCACCAACCAAAACCGTGAGTACTATCAGGCAGTATTTTACAAGGAGTTCTTCGAGCGGCTGATCGAAGCGAAGAAGGAGGGCGCAAACCTCACGTCCGTGACCATCTGGGGCCTTACGGACGACAACTCCTGGATCCGGGGTGCGGACCCGCTGCTGTTTAGAAAGGACCTCTCCGCGAAGAAGTCGCACGAAGCTTTGATCTACGCGGTGACCGGCGGCGACCTGGGCGAGCCCGAGTACGTGGCACGCGACCTCTCGACGCACGTATTCGACTTCGAGACGCCCGAGGGCGAGGAGCCGAAGGACCCCGAGGAGTACGGCTTCAAGATGCGTGGCTTCGGCAAATGCATCCTCTCGGAGGAGAAGGCGCACAGCGGCAAATTCTCGCTCACGACAACGCCTCGTTTCGCCGACTGGATGGGCATCACCTGCGATGTCACCGACTTCATCGGCCAGACGATTCAGATCGACGCATGGGTGTACAGCGAGGCGAAGGAGATTATCTTAGGTGCCGACATCGAGGGCGTGTTCCCGCAGATTGCGACCGTGGAGGGCGGCACGGAGTGGAAGAAGCTGAGCGCTTCGTACAAGGTGCCCACCGGGCAGCATTCGCTTCGGCTGTTCTTCGGCACGAAGGAGGATTCTCAGGGGCCGTGCAGCCCGCTGTTCCTCGACGATCTTTCGATCGAATTGATCGGCCAGGAGGAGAGCTTCGAGGAGGAGACCAACATTGCGGCAATTCGCGGTGCGGGACACCTTCCGTTCATCTTCGTAACCGACAAGGAGTCCGTGGACGGCAAGGGCCATGCGCTCGGCGTAACGCGCCAGGAGAAGGACGCGACAATCTCTCTGGACGTGTCCGCATACATCGGCAAGACGGTCGATGTGACGATGTTCGTAAAGACATCCGACTCGGTGATCCGCGTCGGTGTGGACGGCTCCGAACCCGTGCTGTGCGCGGAGGTTGCTGCAAAGGCCGGCGAGTGGACCGAGGTTCACACGACCGCGACGCTGCCGGACGGCGTGCTCTCGGCGAAGCTCTATGTCGAGACCGACGGTCGCGCGGATTTCTTTGTGGATGATGTGTTTGTGAAACTTGCGTAAGGAGAAAAGGTATGTTTGGTTTTCGGTATTTTACACCCACGAAGGTGGTTTTCGGTAAGGACACGGAGTATCAGGTTGCGGACCTGATCAAGGAGTTCGGCGGCACGAAAGTGCTGATTCATTACGGCGGCGGAAGCGTGGTTCGCTCGGGCCTTCTGGCGCGCGTTACGAAGGTGCTTGACGACGCGGGGATCGCGTATGAAACGCTCGGCGGCGCGGTGCCCAACCCGCATCTGACGCTTGTGTACGAGGGCATCGAGCTGTGCCGCAGGGAGGGCGTTGACTTCCTTCTCGCGGTCGGCGGCGGAAGCGCAATCGACTCGGCGAAGGCGATGGGCTACGGTCTCGCGAACGACGGAGATGTCTGGGATTTCTATGATTACAAGAGAAAAGCAAAGGGAAGCGTTCCGCTCGGAGTTATCCTCACGATTGCCGCGACGGGCAGCGAGATGAGCGACTCCTCCGTTATCACGAAGGAGGAGGGCCTTGTCAAGCGCGGCTACAGCAGCGATTACGGCAGACCGAAGTTCGCCATTTTAAATCCCGATCTCACGATGACGCTTCCGGACTATCAGACGGCGTGCGGATGCACCGACATCATGATGCACACGATGGAGCGGTATTTTACGAACGGCGGCAATATGGAGATTACGGACGCACTCGCGGAAGGTCTGCTTCGGACCGTGAAGGAGCAGGCGAAGATCCTTGCGAAGGATCCGAACAACTACGACGCGCGCGCCGAGGTGATGTGGGCGGGAAGCCTTGCGCACAACGGCCTTACGGGCTGCGGCAACGACGGCGGCGACTGGATGACGCACAAGCTCGAGCATGAGCTGGGCGGCCTCTACGACGTGGCTCACGGTGCAGGCCTCGCGGCCATCTGGGGCAGCTGGGCGCGCTACGTGTACAAGAATTGCCTGCCGCGCTTTAAGCGCTTCGCGATCAACGTCATGGGCGTTGCGAACGAGGGCGGCGACGAGGAGATCGCTCTTCGCGGCATCGAGGCGATGGAGGAGTTCTATCGCGAGATCAAGATGCCCACGAACCTCCGCGAGCTCGGCGTGAAGGCGACCGAGGACGACCTTAAGCTCATGGCCCACAAGTGCGCGGTCGGTGTCGGCGGCGAGATGGGCTCGGCAAGAAAGCTCCGCGAGGAGGATATGCTCGCAATCTTTCGGATGAGCATGTAAATCGCCAAAAACGGAAAATGAATCGCTGCGGATCGGTGTCGGTTACCGGTCCGCAACTTTTTTGCAAAAATTTGAAAATAGTACTTGAAAGATGTTTTTTGGTGTGCTATAATCCGCGTCAGTTAGCCGAGGGCAACTAAGAAATTGCATGCGTGGTACCGCTGAAAAAGCATACCGTCGAGAGTGATGAATATGGCGTGCGGAGAGGAGACACAGATGAGCAAAGCTGCAATTGTATATTGGAGCGGCACCGATCATCTGCAATGACGCGCCGGATGATGAGGCGTTGGAAGCCTGCCGTAAACTGGGAGCGGCGCTCGCGTGATAGCCGCGAACAAATGCTGCGACTGAAATAAGGCGCGGCCAAAATGAAAGTGTTGATTATCGGCCATTGGAATCCGGGGCTGCGTACGGTCATACGCGCGCAGCCCTTTCCTGTTACAACGAGGGTGAAACGAGGGTTTCAATGAAATGGCACCCATTTACTGAGTCGGTTGGGCGTGTTGTTTTCTTGCCATTGTTATACTATTCCGACGGGGGCCTTCCAAAGGGGCTCCCGTCAGTGTTTTTCGAAAAATGACACCCGCGTTTGACAACGTATCGAAAGATTATTACAATAGAGGTGCGGAACGGTTGTGTGGTTTCGGAAACCTTGTAAAACAGGAGGAAACGACGATGCACAAATTGGTTTTGATTCGCCACGGCGAAAGCGAGTGGAACAAGCTCAATCTCTTCACGGGCTGGACGGACGTGGAGCTGAGCGAGAGGGGCCGTGAGGAGGCGGCGCTTGCGGGCGATACGCTCAAGGCGGAAGGGTACGATTTCGACGTATGCTACACATCGTACTTAAAGCGTGCCATTCACACGCTGCAGATTGCGCTGGACCGGATGGACCGCGCATGGCTTCCGGTCGTCAAGTCGTGGAAGTTAAATGAGCGTCACTACGGTGCGCTGCAGGGGCTTAACAAGGCGGAGACGGCCGCCAAATACGGTGAGGACCAGGTGAAGATCTGGCGCCGTTCGTATGATGTGATGCCGCCGGCATTGACCGATGATGACGAGCGCAGCGCGAAGAAGCAGGAGATGTACCGCGACGTGGATCCGGCGCTTCTGCCCGCGAACGAGAGTCTCGAGACGACGATCGAGCGCGTGATTCCGTACTACGAAGAAGTGATCAAAAAGGACATGGAGGCCGGCAAGCGCGTGATCATCGCGGCGCACGGCAACTCGCTTCGTGCCCTTGTCAAATATCTGGATAACCTCACGCCGGAGGAGATCCTCGGCGTGAACATCCCCACGGCTGTGCCGCTTGTGTATGAGCTTAGCGACGATTTCAAGGTAATTCGCCATTACTATCTGGGTGACCAGGAGGCTTTGAAGGCGAAGATGGAAGCCGTTGCGAATCAGGGGAAGAAGTCCGCAAAATGACCGGGCTTCGTTAGCGAACAAAAAGGCATAAGTGTGTCTTGACTCTATCCGGCGAACAGGAAGTCGGAATTGTTTTTCTCTGGAAAATGTGCTATACTTCAGAAGGTTAGCGCAGACTAACCGGAAAGAAGGCGGCGTCTATGTGGAGTAAGGAAGTCATTCTCGGATTGCTGATCCCGTTCGCGGGCACCGCGGGCGGTGCGGCCTGCGTGTTCTTCATGCGCGGGCAGATGAACGAAAAGGTGCAGCGCGCGCTGACCGGATTTGCGGCCGGCGTGATGGTTGCGGCGTCGATCTGGAGCCTGTTGATCCCGGCGATGGAGCAGTCCGCGGGAAAGGGACGCTGGGCGTTCGTGCCGGCGGTCATCGGCTTCTGGTGCGGCATCCTGCTTTTGCTGTTCCTCGACTCGGTCATCCCGCATCTGCATGTGGACAGCGATAAGCCGGAGGGCCTTCACAGCAACTTTGCCAAGACGACGATGATGGTTCTGGCGGTGACGCTGCACAACATCCCCGAGGGCATGGCGGTCGGCGTCGTCTACGCAGGCTTCCTTGCGGAAAATGCAGAGATTACGATCGGTGCGGCGCTTGCGCTGTCAATCGGTATTGCGATTCAGAATTTTCCGGAGGGTGCGATCATTTCGATGCCTTTGCATGCTAACGGAAAGAGCCGTCTCGCGGCGTTCCGCGACGGTGCGCTCTCGGGCGCGGTGGAGCCGGTCTTCGGTGCGCTCACAATCCTTGCGGCGGCCTTGCTGGTGCCGACGATGCCGTATCTTCTGAGCTTTGCGGCCGGTGCCATGATGTATGTCGTGGTGGAGGAGCTTGTGCCGGAGATGTCCGCGGGCGAGCACAGCAACATCGGTGTTTTGATGTTCTCGGTCGGTTTTACGATCATGATGGCTTTGGACGTGGCGCTTGGTTAAAAAAGTTAATTAGCGGAAAATGAAAACGGACCGTTCGCTTCCTGCTCGGAAGTTGACGGTCCGTGTTTTTGTTGTTCTTTGCGGTTTGTTATGCCTGCGCGGCGTTGTCGGCAGGAGCCTCGGTCGCCTCGGCGGGAGTGGTTTCAGCCGGAATAGCCTCGGCGGGAGCGGCCTCATTTTCCGAGGAATCCGCGGCAACGGCCTCCTCGGAAGAGGCAGCCTCGCACTCCGTATCCTTCCACTTGTTAAAGCACAGCTTCAGGGTGATCGGCGTGACGATCGAGGAGACGATAATCAGCAGAATGACGGCCGTAAAATAGTCCGACGTCATCAGACCGACCTTCAGGCCCTTCTGGGAGATGATCAGCGCGACCTCGCCGCGCGTCATCATGCCGCAGCCGATCTTGAGCGCTTCGTTGTTTTTGAAGCGGCAGATCTTGGCCATCGCACCGCAGCCGATGACCTTCGTGGCCATCGCGACGATGACGAAGAGGATCGAGAACACGAGGAGGCTTATGCTCATCGTGTCAATCGAGGTCTTGATACCGATCGAAGCGAAGAATACGGGCCCGAAGAGCATGTAGGAGTTGATGTCCATCTTCTCCGCGATGTACTTCGAGTCGCGCACGTTGCAAAGGATGATACCCGCGACAAATGCGCCCGTGATGTCCGCGATGCCAAAGAATTTTTCGGCGGAGTAGGAGATCAGAAGGCACAGCGCGAGGCCCGCAATCGGGATGCGGCGCGTGTGCGGGTGCATCTGGTCGTATTTGCGGAAGAGCCGGTAGAACACGTAGCCGAGCAGGAACGCAGCGGCGAAGAAGAGGCCAGTGTTGCGGATCGTCGTCAGAGGGCTTAAGGACTCGTCCTTCAAGCCGAGCACGAACGTGAGCACGATGATGCCGATGACGTCGTCGATGATGGCGGCGCTTAAGATGGTCGTGCCGACGCGGCCCTTTAAGTAGCCCATCTCGCGAAGCGCCTCAACGGTGATGCCGACGCTTGTGGCGGTCATAATGCAGCCGATGAAGATCGCCTCATGGAACGCAGGGCCGGAAAATGAGTGCACACCGTAGTAGAGCATGTACAACGCGGTTCCGCCCGCCATCGGGATCGCGACGCCGAAGCACGCGATCAGCGTTGCGACGAGGCCGGAGCGCGCAAGCTGGCGCAGGTTGGTCTCGAGGCCCGCGGAGAACATCAATAATACAACACCGATTTCCGCCATCGTTGCAAGGAACTCCGAAGCCTGAACCCAGCCGAGGATGGCCGGTCCGAGCAGAAGTCCCGCGAGAATCTCGCCGACGACCTGCGGAGCTTTCAATTTTCTGGCGAGAATGCCGAACACCTTCGCGAAGATGATGATCAGCGCCAGATCCAAAAATACTTCATAACCCATGTCATTTTACCTCGAGCGCATAAAAACAGTGCCGAACCGTCTCGGCAACTTTAACGATTGTAGTACAATAAAAATAAAATGCAAGCACATTTTTCGTAATCTTCGAAAAATGGAACACTTTTTTACACTTTTTCGATATTTCTTTGTTTTATGTGTGAAGAGCACAAAAGGCAAATTGACGAAAAGGTGGGGTTATGGTATATTCTATGTGTCTTAATGCGGAGAAATGTTACTTGTGTTTTTGTTCGGGAAGCGAGGGGATGACGGTGAACATCGGATTGATAGCGGATGATACAAGAAAAGCGCTGATGCAGAATCTATGCATCGCATACAAGGGAATATTGTGCAAGCACGAGCTGTATTCGACCGGCGTGACCGGCCGCATGATCGAGGAGGCAACGAATCTTCACATTCATAAGTTCCTCTCGGGAAGCCTCGGCGGCGAGCAGCAGCTTGCGATGATGATCGAGCAGAACCAGCTGGATCTGGTGATCTTTCTGCGCAACACGGACCGCGCGGTGAACTACGAAGTGCAGTTCAACTACGTGATCCCGCTGTGCGACGAGTACAGCATTCCGCTCGCGACGAACATCGCGACCGCGGAGATGCTTCTCAAGGGAATGAACAACGGCGATCTGGAGTGGCGCAACCTCTATCGCTAGGCACGGTTTACAGAATTGCAAGTGGCGTGCGATTGACTTGCATAACGGAATATGATACTTTATTAGATGGATGATTCATGGGGTTTCATCCATCTATTTTTTATTGGGAGGTGTCTATGAAGAAGGTATTACGGTTACTGGCGATTCTCGCCGCGGTGCTCCTGTGCGTACTGCCCGCCAATCTGGCGAAGGCAAGTGAGGAAGAGGTTGCCGAGATGACGATTTTCTCGGACGGCAGCGGTGGCACACTCGGGGTTGGTACTCATGCATTTTTGTATTTTGAGAACATCTCGGGTCAGAATATCACGGTTCTCGGGAACGTCGTGGCGCCCGGCAAGGGCATCACGGTCGGTACGTTCGGCAACAAGGCCGACGGTCTCGGAATCTACATCAATCTCGAGGCGTACGGCATCGAGCACGGCGACGGTTATTCGAACCGCGTGTCCGTCACGATCCGCCTGACGCAGTCGAAGCTTAACCAGGTGAACTCCACGATGGAAGGCAACAACAAGTGGACGCTCACGAAGAATTGTGCCTGGTTCGCAACGCAGGCCTGGAACAAGGTCTGCCCGTCGAACAAGAAGCTCTCGGCCGGCGTGATCCCGACTCCGGCAACGCTGTCGAAGAACATCAAGAAGATCTCCGGCTATGCGACGAAGAAGAGCGTTTCGAAGGCATATGTAGGCAGCAACACGAGCGCTGTGAAGCGCCACAAGAACGGCACGAACTACGCTGTATCCGCGGGCACGCTCGACGGCAGCGGCAACAGTAGCAGCAGCTTCTTCAGCAGCGGCTCGTAATTGTGCAAAAGAATTGTGTTTGAGGTTTCGTAAACGAGGCGTAGTATGGGAAACATTCTGGTTCATGTGACCGAACAATCCGAACAGGGCGCGATGCTCCATCTGGAGTCGTTGTCCTCGGCGGAGAAGATCTGCCGCATCGTGGTGCGCACATCGGGCGACCGGACGATTCTGTGCGTCCGCACGTCCCTTTTGTGGCCGTTTCGCCAGCGCAAGGATGTGTGGCTTCCGGACGGAATTCCCGACCCTCTGTACGTCGCAGAGAACTCCGGCAAACCGTACCGCGTGAACGTGCTGCCGGTGCAGGCGGAAAATGAAACATAAAAATCAGCGGACCGACTCCCGGTGTGGGCTTCGGTCCATTTGTTTTGTTGTCAGTTTCGTAATTTAGCTTCCTGCGTTGGGGGCGCGGCTTCATTTTCCGCGGGAGCGCCGCTCAGGAGTTCTTTGCGATGATCCTCGTTCGCACGGTCGTGACGATGATGGCAATCAGGAAGAGAACGAGCAGGGCCGGCAGCAGGAAGGACGGCGCGTTGCAGTTCTTCACCTGACACACGAACAGGGTCGTCATGGTTGCCGTGATGAGCACGAGCATGGTGTTCAGCATGTTGCGGACGCAGGCGCCGAGCAGGGGGGCATTTTCCTCGGTGATGGTGACGCCCGGCAGGTTCCAGCAGACCGGGAACATGCTGACGATGACAAGCACCGGAAGCATGAAGAGCTCGAACGCGGGAAATGTAAAGATTGCAGAGCGGCTTCCGTAGCTGCCGATCTTGCCCGTGAGGCCGAACTGCGTCGGGATCTCCTCGGGCAGCTTTTGATAGACGATGATGATGGTGAAGAGCGCAATGAGTGCGGCCAGAATGCACAGGCCGTATATGATGAGGTCGATTTTGCGCAGCGCGAATCGTTTCATGAGGATTCTCCTTCGTTTATTTCGTCAAATGTCGAGCTCCGGCGGAACGTCGAGCTCCTTCGGGCGCGGGCTGCCGTTCTTTTTTCGCTGGCGGACGCACTCGGTTAAGAGGTACTCAATCTGGCCGTTGATCGACCGGAAATCGTCCTCCGCCCAGGCGGCAATCGCATTGTATAACTGCTCCGAGAGCCGGAGCGGAATCTGTTTCTTCTCTGCCATGGAAAAACCACGAAAACAGGGGGATCGTTTTCGCGATACCTCCTTTCTGAATCAGGGGTATGCGGATGGACCGCCGTTAGGGCAGTCCACCCGCGCTTTTATTATGATCTGTTGTCAGCTAATCTAGTACAGGCTGCCGGAGTTGACGACCGGCTGTGCGTCGTGGTTGCCGCAGAGCACGACCAGAAGGTTCGAGACCATGGAAGCCTTGCGCTCCTCGTCGAGCTCGATGGTGTTGTTTGCGCTCAGGCGATCGAGTGCAAGCTCGACCATGCCGACCGCGCCGTCCACGATCATTTTCCGCGCATCGATGATGGCCGATGCCTGCTGGCGCTGAAGCATTGCCGCAGCAATCTCCGGTGCGTACGCAAGGTACGTGATGCGCGCCTCGTGGATGCGAAGGCCCGCAACGGCCACGCGATCCTGGATTTCCTGACGGATGCGGTCCGCAACGATCTCGCTGGAACCTCTCAGGCTGCCCTCGTCGGCGACGCCGTCACCGGTCGTGTCCACGCCGGGCGCCACGTCATAGGGATAAATTCTGACGATGTTTCGAAGCGAGGTGTCGCACTGCAGCGAGAGATATTCCTTGAAGTTCTCTACGTTGAAGACGGCCTTCGCGGTGTCCTCGATGCTCCACGTCACGGCGATACCGATCTCCACCGGCGTACCGAGGCGGTCGTTGATCTTCTGACGGTTGTTGTTCAAGGTCATCACCTTGAGAGAAAGCTTGTTGCTCGGAATGCTGAGCCCCGTCGCAGACGTGACGGTCACAGGCTCAACGGTCTTGACGTCGCCGCTTTGGTTGAGGTGCGTCTTCGCAGCCGGGTTGATCGACGAGCAGAACGGGTTGACGAAGAAGAAACCGTCACCGCGGATCGTGCCGTAGTAGCGGCCGAACAGCGTGAGCACCAGTGCCTCCTGCGGCTTCAGTACGCGCAGACCCATGACCGGCATCCAGCCGAAGAAGACGATTGCACCGCCGATTACAATCAGCGGGACGATTTCTTCGACGGCTCCGTAGATCAGCGCAACGAGGCCGATTGCGTACACCAGAATCGTCAGAATCAGCACGGCCATGCCGTTTTGCTTGCCCTGCAGAGTGATTTCCCTGCACTCTCCGTTGTTAAATGATACGTTCCTGTTACCAGTTTCCATAGGATACCTCCAGTATAGTTTCCCAAACAGTTAAAATGTTCCCCGGCCGCGATTTTGCACAAGACCCCGTTGTTTCAGCCGGCGGTGATATCGTTTTGATATCATCTTGAAACTAAAATACCACGCCTTTCGAAAAATGTCAACACCATTTAACAAAAATCTTGAAAATTATTTACTTTTTTGCTAAAATAGGCGAAAAGATGACAGGGGGACAGTCCCCAATTGTCATCTTTTGCGGAGGTGACAATTGGGGACTGTCCCTCTGTCATCAGAATGGGGGGGTAAAATTATGGGGAACAGGAGAAACAAGATTATTGTTGCATGCGTCTGCGCGCTGACGCTGATCGCGGGGGGAGTATTATTTTACGTGCTTCATGACCGAAGCGACGTCAAGGACACGGTCAAGATTCCGGAGGTGCCCGAGGGCAGTGTGCTGGTCTGGTGCCTGACCGAGGAGTACGATGTCAACGAAAACGGGAATGAGCGGCTCATGTTCCGCGGCAAATTCGACGACACCGGCCGGTGTGTCTCCGCGAAGCACAATGTTTACAGCGAAGTGGTTCCGGAGGTGGAGAAGGTCACCTACGAGTATGATCCTGCGACGCACTGTGTCACCGAGGTTATCAGGTCGGACACGCTGAACATGTACGAAGTCATCGATTCTGAGGGAAAAACGAAGAAAATGCGCTACCAGTCCGTCGATCAGTCCGGAGCGCTCACCGGCGGAAAGATGTATGAGTTCGATGAAAAAGAAAGATTTGTCGCAGAAACCTTCTACGGCGAAACGGGAGAGGCGGAAAGCAAGCGGACACACGCCTACGATATGTATGATCATGAAATCTCCAGAATCCGGTATGATCTCAAAACCGGAGAGGAGCAGGTCGTGAGACGCGCGGAGCTCGATGAGCTCGGCAGAGCCGTACGCGTCTACGAATTGAACACGGAGACGCTTAAAGAAGTGTTGATGCTCGAGGTGGAGTACGCCGCGGACGGCAGCCGAACGGAGCGTTCGTTCACCTTGTTTGACGAGACCGGAATCCCCCGGATTCGCGAGTACAACGCGAACGGGGAGCTAATCACCGATATTATTTACAGCGAGTATGAAAGCGGGGATTCCCAGACCGAGAAAAATGTGATGGAGTACGTGGATGGCCGC
Organism: Lachnospiraceae bacterium; assembly: GCA_017617395.1. GTDB lineage: Bacteria > Bacillota > Clostridia > Lachnospirales > Lachnospiraceae > ISDg. The sequence continues at coordinate 19,475 of JAFZWG010000093.1, forward strand.
GAGGTCAAGAAGTCGGAGTACGATGACGATGAGCTCTCGGAAGTGACGGAAACCGTTTACGAGCAGGACGATCACAGCGTCACCGTGACGACCACAAGGACGTACACCAACGTGTACGGGAACGAGATTCAGAACACCAAGATTGAGACCTGCCGTCTTCACGGCGACAGCCGGCCCGAGGATGAAAAATACGACAGCCGGGAGATTCGGACCGTTATCCGCGAGGACGGATCGGTGATTTCCGAGACAGTTGTTCTCTATGAATTCACATACGACGAGTACGGCAACCGCACCGCCTACAAGAAGACCAAGACGGTTGACGGCGAGACCCGGTACTGCCACGGCGGCCGCTACGTCTACACGCCGGTGGTCATCACGAAAGAACAGGCCGCGAAAAATGCAGCCTTTTACGACTGTTATTATCATCAGGTCATGGACGAAGTCGGCATGAAAGACCAGGTCGAAGACATGTATTGGTGGGAGTAGATGACAAAACATGACAAAGGGACAGTTCTTTTGTCACCAACATATAAAAAGCTGCGGAGACAGCCGACGACGGCGGGCACGCTTCTTAAGAAATACCAAGATATCCGAAACCGCAGAAACTTTTTCGAGCGAGCATTTTCCTGCGAGCGAGAAAAACGTCTTCTGTGCGTTTCGGATTGTTTTGTCTATGAAGCGTGCCTGCCGGATATCGGAGCCTGCCTCCGCAGCTTGACTTATGAAGGGACAGGTGACAAAAGAACTGTCCCTTTGTCACGTCTGGCTTCCGGCCAGATATAACGAACGATAGAAGGTGTCGCCCGACATGAGGGTGTCGTGCGTGCCCTGCTCGATCACATTGCCGTCTTTCATCACTAAGATGAGGTCGGCATTTTTTATTGTGGAGAGACGGTGCGCGACGATAAAGCTGGTGCGGCCCTTCATCATGAGCTGGAACGCGTCCTGAATCTTCCACTCGGTGCGGGTGTCGATCGAGGAGGTTGCCTCGTCGAGGATGAGAATCGGCGGAAGGCAGAGCATGACGCGCGCGATGCACAGCAGCTGGCGCTGGCCGGCGGAGAGACCGCCGCCGTGCTCGCCGAGAACCGTGTCGTAGCCGTCCGGAAGACGGCGGATGAAGCTGTGCGCGTGAGCGGCCTTGGCGGCTGTCTTGATCTCGTCGTCGGTCGCGTCGGGCTTGCCCATGGCGATGTTGTCGCGGATCGTGCCGTCCGAAAGCCACGTGTCCTGCAGCACCATGCCGATGTTGCGGCGCAGGTACGACTTCGGAATATCGGAGAGCGGAAGACCGTCGAAGGTGACGGTGCCGCCGTCAATCTCGTAGAAGCGCATCAAAAGGTTGATGAGCGTTGTCTTGCCGCAGCCGGTCGGGCCGACGATGGCGATGCGCGAGCCGGCGCGAACGGAGATATTCATGTCGGTGATGAGCGGACGCTCCCTCACGTAGGAAAATGCAACATGCGAAAACTCGATGTCACCGCGCAAGGAGTCGGGAAGCTCCGGACCTTCCTCCTGAACGGCCGGGAGCGGCTCGTCGAGCAACTCGAAGATGCGCGCCGCGCAGGCGAGCGCGTTTTGCAGCTCGGTGACGACGCCGGAGATCTCGTTGAAGGGCTTTGCGTACTGGCCTGCGTACGCGAGCATTGTGGTCAGCATGCCGACCGAGAGACCGCCGCTTATGACGGCGAAGGAGCCGACGAGTGTGCAGGCCGCGTAGACGGTCGAGTTGACGAAGCGCGTGCAGGGGTTGGTGAGCGAGGAGAAGAACGTCGCCTTCAGGGCGCAGTCGCAGAGCTTCTCGTCGCAGGCGTCAAAACTTTCCGCCGCGCGGGATTCGTAGGAGTACGCCTGAACAACCTTCTGCTGGCCGACCAGCTCGTCGATTAAGGACGTCTGGGCGCTGCGCGCGAGGCTTTGCTCGCGGAAGAGCCTAAATGTCCGGGATGCGATGAAGCGCGCCACGAACAGCGACAGAGGCGTTAGGAGCATGACAACAAGGGCAATCTTAACGTTGGTGAGGAACATCAGAGTAAGCGTCCCTAAAATGGTCAGAATGCCGGTGAAAAACTGGGCGAAACCGAGCAGCAGGCCGTCCGCCACCTGGTCCACGTCGGTGATGACGCGGCTTACGATCTCGCCGTTACTGCGGCTGTCGAGGTAGGAGAGCGGAAGCCTTGTGATGTGGTTGATCGCATCGTTTCGGATGTCGCGGACCGTGCGGAACGAGACGCGGTTTAAAAGAAGCGTCATCAGCCACGAGCTGACCGCGGAGATCAGCACAAAGATGCCCGCGGTGCGCAGGAAGCCCCAGAGCGCGTCAAATGCAACATCGCCGGGACCGACGATGGTGTCGATGGCATCACCGATGCGCTTCGGAACAAGAATTTGCAAAATGACGGACACGGCCGCCAGAAGCAGTGCCAGAATCAGCAGAGGCAGCGAGCGGCGAAGGTAGCGAAGCAGGCGGGAGAGGATCTGGCGCGTTTTCATACGGCACCTCCTTCCGCGACCGCAAGGCCCGAGGCTGCCGCAATCTCGCGGTAGACCGGGCAGGTCGAGAGAAGCTCGTCGTGCGTGCCGTTGCCGACCAGTTCGCCGTCCTCGAGGACGAGAATGCGGTCACAGCCGGTGAGGGCGCCGGCGCGCTGGGAAACATAGAGAACGGTTCGGTCGCGCTCCTCACGAAGCGCGCGGCGAAGCTTCTGCTCCGTCGCATAGTCAAGCGCCGAACCGGAATCGTCCAGAATCAAAATGCGGGCGTCGGTGACGAAGGCGCGCGCGATTGTGAGGCGCTGCCTCTGGCCGCCCGAGAAGTTGCTGCCGCCCTTGGAAACCGGGGCATCCAGCCCCTCGGGAAGAGCGCGAACGAAATCGGCCGCGCAGGATTTTTCGAGTGCGAACCAGAGCTCTTCGTCGGTCGCGTTCGGATTGCCGAAGAGGAGGTTGCTGCGGATCGTGCCTGCGAACAGCACCGCCTTCTGCGGAACCACACGGACCGCATGGCGAAGCGAGTCGAGGTCGTACTCCCCGACATTGTGGCCGAAGACCGTGAGCGACCCGTCCGTGATATCGTAGAACCGCGGAATCAGCTGCACAAGCGAGGTCTTGCCGGAACCGGTGCCGCCGATGACGCCGACATACTCGCCGGGGAAGATGTCGCACGAGATGTGCGAGAGCATTTCCGACGAGGCCTTCGCGTAGCGGAGCGAGACATCGCGGAACGAAACCACGGGTGCATTTTCCAAAGAAGCGTCGGCAAATCCATCCGCATCGACCGGGATCGCATCCTCCGGCGAGACGACGGACGGCGCGATCTCGAAGATGCTCTGCACGCGATTGCCGCAGGCGACCGCGCGGGTGATGTTGATGATGAGATTCGCGAGCTTGACAAGCTCGACGAGGATCTGGCTCATGTAGTTGTAAAGGGCGATGACCGCGCCCTGCGTGAGGATGCCTGCCTCCACGCGGAGTGCGCCGGTGTAGACCAGAAGAAGGATCGCCAGGTTGACGAGGCAGTAGGTGAGCGGATTGAGGAGGGCGGAGACACCGCCGACGGTCCGCTGCTCGTGCTCGAGCTCGTCCGTGCGCTCGCCGAAGTCCTTGCGCTCGGCGGCTTCCTTATTGAACGCACGCAGCACGCGCACGCCCGCGAGATTGCGGCGAAGCGCGCCGACAACGCGGTCCAGACGCTCCTGCACGCGGCGGTACAGCGGGATGCTTATGAGCATGATCGCGAAGATGACGATCGCGAGAATCGGGATCAGGCCGGCGAAGACGAGCGCCGCGCGGTGATCGACCGTGTAGGCCATGACGGTCGCGCCAAGAACGATGAACGGCGAGCGCATCAGAAGGCGAAGCGTCAGGTTCACGCCGTTTTGAATCTGGTTCATGTCGCCCGTGAGGCGCGTGATGAGCGTGTCCGTTCCGATCGTATCGATTTCCGTGTAGGAGAGTGTGCCGAGATGCTTAAACAGGGCGCGGCGGATCCGACCGGTGAACGAGACGGCGACCTTCGCGGAGAAGTACTGCGCCGTCACGGCAAATGCAAGTCCGGCAACGCCGAAGAGAACCATCAAAAGAACGCGACGCACGATATATCCGTGGTCGCCCTGTGCGATACCGGTGTCGATGATGGAGGCGACGATCAGGGGAACTAAAAGCTCCATGACCGCCTCAAAGAATTTGAACAGCGGAGCAGCCACGGCGCGCAGCCGGTAGCCGTCCATGTAGCGAAGTAATTTGCGCATGAAATAGCCTTTCCTAATGTATCCACTTGGCTCAATGATACATTTTTTTATTCTAAATCGCAAGAGTAACCTCGAGAAGGCGGTCAGACATCCGCTGCGGGCTTGTAAAGAGCCCTCAGTTGTGCCATAATGAAGAGACAATATCGGGAGAGGAGGCAATAACGATGTCAGCGGAAAAACAATACATTGCAATCGATCTGAAGTCGTTCTACGCCTCCGTGGAGGCGGTGGAGCGGGGGCTTGACCCGCTGCAGGTTAACCTGGTTGTCGCGGACGAAAGCCGCACGGACAAGACCATCTGCCTCGCCGTTTCGCCGGCTCTGAAGTCGCTCGGAATCCCCGGGCGCGCGCGGCTGTTTGAAGTCCGCCAGCGCATGCGGGAGGTCAACGCGCTTCGGAAAAGTGCATTGTTCGGGAAGAATTTTACGGGGAAGTCGGCGTTTGCGAACGAGCTCTCGGCCGATCCGGCGCTTGAGCTTGACTGCGTCATCGCCACGCCCCGCATGAGTTACTATATGGATTATTCGCGCAGGATCGTCGAGATCTACCTGCGCTACGTCTCGATCGAGGACCTTCTGGTGTACTCGATCGACGAGGTGTTCATCGACGCCACGCACTACCTAAAGTCGAGCGGGATGACCGCGCACGAGTTCGCGCGGGCCATGATCCGCGACGTGATGCGGGAGACGCACATCACCGCGACCGCGGGCATCGGCACGAACCTCTACCTCGCCAAGATCGCGATGGACATCATGGCGAAGCATGCGCCGGCCGACGAGGACGGGGTCCGCATCGCGGAGCTTAACGAGCAGACGTACCGCGAGCAGCTGTGGTGCCACCGTCCGCTCACCGATTTCTGGCGCGTCGGGCGCGGCATTGCGCGCAAGCTTGAGCAGAACGGAATGTACACGATGGGCGACGTTGCGCGCTGCTCGGAGGGCTCGGAAAATGCGATCCAGAACGAAACGCTTTTGTACCGCCTTTTCGGCGTGAACGCCGAGCTTTTGATCGACCACGCATGGGGCTGGGAGCCGACGGAGATCACGGACTGCAAGGCCTACACGCCCGAGACCAAGAGCCTCAGCCAGGGGCAGGTGCTCTCGGGGCCGTACCCCGCGGACAAGGGGCGGATTGTGGTGCAGGAGATGGCGGACCAGCTGTCGATGGACCTCGTGCGCAAGGGTCTGTACACCGACCAGGTCGTGCTGGACGTGACCTACGATGTCGACAACCTGAAGGGCGAGCGCGGCGAGCGATACAAGGGCGAGATCGCCACAGACTGGTACGGACGACAGGTCCCCAAGAGCGTGCACGGCTCGCAGAATCTTCCGAGACACACCGCCTCTACGAAGCAGATTGTGGAAGCGGCAGCGGCCATCTACGACCGCATCGTGGACCCCGAACTTTTGGTTCGGCGCTTCGGCATCGCGGTGACGCGCCTGCTGACCGCCGAGGAGTGCGAGAGCGCGGAGCCCGAGTACGAGCAGATGAGCATGTTCGTCGACTACGGGGAGCGCGACAAAAAGCGCGCAGAAGAGAAGGCGGAGCTTGAGAAGGAACAGAAGGTGCAGAAGGCACTTATCAATATCCGCGACCGGTTCGGCAAGAATGCGATCGTCCGCGGGATGAACCTAAAAGACGGCGCGACCGCGATGGAGCGAAACGAGCAGATCGGCGGGCACAAGGCGTAATTTTCGAATCGGAGAAACCGGGCAGCATGCCCTTGAGGAAAATGCTATGAAAGACGCAAGAAAAGAATACGCGGACATCATCGACCGCGAGCACCACGTTTCAAGGCACCGCCGGCCGATGCCGCGGAGCGCGCGGGCGGCGCAGTTTTCACCGTTTGCCGCGCTGACGGGCTACGACGATCTTGTGGCGGAGTCCGCGAGACTCACGGACGCGCGGATCCAGCTGACGGAGGAGCAGAAGGTCTCGGTCAACGAGGTTTTAACGTGGATCATGAAGCAGCCGACGCCCGCGGAGGCGACATTTACGTATTTTGTGCCGGACCGCGCGAAGGCGGGCGGGTCGTACGAGACCGTGAGCGGGACGATCAAAAAGCACGATGCGCTTGCGCACACGCTGCTTCTCTCGGACGGGCGCACGATCCCGATCGAGAACCTGTGCGAAGTGAACTGCGCGGAGTACGATAGAAATCCGGAGCAGGAGTAGTCCGGACACATATACAGCGGGAGGAACCGATGTCACATCTGGAAAACGGAGAATGGATCATGCGCGGTGTCGCCTGGAACGACCCGAGGCGGATCCGGAGCATAGAGGAGCTGGAGCAAAGAATCGAGGAGGTCGGCTTTCTGCCGCTGTTTCGAAATGAGGTGGAAGGATTTTCCGTCGAGGAACAGACGGCGGAACGGTACTGGTGGACGGGCATCCGCAGCGAGGACCCGTGGGAGTGGCGCGAGATCATTGCGCGCGAGCGCCGCATCGCGTACGGCAAATTCTTCGACGGCAAGGCCGGCTTCATCAGCCTTGCGTGGCTGCCGTATTTTGTGAATTACCGCCGCGACGGCTACGACTTCGACGCGCGGTGGCAGGACGGCCTGGCGAGCCGCCGCGAAAAGCGCATCATGGACTTTTACCTGGGCGAGGACGAGAGCGGCGAGACGGTGTACCGCGAGGAGCGGATCCTGTCGACAGAGCTCAAGAAGAAAGCCGGGTTTGGCAAGGGAGGGGAGAAGAATTTTCCGGGGATTCTCACCGGGCTTCAGATGCAGCTCTACCTTGTAATCACGGACTTTCGCAGGCGCGTAAACAAGCGCGGTGAGGCGTACGGCATGGCGGTTTCCATCCCGCTTCCGCCGGAGACGGTCTGGGGGTACGAGACCGTGACGTCGGCGTACAATGAGGACCCGGCGTCGTCGCGCGAGCGGATTGCCGCGCACATTCGCAAACTGTACCCCGCCGCGTCGGAGAAGGACATCGACCGGCTGGTCGGAAAATGAACCCGAACACCCGCAAAGACTTGTAAAACATGCAATCTTGTGCGATAATAGAAGGACAATCCCGAGAGGAGGTGTGCAGCATTGATTTACCTTGTGGAAGACGATGACAATATCCGCGAGCTCGTGGTGTACACCCTTGCGCAATCGGGGCTGAAGGCCGAGGGCTTCGCGCTGCCGCATGAATTTTACGAGGCGTGCGTGAAGGAGTCGCCGCGGCTGGTGCTTTTGGATATCATGCTGCCGGAGGAGGACGGACTCTCGATCCTTCGGAAGCTCCGGGCAGACCCGGCGACGAAGAAGCTGCCGGTGATGATGCTGACCGCAAAGGGGAGCGAGTACGACAAGGTCGTCGGGCTCGACCAGGGCGCGGACGACTACCTGCCGAAGCCGTTCGGAATGATGGAACTGCTGGCGCGCGTGAAGGCGCTTCTGCGGCGCTCGGAGGGTGAGCAGAGTAGCACGGAGTACCGCGTCGGGGCATTGTACGTGAGTCCGGAGCGGCACCAGGTGAGCGTCGGCGGCGAGGCGGTAGCGCTTACGAAGAAGGAGTTCGACATTCTCTTGATGCTTTTGCAAAACCGCGGGATCGTGCTCAGCAGAGACAAGCTTCTTAGCACTATCTGGGGATATGATTTTGACGGAGAGAACCGCACGGTCGATGTGCATATCCGGACACTCCGCAGCAAGCTCGGCGAGGCGGGGGCACAGATTGAGACAGTGCGCGGTATCGGATACCGCATCCGATAGAGGAAATCGGGCGGACGGCGGAGCCGGCCCGCAAAAGGGGTGAACATATGAAGGTTAAGGTGTTGCAAAATGTTTACATCGTGGCGGTGGCGATCTTTGTGATCACCATGCTGACCACGCTGTTCATCGAGTACCGCTATGTCAGCACGGAGCAGCAGAAGGAGTTCCGCGAGCAGGCGCAGTACATGAGCGAATTGATCGAAAAGTCCGGCACCGGCGTGCTGCAGCAGACGGCGTCGACGCAGGAGATCCGGCTTCGTGTGACCGTCATCAACAAGGACGGTTCGGTAGCGTACGACAGCCAGGAGATTGCGGCGTCCCTCGAAAACCACGCCGAGCGCGAGGAAGTGAAGGATGCATTTGCAAACGGCACCGGCGAGAGCAAGCGCTACTCCGACACGCTCAAAAGACAGACGTTCAACTATGCGGTCCGCATGGCGGACGGGCGCGTGCTGCGTGTGTCGCAGGAGTGCTTCACGATGGGACAGCTGGCAATCCGGCTGATCTATCCGATGTCGGTCATGCTCGTTTTGGTGCTTGTATTTTCCGCATTAATCGCGGTGCGCATCGGCCGCAAGGTGACTGAGCCGATCGACGCGATCGACCCGGCGTGCCCCGAGACGAAGGACGCGTACCCCGAGCTGCAGCCGCTTGTTCGCCGCATTCAGGCGCAGAATCGCCAGCTCTACGAGCAGATGAACGAGCTCAAGGAGGAGCACAAGAAGCAGGATACGATGCGCCGCGAGTTCACGGCCAACGTGTCGCACGAGCTCAAGACACCTCTCACGTCGATCTCCGGTTACGCCGAGATCCTCGGCGCGGGCATGGTCGAGGAGAAGGACGTCACGCGCTTTGCGAACAAGATTCACGACGAGGCGCAGCGCCTGATCACGCTCGTCGGCGACATCATCAAGCTCTCGCAGCTCGATGACAAGGACGATGCGATTCTTTCGAGCGAGCCGGTCGATCTGTACCGCGTCTCGGAGGAGATGATGTCCGTTCTCTCCGATGCGGCTTCCGCGAAGCATGTGAGCGTGTTCCTCTCGGGCACCCACGAGGTGGTTCCGGGCTCGCCGCAGATCATCGGCGAGATGGTCTACAACCTGATCGACAACGCGATCAAATACAACAACGAGAACGGCCGCGTGCAGGTCACGGTCGAGAACGACGGCGACGGCGCGATCCTGATCGTGCACGACAACGGCATCGGCATTCCCAGAGCGGAGCTGCCGCGCGTGTTCGAGCGCTTCTACCGTGTGGACAAGAGCCACTCGAAGGAGATCGGCGGCACGGGCTTAGGCCTGTCCATCGTCAAGCACGGTGCGGCCTTCCACGGCGCGACCGTGCAGCTTGACAGCGAGCTCGGCATGGGAACGAAGATCACGATCCGCTTCCCGAAGAAGCCCGCAGAGGAGGAAGCGGCAGCGGCTTCCGAAAAGCCCGCGGAAAATGAAGCAGCAGCGGAGTAATTCCGCGGAGGAACGATGGCTACAATCTTTATCATTGACGACGATGTGACAATCAACGAAATGCTCCGTACGGCACTGACCAAGCGGGGCTTTTCCGTTGTTTCCGCATTTTCCGGGACGGAGGCGTTGCTGGCGCTTTCGAAGGCACAGCCGGATCTGGTGCTTCTGGACCTCGGTCTGCCCGGCTTAAGCGGCGAGGACGTGCTTCCGAAGCTCGGCACCGTGCCGGTGATCGTCATAAGCGCCCGCGCGTCCGCGGACGACAAGGTGGCGCTTCTTCTGGGCGGCGCGGTCGACTACGTCACGAAGCCGTTCGATCTGCATGAACTGCTGGCGCGCATCACGGTGCAGCTGCGTGGCAAGGGGACGATCGCCGATACGGAAATCTTCAGCTTCGGCGACATCGCGCTGCACGCGGACACGAGAAAGCTCGTCGCAAACGGCACGAGCGCGCAGCTCACGCGGACGGAGGCGGCCATTTTACGACTCCTCATGCAGCGCCCGGGGCAGGTGGTCGCGAAGCTCACGATCCTCGACTGCATCAGCCATGACACGCCGGACTGCACGGAGGATTCGCTGAAGATCCACATCCATCACCTGCGGCGGAAGCTTGCGTCGGTGACCGAAAATGCCGTGATTGAGGCAATCTGGGGCATCGGATATATGTTGAAAGACATAAAATCTTAACCGGAAAGCATCGGTTTCGTTAACCGGTTTCTTAACCATTTTACGATATTCTTCTCTCAGAGCGATGCCGGGGGCACCGCTACAATCATGAAGGAGGTCTTGGAATGGACTACGTTATGACAACCGAGGGTCTGCGAAAAAAGTACAAGAATTTCAATGCCCTGAACGGTCTTTCCATGCATGTGCCGAAGGGGGCGATCTACGGTTTCGTCGGTCGGAACGGCGCGGGAAAGACGACACTGATCCGCCTGGCGTGCGGGCTTCAGTTCCCGACGGACGGGGAGCTCGTTCTGTACGGCGCGAAACATTCGGAAAATGCGATCCACGCGGCGCGCAAGCGCATCGGTGCGGTCGTGGAGACGCCGTCGATCTTTCCGATGATGACGGCGGAGGAGAACCTTAAGCATCAGTACCGCGTGCTCGGGCTGCCGAATTTCGACGGCATCAAAGAGCTTCTTGAGCTGGTCGGGCTGGCGGACACCGGCTCGAAGAAGGCGGAGCAGTTTTCGCTCGGTATGCGGCAGCGGCTCGGCATTGCAATCGCGCTGTGCGGGCATCCCGATTTTATGATCCTCGACGAGCCGATCAACGGACTGGATCCGCAGGGTATCGTCGACATCCGCGAGCTGATCATAAAGCTTAATCGCGAGCAGGGGATCACCATCTTAATCTCAAGCCACATTCTCGACGAGCTGTCCCGGATTGCGACCCACTACGGGTTCATCGACAGCGGGCGCATCGTTCGGGAAATGAGCGCGGACGAGCTTCAGAACGCCTGCCGCAAATGCGTGAGCGTGCGCGTGACGAACGTGGATGCTCTCGTCCGCGAGCTGGAGCGCCGCGGCACGGACTACACCGTCACCGGTGCGGACACCGTGGACATCTACGCGCAGCCCAACATCACGGAGCTTGCGCTGGCACTCTGGAAAGATCAATGCGAGATCCTTTCCTGCAAGGAGCAGGACGAGAATCTGGAAGGCTTCTTCCTCTCGCTGGTGGGAGGTGAGAGCCATGCGTAATCTTCTCAGAACCGATTTTGCGAGACTGCTGAGGACCAGATCGTTCTACGTATCGCTTGTGTGCGTGACGTCGATCGTGTATCTGTGCATCTTCTTTAACTCCGGCGGGGACAACGAAGCTGCGGTCGTTTCCGTATGCAACACGCTGTGTTCCGTCTCGGTACTGGCGACGCCACTGTTTGTGGGCGGAGCGTTCATGCTGTTCGTTTCCGCGGAATTCTCCGGCGGAGCGATCCGCAACAAGCTGATCGTCGGCCACAAGAGAACCAATGTGTTTCTCTCGTGGAGCGTTGTCGGAATTGCGGACGGTTTGATCGAAACGGCAGTTTCGCTCGGCACCGCCGCGATCTTCATCGCACTGTTCGCGGATACTACCGCCCTTTCGTCGAAAAATGCTCTCGCCGCCGCGGCGATCATCGTCGCCATGCTGATCTCCAAGATCTGCCAGAGCATCCTGATCTCCGTGGTCATCCCGGGCACCAAGGGAATGCTGTTCAACTATCTCTTTACGTACGCGCTTCTGATGTTCTTCGTGATCATGTACGATGCCGCGCCGGACAGCAAGATTATGGGAATTCTCTCGCGCTGCTTCCCCGAGGGGCAGGTCACGAGCCTGAATGTTTCGACCATGCCGGATTGTCCCTGGCTGACGGTTTTGTGCGCGCTTGCATTTTCCGCGCTGTGCATAATTTTCGGCATGCGGGTGTTTAAGAAAAAAGATATTTCGTAAATAGATGACAGAGGGTGACAGTTGGGG
>JAFZWG010000094.1 GCA_017617395.1 Lachnospiraceae bacterium
AGCAGCAGGTCTCTCCCATGGTACGTCGCGACCACCGAGACGGTGTCGAGCTTGAGCTCCTCGTACGTGACACAGCGGTTTTTGCTGTGCGAGTCACGAAGCCTCGCCTCCACGTGCGCCAGCAAAACACCGAGATCGTACGGCTTCGTCATATAATCGTCGCCGCCCTCGCGAAGAGCGCGGATGATCTGCTCATTTTCCCCCAGAGCGGACAGGAAGAGGATCGGAACATCGTAGTCCTCTTTGATCTTTCGGCACAGCGTGTAACCGTCGCTGTCCGGGAGCATGATGTCCAAAACGATCAGGTCCACGTGGTGCTTTGCGAGCTGCTCCATGCACTCCTTGCCGTCATAGGCCTGAAGCACCTCGTAGTCCTCCATCATCAACGCCTCGTGGTTGATCTCCATAATGTGCGGATTGTCCTCTACCAAAAGGACGGTGTAACTCATAACTCTTTCTCCTTCGGAATCGTAAAGCGGAATGTCGTTCCCCCGGGTCCGGTCGCTGCCAGCGTCATCTCACCGCCGTGCATGTGCACGGTGTCCATGCAGATGGCGAGTCCGAGACCGTTTCCGCCGTCGGTTGTATATCCCCGTTCAAAAATGTGCTCCGCAACATCTGGAGCGATTCCGGTGCCGGTGTCGGCCACGGTAAATACCGCCATGTCGCCCTCCTCCGCAACCGCGACGCGGATCTCTCCCTCGTCCGTATGGCGGCTGGCGTTGACGATCATGTTGATCAAAACCTGCAGCAGCAGCTCAAAATTGCCGTGCAGCATGCATCCGGTCTCGCAGGCGGTAACGAGACGGTTGTTCTTCTTCTCGCACACCGGTTCCGCAATCAATGCGGCGTTGTGCAGCAATTCCTTCGGGTCGACCATATGCAGCTCCGCGTCCCTCGCGTTGCCGTACGTGTACGCCATCAGGTTCGCAACCATCGCGCCGAGGCGGTCGGCCTCCGAGCGGATCGTCTGCAGTCTCTCGGGCGTCTGCGGCGAGAGCTTGCCCTTCTGAATCTGCATCTCCGTAAGCTGCGCGTATCCCGAGATGACCGACAGAGGCGTGCGCAGCTCGTGCGCAACCGTCTGCAGGAAGCTCCGGTTCATCGCGTTGGTCTGCCCGAGCACCTCGTTCTTTTGCATCTCCTCGACGAGCTGCTCCGCCTGGACGCGGATCTTCCGGCTCGTGCTGATGGACAGTCCGAGGATGCACAGAAGGAAGCCGTACGGCGTCAGACCGAAGTGCGCCACGATCGAGTTGCTGCTCGTGTTGATACCCTCCCAGAGCATCAGGAAGAACAGCGCAAACACGACAACCAGCGTGAACAGATCCGACCCCCGGATCGGTTTTCGCTTGATCGAGTACCACACGAACTGCGCGACGACCATGATCGCGCATGCGACGCAGATATAGTAGCTGATATGGCAAAGCGCCACCAGTTTTTTCGTATGAAGCGTAAAATGCAAGATTCCCAGCACCACATACACCGCGGTGAACGACCGCGCCGCCTTCTTCCCGATGACATGCGGGAAAAATGCCGACGGCAGGAACACGATCACGGACGGCAGCAGCGACACCGTCAGGATGAACAGTCGGTAGCGAAGCTCGAACGGAAAATCCGCCTTCATGAGATAATCATATGCAAAGAACGAATTGCGGAACGCGATCAGGAAGCAGCACGCCGCCAGCATGAAATACTCACGGCTTCTCTGGTACACCGCGTACACGATGAAGTAGAACGAGATGAACAGAAGGCCGCACCCCAGGAAGAGAGAGTACACCGTCATGCCGCGCACGTACTCATCGATATTCTCCGGCGTCGAGATCGTCGTCGCCGGGATGAATCCGCCGTCGTTGTGCATGAAGTTTGCGTATTGATAGATTATTTCAACCTCGCCGTCCTCGCCCGTAAACAGCGGAAGCACCATGTAGCGGGCTCCGTGACGGACTTCGTCGGGGTTCTCGGAGACATAGCCGTAGTTACGCACCTCGACGCCGTCGACGAACACGCGCATACTGTAGTCGATCGTAAAGCTCGCGATTGCGAGGTACATGTTCGGCTTTGCTAGGATTTTCACGCGATACGAACCGATCGTCATGTCCTTGACGCCGGGGGCACTCGGAACCGGCATGTTGTCCGGGTCCGCAAAATCCTCCGGCCCGTACAGCTTGCCAGCAAAATAATCCCACGAGTTCACCATGTGCCAGACGCCGTCCTCCAGCGGAATCTCGCGGAAGTCCGCGACACCGTCCACCGGTTTGACCTCGGGCATGCTGACAACCATTCGGGTGCTCACGTAGGCATAAAAGCCCCAGATTGCGAGAATCACCGCAAACGGCAATATGATTCCCCAAAGGACTCCGTTTTTCTGCCTGGTTCCTGACATTCTTACATCTCTCCTCTGTCGCATTTTCCGATGCGACTCACAGGGTGCTCACCCGGCCGGCGCGGGCCGGGCGGCTCCCCTTTCTTCAACTGTTCCTCATCCATACGACGCGAAAGGGCGCACGACTCCCTTAGTTTACGCGCCTATTATACGCCGCGCGGAGGGATTTACGGAAAATCTTGCATATTTGTAAGTTTCGCCGCTTTTTCCCCTGTCGATTTTTTCGCAAAAAAGACAAGGAAAGCCCTGCAATCCTCGATTACAGGGCTTACATAGTGGAAACAATGGGGCTCGAACCCATGACCTCCCGCGCGTCAGGCGGACGCTCTCCCGGCTGAGCTATATTTCCATGATGGGGGCGACGGGGCTCGAACCCGTGACCTCTCGCGTGTGAGGCGAACGCTCTCCCGGCTGAGC
>JAFZWG010000095.1 GCA_017617395.1 Lachnospiraceae bacterium
ATTCAAGATCGGTCAGTATCTTAGTCGTAAAATACACATCACCCTTCTTGTTTTCCATAGATCCTGACCCCACTCATAAGAACTTCGTATAATGTGCAATTAATTCTTGTAAAACCGATATTTTCCGTTCATCTTCTCAACCAGCGGCGCCGCGGTTTTCGCGTAGCCGTCGTGCTTCGCCAGCAACCATACAGGCTCGGAAAATGCATGCTCCGCATACAGAACAATATAGCTCCTGCTTGCCGGATCATAGACAAGGTCGCAGGGCGCTGCGGTCTGCACGGTTACAGGTTTCGCAGCTTCAACATGCTCTGCGGTTCCCGCGCTCTCCATGGTTTCTGCAGTCCCGGCGTTCCCCGCGCTCTCCACGGTTTCTGCAGTTCCTTCACCCGCCACGTTCTTCATGCTCTCTGCAGTCTCCGGCGTCTCTCCCGTGCACAGCACAATGCCGCAGTCCTCGAAGCGCGTCACGGAAAGCTCGTCCTCGCACAGGATCGCGTCGAGTTTCTCGTCAAAGGCATCCTCCACCGTGAACATCAGATTGTAGCCGTCCACGAGCAGCCGCAACTGCTGCGGCTCGCGCGTCGTGACGCCCTCTCCGCCCGGAAGCGAATTCAGGTAATCGATGACTTCCCTGTAGCCCTTCCGCGCAGAAGCGCTCTTGCGCTGCAGCTGGCGGAGGCTGAAATAGCGCTTGCCGAAGTGGAAACTCACCGTGGTCGTGTCACCGTCGAGGATCCGGATCCGGCTCATCCGCCGCTTGCTCGCCGTGTGCAGGTCGTACTTGTTCACGAGCTCCGCGACATACGCGAACGCCTCCTCCGACGCCTCGTACACGGTCTTCTCCTCGCGCTCGTAGTGCCACTCCTTGTGCCGCACCGTGACCGTCGCGCGGCCGTCCTTCTCTCGCCGCAGCGTCACGTCGCGGAAGCCGCCGGTCATACCGCCTCCGGTCGACACCGAGCAGGACGAAAACTCGTCCGCGCGGAATTTATGTCCCAGTAATTTCGTGATCAACATCGTTGATTTCTCCCTTTATCACACGGATTATGAATTTCGAATTCGTTCACGTCTCTCTATTGCTCTCCCATGTCAACTCGCCCGGCCCACGCCGTCACTGCACCCTCGCGCGCACCGCACGCAGCACGCACGCGATGCCCCAGATCGCGAGCATGATGCCGGCGAAGATCGCAAGGCCGACCGGCAGACCCCAGTTCAGGAAGCCGTAGAAATCGTTGGTGTGCGGCCACTCGCCGATGCCGTTGATCATGCAGTTTCCGAGATAGAACGCGCCGTACACCGCGACCGGGATCATCGTGAGCAACGTCCACCAGAAAGGGATCGTCACGGGTTCCGCCGCGTCGCCGGGGCAGAACACAAACTCCGCCATCGCCGTGAGCGGCAGGATCAGGTGGAAGAAGAAATTGGCGCCGCGGTACATTTTCAGAAGACCGTACAGCGGGCCGAGGAAACCGATGATCACGAGGAACGTCAGCCCGACCGCCGCTGCCGCCATGAGCTTCGCGAGCATCGGCTGGGGCTTCCCGCGCAGCGACTGCACAAGGCTCACGACCGCGATGATACCACAGATCTCGTTGGAAAGCACTGTAAAATACTTATAATTCTCGATGCCGTCCGCCAGCAGTTCATCCCCTTGGCCGCGGAAGAAAAACATCAGGATCGTTCCTGCCACCGCGAACACGATGACCGCAATATTCAAGAAAAAAGCGACACGCGGTCTGCGTTCAAAGCTCATCGCCGGCACCTCCTCAACATTCAATCCGCCGTGTACTGCCTCACGACGTCACACCTGCACCCTCCCCGCGAGGATGTCCTTGTAATCCGCGAGATTCTTCCGAAGCAGGTTCGGAATGTCCAGCTCGTACGGGCAGCGCGTCTTGCACAGGCCGCAGTCGACACACTCGTCGATCCGCGCCATCTCGGCCTTCCAGTAGTCCGAGAGCCACGCCTGTGAGGGCGCGCGGCGGATCATTTGCGACATGCGCGCGCACTGGTTGATCACGATGCCCACCGTGCACGGCGAGCAGTAGCCGCAGCCGCGGCAGAATTCGCCGAGCAACTCCTTACGGTCGTTCTCGATGAACTCCCGCAGCTCGTCCGTCATCGTGATGTCTTTCTCGAAAAATGAAAGCCACTCCTCGAGTTCCTTATCCCTCTGGACGCCCCAGATCGGCAGCGCCGGGTACTGCAGCATGAATGCCATACACGCTGCCGAGTTCGTCAGCAGACCGCCCGAGAGCCCCTTCATCGCGATGAAGCCCATGCCGGCCTCCGCGGTCGCCTTGACAAGCGCGATGTCACGGTCGCTCGCGAGATAGGAAAACGGAAACTGCAACGTCTCATAAAGCCCGCTCGCCACGATCTCCTCGGCGACACCGATCTTGTGCGCGGTGATGCCGATGTGGCGCACGAGCCCCTGCTCCTTCGCCTCACAGAGCGCCTCGTAAAGGCCCGTCCCGTCACCCGGGCGGAAGCACTGCGGAGCGCAGTGAAGCTGGTAAATGTCAATGTAATCCGTGCGCAAAGCCTCAAGGCTTGCCTCAAGCTCCTCGCGCAGCTTGTCACCGGTCTTCGCCTGCGTCTTCGTCGCGATCACGACCTTGTCGCGCATGCCGGCAAATGCTTCCCCAAGCTTCCGCTCACTGTCCGTGTACGCGTGCGCGGTGTCGAAGAAGCGGATGCCGCCGTCATAGGCGCGGCGAAGCAGCCGAACCGCGGTGTCGACGTCGACACGCTGGATCGGCAGGGCGCCGAAGGCATTTTGCGGAACCGTGATACCGGTCCGGCCGAGGGTGATGGAAGGGATCATAGCGCTTCCTTTCCGTGACAAAGCCATGACGGCCCCATCAACTGCAAAACACGACCGACGATGCCTCGCCCGTCAGCGGGCAGGCACCTCGTCGGCCGCAGTACTAATCTACGCAATCTCAATCTGGCACATCTTCATCGTCGTGAGCGCCGCCTCATGCGTCGCCGGCGTCACGCCCGCGCAGCACGCGGGATCCACGCTGATGCGGATTTCGGGATAGAGAGCCTTGAGGATCAGCGCGTTCGAAACGACGCAGATGTCCGTGCACAGGCCGACAAGCTCGATCTCCTCGAGGTCGCCGCCGAGCATGTCCTCCATCACGTCCGCCCAGCCGGTGAAGCCGAAGGACGGCTTGTTGACGATGAGCGCGCCCGCCGTGTCGAGCGAGCCGTTGATCTCCCAGCCCGGGGTCTCCTCAATGCAGTGCACCACCGGAAGGTGCTTGCCCTCATTGGATTCCATATAATTTTCCCCGTGCGTGTCGCGCGTGAAGATGATCTGCCACCCCTCCGCCTTGCGCGCGCGGATCTTCTCCGCCACCGCGGGCACGATGGCAACGGCCTCCGCCGTACCGAGGCTGCCGTCGATAAAATCCTTCTGCATGTCGATCACTACCAAAGCTTTCATTTTCTAATCCTCCTTTATACTTCTCAAGCCCGGCCCTTCGGCCGGCCCCACG
>JAFZWG010000096.1 GCA_017617395.1 Lachnospiraceae bacterium
ATTCAAGATCGGTCAGTATCTTAGTCGTAAAATACACATCACCCTTCTTGTTTTCCATAGATCCTGACCCCACTCATAAGAACTTCGTATAATGTGCAATTAATTCTTGTAAAACCGATATTTTCCGTTCATCTTCTCAACGAGCGGCGCCGCGGTCTTCGCGTAGCCGTCGTGCTTCGCCAGAAGCCACACGGGCTCGGAAAATGTATGCTCCGCATACAGAACAATATAGCTCCTGCTTGCCGGATCATATACAAGGTCGCAGGGCGCTGCGGTCTGCACGGTTACAGGTTTCGCAGCTTCAACATGCTCTGCGGTTCCCGTGCTCTCCACGGTTTCTGCAGTTCCTTCACCCGCCACGTTCTTCATGCTCTCTGCAGTCTCCGGCGCCTCGCCGGTGCACAGCACAATGCCGCAGTCCTCGAAGCGCGTCACCGTGAGCTCGTCCTCGCACAGGATCGCGTCGAGTTTCTCGTCAAAGGCATCCTCCACCGTGAACATCAGATTGTACCCGTCCACGAGCAGCCGCAACTGCTGCGGCTCGCGCGTCGTGACGCCCTCCCCGCCCGGAAGCGAGTTCAGGTAATCGATGACTTCCCTGTAGCCCTTCCGCGCAGAAGCGCTCTTGCGCTGCAGCTGGCGAAGACTGAAATAGCGCTTGCCGAAGTGAAAACTCACCGTGGTCGTGTCACCGTCGAGGATCCGGATCCGGCTCATCCGCCGCTTGCTCGCGGTGTGCAGGTCGTACTTGTTCACGAGCTCCGCGACATGCGCGAACGCCTCCTCCGAAGCCTCGTACACCGTCTTCTCCTCGCGCTCGTAGTGCCACTCCTTGTGCCGCACCGTGACCGTCGCGCGGCCGTCCTTCTCTCGCCGCAGCGTCACGTCGCGGAAGCCGCCGGTCATACCGCCGCCGGTCGACACCGAGCAGGACTCAAACTCGTCCGCGCGGAATTTATGTCCAAGTAATTTCGTGATCAACATCGCTGATTCTCTCCCTCTTTATCTTTCGGAAAATGCTTCCTTCATACGCTCAGATCGCGCTCAAATCGCGCCTCACTGCACCCTCGCGCGCACCGCCCGCAGCACGCACGCGATGCCCCAGATCGCAAGCATGATGCCGGCGAAGATCGCAAGGCCGACCGGCAGACCCCAGTTCAGAAAGCCGTAAAAATCGTTGGTGTGCGGCCACTCGCCGATGCCGTTGATCATGCAGTTTCCAAGGTAGAACGCACCGTACACCGCGACCGGGATCATCGTGAGAAACGTCCACCAAAACGGGATCGTCACGGGTTCCGCCGCGTCACCCGGGCAGAGCACGAACTCCGCCATCGCCGTGAGCGGCAGGATCAGGTGGAAGAAGAAATTGGCACCGCGGTACATTTTCAGAAGACCGTACAGCGGGCCGAGGAAACCGATGATCACGAGGAACGTCAGCCCGACCGCCGCTGTCGCCATGAGCTTCGCGAGCATCGGCTGGGGCTTCCCGCGCAGCGACTGCACAAGGCTCACGACCGCGATGATACCGCAGATCTCGTTGGAAAGCACCGTAAAATACTTATAATTCTCGATGCCCTCCGCCAGCAGTTCATCACCTTGGCCGCGAAAGAAAAGCATCAGGATCGTTCCGGCCACCGCGAACACGATGACCGCGATATTCAGGTAAAAGGCAATACGCCGATTTTTCTCGATGTTCATCGCCGTCACCTCCTTCTGCATAGTCCGACATCCGCACAGCGTCGCCTGCTGTCACAACCGCGCAACACCTGCGACGTCACACCTGCACTCTCCCCGCGAGGATGTCCTTGTAATCCGCGAGGTTCTTCCGAAGAAGGTTTGGAATGTCCAGCTCGTACGGGCAGCGCGTCTTGCACAGGCCGCAGTCGACGCACTCGTCGATCCGCGCCATCTCGGCCTTCCAGTAGTCCGAGAGCCACGCCTGCGAGGGCGCGCGGCGGATCATTTGCGACATGCGCGCGCACTGGTTGATCACGATGCCCACCGTGCACGGCGAGCAGTAGCCGCAGCCACGGCAGAATTCGCCGAGCAGCTCCCCTCTGTCGTTCTCGATGAACTCACGCAGCTCGTCCGTCATCGTGATGTCCTTGTCGAAGTATGACAGCCACTCCTCGAGCTCCTTGTCCCTCTGGACGCCCCAGATCGGCAGCGCCGGATACTGCAGCATGAATGCCATGCACGCTGCCGAGTTCGTCAGCAGGCCGCCCGAGAGCCCCTTCATCGCGATGAAGCCCATGCCGGCCTCCGCGGTCGCCTTGACAAGCGCGATGTCGCGGTCGCTCGCGAGATAGGAAAACGGAAACTGCAACGTCTCATAGAGCCCGCTCGCCACGATCTCCTCGGCGACACCGATCTTGTGCGCGGTGATGCCGATGTGGCGCACGAGCCCCTGCTCCTTCGCCTCACAGAGCGCCTCATAGAGCCCCGTCCCGTCGCCCGGGCGGAAGCACTGCGGAGCGCAGTGAAGCTGGTAAATGTCAATGTAATCCGTGCGCAAAGCCTCAAGGCTTGCCTCGAGCTCCTCGCGCAGCTTGTCGCCGGTCTTCGCCTGCGTCTTCGTCGCGATGTAAACCTTGTCGCGCATGCCGGCAAATGCCTCCCCAAGCTTCCGCTCACTGTCCGTGTACGCGTGCGCGGTGTCGAAGAAGCGGATGCCGCCATCGTAGGCGCGGCGAAGCAGCCGAACCGCGGTGTCAACGTCGACACGCTGGATCGGCAGGGCGCCGAAGGCATTTTGCGGAACCGTGATGCCGGTCCGGCCAAGGGTAATCGAAGGTATCATAGTGCCTCCTCATAAGCAACGCAGCCCGCCGGCAGCACTCTGCCCGCGCCGCGGTCGAGTGCCGCGGCAGGCCGCAACATAGTCTTACGCAATCTCAATCTGGCACATCTTCATCGTCGTGAGCGCCGCCTCATGCGTCGCGGGCGTCACACCTGCGCAGCACGCGGGATCCACGCTGATGCGGATCTCAGGATAGAGAGCCTTGAGGATCAGCGCGTTCGAAACGACGCAGATGTCCGTGCAAAGGCCGACCAGCTCGATCTCCTCGAGGTCGCCGCCGAGCATGTCCTCCATCACGTCCGCCCAGCCGGTGAAACCGAACGACGGCTTGTTGACGATGAGCGCGCCCGCCGTGTCAAGGGAGCCGTTGATCTCCCAGCCCGGGGTCTCCTCAATGCAGTGCACCACCGGAAGATGCTTGCCCTCGTTGGTTTCCATGTACTCCTCGCTGTGCGTGTCTCGCGTGAAGATGATCTGCCACCCCTCCGCCTTGCGCGCGCGGATCTTCTCCGCGACCGCGGGCACGATGGCAACGGCCTCCGCCGTACCGAGGCTGCCGTCGATAAAATCCTTCTGCATGTCGATCACTACCAAAGCTTTCATTTTCTAATCCTCCTTTATACTTCTCAAGCCCGGCCCTTCGGCCGGCCCCACG
>JAFZWG010000001.1 GCA_017617395.1 Lachnospiraceae bacterium
CCGGTCTGCGCGGTGTAATACAGCTGCGGCCCGAAGCCCTTGGCGTACAGTTCCGTCATGTCCACGGACACGAGCGTTCCCTGCCACTGGCCTTTTTCGTTCCAGGTCCCGGACCAGCGTTTTTTCGCGGCCAGGTCGGGCTCCGCAATGTCGGTGGGGGCAAACTCCTCAATCGCGTCGTAGAACATGATACCGCCGATATAGCTGTCGTGCTTGGCGGCCACGGTCATGCGGTAGGTATAGTTTCCGCCCTCGGTCACGGTCACCTGGTTCTCGCCCTCGGTGCCCTTGGCCCAGACTCCCGTGCTCCCCGCGCGGGCGTCCTTTCGGAACTCCACCTGCTCCATGATGTCGATGCCGCCCAGGCCGATGCTGCCGTACAGGTAGACGAAGCGCGCTTCGTCCGTGTCCGGATCCAGGTCCGTCATGACCTGCTTGATCTTATAGGGCGCGCCGTTCAGCCAGGTGCCCGCTTCGCTCGGCCACGCGTCCGGATAGCCGATGGATTGGTAATAGCCCCGGTCCTGGACAAGGTTGCCCAGCGTGCCGGGATTGCCCGATTCGAAGGCCGCGTAGTAATCCACATATTTGTTGCCTTCCAGGTCCGCGTAGTCCTCCCAGGGCATGTACGCGTTCAGGGACAGGAAGATCCGGTCCGTAAAATATCTGTTCGCCCCGGAGTAGCTGTCGTAAACGCTCGGTGACAGCGTGCCGCGGACCACCAGCAGGGTTCGTCCGGTGCCCCGGAAGTTGTCGTAGGTCTCCTTTTCGATGATCCGGTCGCCGCCCCGCAGGCTGACGCTGCTCATGTCCGGGGTCATGTTCTCCGGCAGCAGCAGGTACCATGTGCCGGAGGTCTCCGGGATCACCGCGCCCGCCGCGACCGCCGCGTCGTATTCCGCCCGGGTCGACAGGTTGCTCTTCTCGTCGGCGTACATGTACAGGTTCGCCTTGATCCGGCGGTTCACCGTATCGTTCTCCGGCGCGTCCGGCGCGATTCCCGTGTTTCCGTATACGCTGAAGCCTGCGACGGCCAGCGTCGCGCTGCTGCTGTCGCTCGTCTCCTGCGTATGACCGTCGGCGGCTGCCGCCTCCAGCCAGGCCTCCTGGGAGGGCTGGACCTCATCCGGCCGGGTCGCGCTGTAATAGTAGGTCGTTTTCAGTTCGGCGTCGTTGTCCACCACGACGTTTGTATAGCTCTGCAGGACCGTCTCCACGACGTCCATCAGATGATCGCTCGGGAGCAACTGCACCGTCGGCCACACAGCAACCTTGCAGGCCGCCTGGTTGGTCATAACGCGGGTTTTGTAGCCGATGACGCCGTCCGGGAAGGTAACCTTTTTCGTCCCGCTCTTCAGCGACACCGTCTCGAGCAGTGTCCATTGGCCGCTTGCGTCCTTGACCCAGACCTCCACGTCCGGCTTCGGCAGGCTGCTGTCCGGCCTGTAGCCGAAGGTCGACCCCGGAAGCATGTACTGGGACAGGGAGGGCTGCAGGTAGCCGTAGGTGAACATTTCCGGCGCGGCCACGGTGATCCCGGTGAAGCAGTAGTCGCCGGGCTGCAGGGCGCCGCTGACATTCTGGACGGTCAGCGTATCGTCCGTGGTCTCCATCAGGTAGTTCCAGTTCAGGTAGTGGGCCGGATCGTATTCCCAGCCCTCCGGGAGGTCCGGGACCTCGCCGGTCGGGCCCGCGGTATACGCATAACCGTACCCGGTGGTCAGCACCTCGTATTCAATGGTCACGGGCTGATTGTTCCTAAGCGTACCGATGGCCGTCGAGTAGGTATGGTTTTTCTTGTGATAGCTGTTGGTACTGCCGTCCGGCACATCCTTTGCCGGAATGGTGTGCGTATGGCTCGGATGGGAATCCGTATACTTGTACACGCCGAAGCTTCCCGCCGGAAACTCCCAGTCCGAATGCGTATAGTTCACCGTAGCGTCCACGCTTTTCGTCGTGATCTCCTGCGGGTCGGATCCCCTCGCCGGGTCGGATTCGGTCATCTTCCATGTCGCGGCAGCGCTGATCGTATAGGCCTTGTCTGCCTGCATCTGTGCGGTCGGGTAAGCTACCCAGATCTCCTGCGCACGGTTTCCGGACCGGGTGCCCCGGTCGTCCCAGTCGTAGGTCGTGACCGTCCGGCTGTAGTGCTGTCCGGCCTGCGCGCCGGAATCCTGCGTGGTGACCGTACCGCCGCCGGCGATCCTGCCCAGGATGATTCCCGGGATCGTCGTCCCGTTTCCGGCAGCCTCCCCCGCCCACAGGTCCATGTCCAGCCGGAAATACTGCGACGCGTCGTAGTAGGGCTGGGTTTTCCAGCATACAAAGACATAGCCGTTCGCCGTTTCTGCGCCGCCCGGCAGATTGTCCAGAATATTCGGAGAAATATTTTCCGATGTGTTGTAGACGGTACCGGTCAGGGACGCGCCGGGCGTCGTGCCGTAGGTAGTCAGCGCGGCCTTGGTGTCGATCACGGCCGTCAGTTCCTGCGTGTCCATCGTGTCCTTCGTGCCGTCCTTGGCGGTGACCTCCACCGTCACCTTCAGGGAATCGCTCGGCAGCATGTCCACGAGCCTGTTCGGCTGCAGACCGGTGATCGTGCACTGGAACATGAGGGAGGTCGCCGCGTCGATCGCCACGTCGTTAACGATCACGTACCGGCCGTCGCCCGTGTCCTCCCAGTGCCAGGAACTACCATCCGTCGGCGTGGACGGAACAGGGAAGGTCATGTTCCCGTATCCTTCGGTCTGAACACTTCCGTCCGGGCGCGAACTCCGCTGATGGAAGATCTGCTTCGGCGCCGTGATCCGGATTGATCCCGGTTCATGTGCCTCCGCGCCGGT
The DNA here is from genome assembly GCA_017617395.1 of Lachnospiraceae bacterium. Lineage (GTDB taxonomy): Bacteria > Bacillota > Clostridia > Lachnospirales > Lachnospiraceae > ISDg. Next base: position 2,844 of record JAFZWG010000001.1, read on the forward strand.
CAGCACGATGTCCATCTGGTACTGGACGGAGAACGTGTCGCCGTTGTCGTACTCTTTTTTGAGCAGCAGGCGTTCGGGAATCCCGTCGTAGTCGGTCGTCACCCACTTCAGCTTCGCGTCCCGGATCTGCACCGCGCCTGCGGCAACTGCCACGTGCGGTTTGAACAAATCCCCCGCCGAGCAGAACACCACCAGCACGGAAAGAACGATAGCAATGACTTTTCTTACTTTATCGAACATAAGAACCCCCCTTTGGGAATGAATTATTTCAACGCAAAAAATGCCGCGGAATCACCCGCAGCATTTCCTTTCCCACGTAGTTATCCATCCTTGAGTATACCATTCGCGAACAACCTCTTCAACGACAGAATACGTAGTTTTTTTTCAGTTTGAGTAATGGCGAAAATCACTTACCGTCCATAAAGCTGGTAAATACTTCTCTCTCCACTATCGGATAGCCATCAGTTGCTTTCGTTACCGCAAATGATTTCATCATAAACGACATATTCCTTGCGAGGTTCCGCATGGTCTGCAATCCTTCCAAGTCCTTCTTTACATCCTCTGCGGAGAATCCGTGCACCTGATTCCAATAGGTGCCGGATGCGACCGGCATACCGCTGATGGTAAAATACTTGTTCAGGACATCAAAACTTGCTGTGTTTCCGCCTCTTCTACAGCTCACCACTGCAGCTCCGACCTTCATATGCTTCGAGAAAGAAGTGCTATAGAACAACCTGTCCATAAACGAAACGATGGTTCCGTTCGGAGATCCGTAGTATACCGGACTCCCCACGACCAGCCCGTCAGCCGCTTCAAACTTTGGCGCAACCTCATTCACAAGGTCATCGTCAAAGACGCACTGCCCATTCTTCATGCAGTATCCGCAGGCAATGCATCCACGGACAGCCTTGTTCCCGACCTGGATCAATTCCGTTTCCACACCTTCTTCGCTGAATACCTTGATCATTTCCTCCAACGCCGCAGCAGTACACCCTTGCGGATGCGGGCTCCCGTTAAGCAGGATTACACGTGCCATGAATCATTCCTCCTTTTACACATGATGAAATCGGATATCCTGAATACCTTCTCTATGTCCGCCCCTCTTACATCCGCAACAATGTCGCGCGGCACGGCGCACCGTCCGCTCCGCCGAGGTTGATCGGCGCCGCGTGCAGCAGGTACACGCCCTCCGGTACCGCCGCGAGGCGAATGCCCTCCAACAGCACGACCTGCGCGCCGAGCATGATCTTGTGAACCGCCATCGGCGCGTCCTCCGGACCGACCGTCTGCGATTCGTTTCCGAAGAGGAAGATGCCCCGCTCCGCGAACACGCGCGCGGCCTCCTCCGACATCACCGCGTTGCCCTTGACGAGGATTCGCTTCGAGGCGTCGCAGGGTGAATTTGCCGCATCTAACGAGGCGTTCTGCGCCGTTTCCGCGGCCTCCGCCGTTGCCAGGATGTACTCCGCGTCCGCAGCTGTCAACACGCCCTCGTGCTCCGCTACGTATGCGTACCCGATCCACCGCTGCATGTCAACCTCATCGATCTTCCGGCCTTCGTTTATGAAGTGAAAGGGCGCGTCCACGTGCGTACCGTTGTGCGCGCACATGGAGATGGCCGTCAGGTTGCAAACCGCGCCGTCGTCCATGCGGAGCATCCATTTGCGCTCCGGCGACGGGTCGCCCGGGTACACCGCGCAGGAAAATACTTCCTGCGAAATATCGTAAATCTGCATACGAACCTCCGTGCAGCATTATTGCGGGACCATGCTAAGCTCCATGCCGTTGATCACGATCGACAAAACCTCGCCGCTCACCGCGACGTACGACTTGTTCATCAGTTTTTGCGACGTCCCGTTTATCGTGACATACTCCGAGTACAGCCGGGGCTTCAGGGCCAACACCATGCCGGACTCATTTTCCACTCTGTCGTTGGGGTCGACGGAATCGTAAATCCAGGAAAAGAACAGAAAATTCCTCTCCGCTCCCTTCACGATCATCACCGTGGCGAGGTCTTCCTTCGCCTTGTTCTGAAGTGAAAACTTACTGATGCAATCGCTATCCTCCGACAGCTTACGATAGAGAAAACTGCTCTTTTTGATCACGTTGACGCTTGAAATCGTACCGTTGCGCACCGTGCCGAAGCCTTCGCTCACGATGCAATCGAAGACAAATTCATCCTCCGCGATCTGCAGACTCGACTCTCCGGCAAGCACATCCGTCCGAAGAAGCGACCTGCTCGTGAACCGGTAGCCGCATTTCCAGAGCACCAGGTACCCCACGAACGCCACGACGAGAATTATTACGAAGACACTCACGGCGCGGCTCTTGCGGCGGCCCTGCTTCTCTTCGGGCTGTCCGTTATTCACAGCCGGCTCCTGCCCCGTATACTCATCCTGCTTGGCAAATTCTTCCGCCATTTTTCGTCCCCCTAGCTTGTTTTTTGTGTCTCAGGAAGCCAGCAGCGGCTCCCCGTGGTCGTACAGCGCCTCGTTGATGACGCTTATGTCATACACACCGTTGTCGATGAAAAATTCCACGATCAGATCGAACCGGCTGCTGGGCGAAAGCGCGAAGCCCGCGCGGGCCAGCATGTCTTTCGTCTCGTCCAGCGACAGTTTAAGCGCCAGGGCAAATGCCACCGCCGTCGGCTTCTTCGGCCGGTAATCTACGTTGCTCCGGATCTTCGAGAAAAGCTTCCGGTCTGCGCCGGCGCGCTTATATACTTCCGCATCCGAGTAACCGCGCTCATCGATCATCCGCAGCAGGCTCTGCTGCCAGGTCTCGCCGACCTGCGCCACCGCCTCCTGCAGCGTGCGCTTGCGCTTCTCCGCAGGCGCTGCTTCTTCCCTTGCGAATGCCTCTTCAAAGACTTCGGCATCGAGGTCCGCGCATTCCTCCGCGACCGCCTCTGCGGCCGCTGCCGCAGGTGCCTCCGCAGCTTTCTCCTCCAAAACCTCGGCATCCATGAAGGCGCACGAGTCCTTGCGGGCCGCGGTCTTGCCTCGCCCGAAGAATTTGCGGCGGGGCTCCTCCCTGGCGGTCGTCATCATGCAGTTCGCCATCAAGGCGTTCGACTGCATCTGAGCACTCATCCCGGCTGCGGCTCCCATTCCTGCGCCTGCTGCACCGTCGCCCTCGGGCCGGTAATTGCGGCGCAGATACTCCGCCAGAGCGTCCCACAGGCGCCTCTTATCGTCCGTTACTTTTTCTTTGCGAAATATACCCATACAACTCCCATCCGGCTCATTTGCCGAAGCTGCGCGCAAGCGCTTAGTAACCGAGCTCCTCGTTGACCAGGATCACGTGGATGCGGCCCTCGTGGCGCGAGTAGCGCGTGATCAGAATCTGGCAGCAGATCGTGTCGGGAGACTTGCAGTTAAAGCACGAGCCGGTGCGGGTGCACGGCGTCGAGAGGCCGAAGCGCTGCGAATTGATCGGCGCAGCCACCCCGCGGGCGCGCTTCATCGCGCTGTCCACGTCCGGGCAGATCTTGTTCATGCCGACGATGAAGACGACATAGCGAGGGCCCTGCGCGATCGCGGAAACGCGGTTCGCATTGCCGTCAATGTTGATGATCACACCGTCCTCGGTCATCGCGTTGGCGCTCGCGATAAAGTAATCCGCATCGTACGTCGCGAGCATCGCCTCGCGCTTGTTCGGCGTCGCGTCGCGGTCGATGAAATCATACCGTCCGCTCCGAAGCGCCTCGGTGAGCCCGATCTCCTGCGCGCTCATGCAGCCGCCCATGCCGACGCTCGATCCCTCCGGGATCAGCTCCAGCGCCATCTGCAGCGCCTCCTCGCCGGTCTCGGCATAGTATCCCGTCATGTTGCGGGACTCAAGGCCCTTGATCACCTTCTCGGCCAAAAGCCGGTTTCTCTTCTTCGTCATTTCGTTCATTCGACACCTCCTAATCCACTTCCTTCCGGATCATTTCAACCAATGCCGAATCATCCTTCCTACTTTCCATAGATCCGCACCCCATCTTTCAGCACATCCCGGAGCAGCTCTTCGTTGCCAACCAGCTGTCTTTGATCCAGAATGTCCACGCGCTTTTTCAGCGCCTCGCGCAGACTCTCCGTCAATCCGAAAAAGCGAAGGCCGGTCACCTCCGAAACCACCACGATGTCGACATCGCTGGTTGCGGTCGCCGTTCCCTTCGCATAGGAACCAAACAGAATCGCGGACTCCACCGCATATTGTTCGAAGATACTTCTGCTGAGGTCTCGGATTTCCTCGATCGTCAGTACACCATGCTCCTCATCGATCCGGTCCATCGCCTCGATCTCCAGCAGAAAATACCGATACTTCATGGTACGTTCCTTGGAAGCATCGTTTTCGTAGGTGATATATGTGCGCAAAGAAACGCCCATGCGCTCCGCAGCTTCCCGCTGCGTAATCTTTCGCTGCAGCCGTTTGCGTTTGAGTTCTGTCATATCGCGCACCTCCTTCTGCCTACATCGTAGCAGATTTGCACATTATTGTCAACGCAAAATGTGCAATATTTGCATACTACATGCAAGCAAAAGCATGCAAAATTTGCATATTGTCATTATGCAAAAATGCAATCTGCCCCGCGTCAATTCCCCTTCGGCAGCGAGTTCATATAGTTGATCACCGCGCAGTAGCCCTTCGACATGCGGCGCGTCATGCGCTGCAGCTGGCGAACGCGGAAGTCCCCGTTGTCATAGCAAAAGGACACGCTCGTCGTGTCGCCGTCGAGCAGCTCGATTTTGCTCATGCGGCGCGTGCTCGCACCGTAGAGGGCGTATTGATACGCCATCTCGGAAAGCTTGTCGAACACCTCCGCCGGCACCGGATACTCGCTCGTCTGCACCGGATCCGCGTGCGTCTCGGCGCGCGAGATCCGCAGCGTCCCGTCGCCGTCGCCGTCCCGGAAGACCTTGATCTCCGAATGACCGCCGAGCATGCCGCCTCCCGTCGAAACCGTGCACGAGCGAAGCGGCTTGTTCTTAAACTTCAACCCCATCAATTGCCACACACACATACCTTTTCTCCCTTCTTACGTAAGATTTTTCCTCCTCGGCCGAAAGGCGTTCCGCAGCCCTCGCAAAGAGCACGAGATGCCCCAGATCGCAAGCATGATGACGCCAAAGATCACCAGACCGATCGGAAGTCCCCAGTTCATAAACCCATAAAAATCGTTCGAGTGCGGCCACTGGCCGACACCGTTGATCAGACAGTTTCCGAGATACACCGAGCCGTACACCGCGACCGGGATCATCGAATACAGCGTCCACCGGAACGGCACCTCGGAAAATGCAGCCGCAGCCTCTTCGCCGTTCTCCTCCGCCGCGTCGGCAGGTCCCTCCACGTACACCACAAACTCCGCCATCGCCGTGAGCGGCAGGATCAGGTGGAAGAAGAAATTCGCGCCGCGGAACATCCGAAGAAAGCCGTACATCGGCCCGAGGAATGCGACAATCGTCAGAAACGTCAGGCCAACCGCTGCCGCCGCGAGGAATTTGGCGAGCATCGGCTGGCGACGGCCGCGCAGCGTGCACACGAGGCACACCACCGCGATGATGCCGCAGCACTCGTTCGAGAGGACGGTGAAGTATTTCAGGTTGCCGAAGCCATGCGTCAGAAACTCTTCATTTTCCGAGTGAGGGAAGAGCATCAAAACCGTCCCGATCACCGCGAAGGCGATGACCAGAATGTTGAGGATCAAAGCTATTTTCCGACGGCGGGTAATGTCCATAAGTCACCTCACACCTTCACGCGGCCCGCGAGGATGTCGTTGTAGTCCGCGAGGTTTTTGCGCAGCAGGTTCGGAATGTCGAGTTCGTACGGGCAGCGCGTCTTGCAGATGCCGCAGTCGACGCAGTCCGCGATGCGCGCCATCTCGGTCTTCCAGTGGTCCGAGAGCCACGCCTGCGAGGGCGCGCGCCGGATCATCTGCGACATGCGGGCGCACTGGTTGATGACGATGCCGACGGTGCACGGCGAGCAGTAGCCGCAGCCGCGGCAGAATTCGCCGAGAAGCTCCGCGCGGTCGCGCTCGATGGTCTCGCGAAGCTCGTCCGTCATCGAGATATCACGCTCGAAAAACGAGAGCCACTCCGTGAGCTCGCTGTCCCTCTGGATGCCCCAGATCGGCAGCGCCGGATATTGCGCCATGAACGCCATGCAGGCCGCCGAATTCGTGAGCAGGCCGCCCGAGAGGCCCTTCATCGCGATAAATCCCATCCCGGCCGCCTCGGTCGCCTTCACAAGCGCGATGTCGCGGTCGCTCGCAAGGTACGAGAACGGAAACTGCAGCGTCTCGTAGAGGCCGCTCGCTACGATCTCCTCGGCCACGCCGATCTTGTGTGCGGTGATGCCGATATGGCGCACAAGCCCCGCATCCTTCGCCTCGCAAAGCGCCTCGTAAAGCCCCGTCCCGTCGCCCGGGCGGAAGCACTGCGGCGCACAATGCAGCTGGTAAATGTCGATATAGTCGGTCCGCAGCGCCTCGAGGCTCGCCTTCAGCTCCTCGCGCAGCGCATCGCCGGTCTTCGCCTGCGTCTTCGTCGCAATGAAAACCTTCTCACGCATTCCTTCAAACGCCTCGCCGAGCTTCCGCTCGCTGTCCGTGTACGCGTGCGCGGTGTCAAAGAAGCGCATGCCTCCCTCGTACGCGCGCCGAAGAAGCCGCACGGCCGTCTCGGTGTCCACGCGCTGGATCGGAAGCGCGCCAAATCCATTCTGCGGCACCGTAATCCCGGTCCTTCCCAGGGTAATCGAAGAAATCATAGTTTACTCCACTTCAATCTGGCACATCTTCATCGTCGTGAGCGCCGCCTCATGGCTTGCGGGCGTCACACCCGCGCAGCACGCCGGATCCACGCTGATGCGGATCTCCGGGTATAGTGCCTTCAAGATCAGCGCGTTCGAAACGACGCAAATGTCCGTGCACAGGCCGACCAGCTCGATCTCGTCCGCCTCGCCGATCATCTCAAACACGTCCGCCCAGCCCGTAAAACCGAACGACGGCTTGTTGACGATTATCGCCCCGTCCGTATCGAGCCCCTTGCGGATCTCCCAGCCCGGCGTCTCCTCGATGCAGTGCACCACCGGAAGGTGCTTGCCCTCGTTCGACTCCATGTAATCCTCGCCGTGAGTGTCTCTCGTGAAGACCACCTGCCATCCCTCCGCCTTGCGCGCCTTGATCTTCTCCGCCACCGCCGGCACAATCGCCACAGCCTCCTTCGTCCCGAGGCTGCCGTCGATAAAGTCATTCTGCATGTCGATCACAATTAATGTTTTCATGTTGTTTACCTCCTTTTGGTGACAAGGGTGACAATTGGGGACGGTTCTCAGTTGTCACATACACGACACGTGACAACTGAGAACCGTCCCCAATTGTCACCTGCCCC
>JAFZWG010000097.1 GCA_017617395.1 Lachnospiraceae bacterium
CGGCAAGGAGCAGGGCACCGATCTCAAGACGCTCGCAGCGATCGACGAGAGACTCAACACGAAGTTCGGTCTTGTTCTCAACAACCCCGCATACTCCAAGTACTACATCCAGTACGGTGAGATTTCCACCTATCCGGGCGGTTACAAGGAAAATGCAGGTATCTTCACGCACAACAACGCATGGATCATCTGTGCAGCCGCTTATGCGGGACAGGGCGACCTCGCGTTCAAGTACTACTCCGAGATTGCTCCGGCATTTACCGAAGAAACCAGCGATATCCACAAGACCGAGCCGTATGTTTACGGACAGATGATCGGCGGCAAGGATGCCGGCTCCGATATCGGACGTCCCGGCAAGAACTTCGGTCAGGGCAAGAACTCCTGGCTGACCGGTACCGCAGCATGGAACATGGTTGCCATCTCGCAGTACATCCTCGGTATCATGCCCGACTTCGACGGCCTGAAGGTGGATCCTTCGATCCCGGCCGAGTGGGACGGCTTCACGGCGGTTCGCAAGTACCGCGGTGCGACCTACAACATTACGATCAAGAATCCGAACCACGTATGCAAGGGCGTGAAGTCGCTCACCGTTGACGGCCGGGCCGTTGCGGGCAACGTTGTTCCGGTTCTCGGCGCAGGCGAGCACACCGTTGAGGTTGTACTCGGCTAATACCAAAACAAAACGACAGCAATAAAAAGAGAGGTTGCCAATTTACGGCAGCCTCTCATTTTTCGTCTCATCGTATGTAATTCGGAAAATGCTTACCAGGGCTTCAGCCACAGGTCGAGATCGCAGTCGCCCTTGACGCCGGGCACGGTGCCCTCGCTGGTGTACTGCCAGATGTTGAAATCGTAGCGGTACGTCACGGTGTCGCCGTAGTATGCAAACCAGAACGGATAGTCGGCCAGCTCGTCGCGGTTGACGTTGAGGATCGACCAGCGCGTGCTCGAGTAGAGCATCGCCTGATAGCCGGCCTCCTTGATGTGGTCGAGGAACGCCTTAGCAACCGCCGTCCGCTGCTCGCGGTTCGTGGTGTTGCCGCGCGCGCCTTCGCGCTCATAGTACTCGGTATCGAAGACGATCGGCCAGTTGATCTGGAAATCCTTCACGAAGTTGAGCACGTAATTCGCCTCCGCGACGGCCTCCTCCGGCGTGATGGCCTGCGAGTAGAAGTAGACGCCGACGTCCAGACCATTCGCAAGCGCGCCCTCGATGTTGGCCTTCGCGTATTCATCGGGCTCGAGCGTACCCTCGCCCGGGCCGCGGAAGCCCACGCGGATGATGGCAAATTCAATGCCGGACTCCTTGACCTTCTTCCAGTCGATCGCGCCCTTGTGCTTCGAGACGTCGATGCCCATGCGGGAAATGATGTTCCCGTTGTCATCCTTCACGTACCGGAAGCCCTTCTCGTCCTGATAGTAGTGGTCCGCGTCGAAATTGTAGGTGTGCTTTGCGATGCGCTGGTACTCCGGCAGGTATAATTTTTCGCCGGTGCCGTTGCTGAGCACCACCGGGTTCTCGATGTATTCGACGGCAGGCGTGTTCACCTTGCCGAAATCCATGTCGTCATAGTTGAAGCTCACGTACGCGCCGACGGTCGCCGTGCTGACGCGCAGCGTTCCCTGGTTCGGCAGCAGAAGCGCCGAAACCTCGCCGTAGTACTCGCCCTCTCTCACGTACAGCGGAGAGATGACGCGGATTCCGTCCGGCGTGACTTCCCACGTAAAATGCTCGCCGTACCGGAGCGCCTTGCTTCCCGATTCGTTGACCGCCGCCACGACCTCGTCCGATGCGGAAAATGCATACCACGCACCGTGTCCCGTCGTGAGCGCCACAACGTTGGCCTGCGCCACCGCGTCCTCCGGCTTCTCCGCAACCGTCGAGCCGGGCGCCAGCGTGAACCATGTGCGGACCGCATCGAAGCAGTCCTGCTCGCGGCCGACGTTCATCTGGCCGGGCTCAAGCACGACAACCGAACGCGGAATGCCCTGCTGCTCCTGTACGAACAAAACGTACTTTGTGCCGCTCATGATCACCGGATCGGGCGTCAGCAGGCTCCAGTCGTCCGCAAGCGTGTAGGGAATCTCGTAGTCGAGCATCTGGGTCGTCTCCATCCAGGCGCCGAACTCGCCCTCCTTCGCGGCATCCGCGCTGGGGTACTCGTTTCGGTACATCAGCACGTACTCCGGATTCGTCGAACCGCCGTAGGCAAATGCAACATACTCCGTATCCAGCACCGTCCGAAGCGACGCCGTGTAGGAGCCGCCTTTCTGGTTGTACTCCGCGATCTTCGCCTCCGTGTCGGCGCAGACGCGGTAGCTTGACTTCTTGTTCGCACCGCCGGTCGGCGTGATATCTCCGCCGCTGCCGCCGTTGGTCTCAAGCCACATCATAACGCAGACCGCGATCAACGCAAGTCCTGCAAGCAACGCCATAATCATCCACATCCGACGGTGAACGCGCAGCCGACGGTTCTGCTGCTCCAGATGGTCGCGCTCCTCCTCGAGCGCGCTCAACGGCAGCTTACCCGCAGAAGAAACACCGTAGTTCTCGTCGATGTCGTACCCGCGCTCGTACGCCTCCTGCTCTCTTCGCTCTTTGTCAATCATAACATTTAACTCCCCGGGACGCAGTCTCATCTCCCCGCCGCGGTGCATCCCGCCGATTCCGCGACACATACAGTATACCAAGAACTCGGGGGAAACACAACATTTAGTGTGTAAGGGGGAAGGATTTTACGAATCTTCATTTTCCCATTGACAAACCGCGCAACCTCCGTTTATAATGTCGCCAAGACAAATGCTGGGAAGGGAACCAGTACCGTCTTCACGAACCTACAGAAAGCAGCCGGCAGATGAGAGGCGCAGGGAACGAAGTCGGGAATACATCCCGGAGCATCGCACCGAACACCGGGCAACCGGCACGGTTATTAGGCTGCGACGGCCTGCCGCCGTTACACGGCAGAGTATTACCGGATCTGATTTGAGCATTTCCGCGATACTCACAAAGGTCACGGGTGTGAGCCCGCGGCGAAGAAAGGTGGTAACACGAGCGCGCCCTCGTCCTTTTCGATAGGACAGTGGCGCGATTTTTGATTCAGGAGGATAGAAAAATGCAAATCTACGAAGAACTCAAAGCCCGCGGCCTGATCGCGCAGGTCACCGACGAGGAAGTGGTCCGCAACTTGATCAACGAGGGCAAGGCAACCTTTTACATCGGCTTCGACCCCACGGCGGACAGCCTTCACGTGGGACACTTCATGGCGTTGTGCCTGATGAAACGTCTGCAGATGGCGGGCAACAAGCCCATCGCCCTTCTGGGCGGCGGCACCGGTATGATCGGCGACCCCTCGGGCAAGACCGACATGCGGAAAATGCTCACCAAGGAGCAGATCGCGCACAACATCGAATGCTTCAAAAAGCAGATGGCAAGATTTATCGACTTCTCGGACGGCAAGGCATTGATCGTCAACAACGCCGACTGGCTTTTGGACCTCAACTACGTGGAGCTTCTGCGTGAGGTCGGACCTCATTTTTCGGTCAACCGCATGCTGACGGCCGAGTGCTACAAGCAGCGCATGGAGCGCGGCCTTACATTCCTTGAGTTCAACTACATGATCATGCAGAGCTATGACTTCTACAAGCTCTTCCAGGATTACGGCTGCAACCTGCAGTTCGGCGGAGACGACCAGTGGAGCAACATGCTCGGCGGTACGGAGCTCATCCGCCGCAAGCTCGGCAAGGATGCTTCCGCGATGACCATCACGCTTCTTCTCAACTCCGAGGGCAAAAAGATGGGCAAGACCGAGAAGGGCGCCGTATGGCTGGATCCCGAGAAGACGTCGCCGTACGAGTTCTACCAGTACTGGAGAAACGTGGCGGACGCTGATGTACTCAAGTGCATCCGCATGCTCACGTTCCTGCCGATTGAGCAGATCGACGCGATGTCCGACTGGGAGGGCAGCAAGCTGAACGAGGCGAAGGAGATTCTTGCGTTCGAGCTCACGAAGCTCGTGCACGGCGAGGAGGAGGCTGCGAAGGCACAGGCTGCCGCACGCGCACTCTTCGGTGCCGGCAACGCGGAGGAGGCTCCCGAGGCACCCATCGGTGAGGATGCATTTACCGACGGCGCGATCGATCTTGTGTCGATCCTCGTAGCCGCAGGTCTCGCACCGACCCGCTCGGAGGCTCGCCGCAACATCGAGCAGGGCGGCGTTCTGGTCGACGGCGAGAAGGTCACCGACTTCCGCGCCACCTACACGAAGGAGCAGATTGCCGCAGGCCTTGTCGTAAAGCGCGGCAAGAAGAACTTCAAGAAAGTGGTTCTCGGCTAACGGTTGCAACCAAAAGGCAACAGTGATACAATAGCAATACAAGCCGCCGCAGTCCTTAAGGCCGCGGCGGTTTTTCTTGGGGGAAAGGGGGAAAATGCTATGGATCCAAACGAATGTATCGTCGGCGATACTTCGGAGACAACCGAGCCGGGCAAACGCGACCGCTATTCGTTTCTTGAGTTCATCTATATCTTTTTCTTCTTCGCCATCGCCGGCTGGATCTGGGAGTGCTCGCTCTACCTGATCCGCGACCATGTTCTGGTCAACCGCGGCACCAAATACGGCCCGTGGGTTCCGATCTACGGCTACGGAGGCATCCTCGTGATCCTGCTTCTGTGGCGCTTCCGAAAGAGCATTTTGCGCGTCTTTTTGTACGGAAGCATCATCTCCACGGCTTTCGAATATCTCACAAGCGTGGTTTTGGAGTACGGCCTCGGCGTCGTCTACTGGGACTACTCGGACGAACCGTTCAACGTAAACGGCCGCATCACCCTGGTGAGCTCGCTTGCCTTCGGCGTCTTCAGCCTCCTGGGAATTTTCGTCTTTGCGCCCGCCGCGGTGTGGATCGCAAGGCGCTTAAAACCGAAGACACGCCGCATCGTCGCGATCGTCCTGTGCTGCCTCTACGGCCTCGACATCCTCGCCTGCGCGATCTTCGGCTTCAACCCCGCATCGGGGCTTTGATTCATTTTCCGAACACAGAAAAAACGACCCGGCCTCCGCAGTGGAACGCCGGGTCTTTCTTTGTTCATCTATGTCTTTTTCTTTTTTGCACGTCTGCTCAACACCACGCTCTGCAGCAGAATGAAGAAGCACAGCATTCCGCCGGTGGTGATGCTCTGCCACCACGGGGCGTTGAGGCCGCTGGTGACCACGATCTTCTTGATCGTCGTGAGAATCAGAACACCGAAAAATGATCCGATTACGGTTCCGACGCCGCCCGTCAGAAGCGTTCCGCCGATGATGGCCGCAGCGATCGCGTTCATCTCCATTCCGTCCGCGTTGGTCGCGTTGCCCGCGCCCGTGTGCAGCAGGAAGACGTAGCCCGAGACACCGCTCAGAAGGCCGCTGAGGACGTAGCTTAAAAACCGCGTGCGCTTCACGTTGATGCCGAGCATGAGCGCGCTTCTCTGGTTTCCGCCGACCGCATAAAAGCCGCGGCCGAGGCGCATATACCGAAGAAGCAGGAACACCAGCACAAGGCACACGAACGCGATCACGACGCCGAGCTCAATCTGGGCCGGCATGCGGTTTCCGTTTTTGGCCGTATAGCCGAGCCAGGAAATCTCAATCTTCGTGTTGCGAAGCTCGGCAAATGCCGCATGGTCCGCCTTCTGCGGGTTGACCGAAAGGATGGTGGTCATTCCTCTTGCGAAAAACATACCCGCAAGCGTTACGATGAACGGCTGAATCTCCAGATAGCTGATCAGAAAGCCCTGCACAAGACCGAACCCGAGGCCGATGCCGAGTGCGAGCAGGACGGACACAACGATGCTGCCGCCGCTGTTTAAGTACAAAACGCAGCTCATGACAACGAGCGATGTCACGGCGCCGACACTGATGTCGATGCCGCCGCCAATCATGACGATCGTCAGGCCGCACGCCACGATGATCAGGCTGGCGTTGTCGTTGAGCATGTCAAAGATCTGTTTCGGACGCCGAAATCCTCCGCCGAGCAAAACAATGGCAAGCACGTACATGACGACGAAGATGCCGATGGCGATCGTCATGAGGAGCTGAGTATCGGTGAGAGGTTCTTTTCTCTTGAAAAATGAAGTCTTCATCATTCTTCCGCTCCTTTCGCCGATACTCGCTTTCTCCCATGAACAAGGCGCGTCATGAATTTGCCGAATTTCTCTTTCACTACCGGCGAGCCGATGACCACCAAAAGGATGATCACGATCGCCTTATATGCCTTCACGTCCGTGGACGAAACTCTCATCGCGTACAGCGTGATCGTCAACATCTGGATGACGTACGCGCCGATGATACTTCCGCTGATGCGGAACCGGCCGCCGCCGAGACTGTTGCCGCCGATGGCGACCGCTAAGATGGCGTCCATCTCGATGTCGATCAAAAGGGTCTCATGGTTGATCAACCCGAGGCGCGAAACGCCGATGCAGCCTGCCACCGAAACGCATACGCCAAGGATGATAAAGCTTAACAGCTTGATAAATGTGGAGTTGATACCGTTCAGTCTCGCCGCGCTTCCGTTGACACCCACGGACTGCGTGAACAGCCGAAGCGATGTGAAGCGGAACAGAAGGCCGAACAGAATCGTCATGATTGCCACGATGATAACCGGGGTCGGCACGGGAATTCCGGGGATAAAGCTTCCGATTCCCGAGATGATCGGGCTGGAAACCGTGGGCGTCGCACCGCCGTTGATCCAGTAGGCAATCGACCGGCCGCACGTATACAGAATCAGCGTCGCGATCATCGGCTGGATTTTGAACACCGCAACCAGCGTGCCGTTGAAGGCCGCGAAGATCATCGCCACGATGCACGAGCAGACAAATGCCAGCACAACCGTCCCGCCCGAGATTGACGAGGACGCCTTCAAAACCTTCACAAACGCACTGCCCGCGATTGCTGCCGCAGCGCCGACACTGATATCCTGTCCGCCGCAGGCCGCTGTGACAAGCGTCATGCCCATCGCGAGGATCGCAAGCTCGCTCGCGCCGTTGATGATACTGATGATGTTGCCGGCAAGCACCACGTTGCCGTCATTGTTGTGCTGAATTCCGATGCCGAAGAACCCGGGATCGCGGATTAAGTTAAACACAACCAGCAGCAAAAGTGCGATGATCGGGATTGCCATGCCGCCGTCCATGAGGTTTTTGCACACTCTTCCGAAGAAAGCGCCAATCCTCTTGCACAGACGCAGGAAGGCCGCGAAAAATGCTTTCATTTTCTCTTTCACTGTGCCTCACCTCCCGCAATCGTCTTCATAACCTTCGTCTGATTCAGGTCGCTGCCCGTGAGCTCGCCGACGATGTGGCGGTCGCGCATGACGATCAGCCGGCTGCAGGTGCGGAGCATCTCCTCCACCTCCGAGGAGATGAATGTGACACTCACGCCTTCCTCAGCCAATTTCAGCACAAGTTTTTGAATCTCCAGTTTGGTGCCGACGTCAATGCCTCGGGTCGGCTCGTCCAGGATCAGATAGTCGGGGTGCGTGAGAAGCCACCGCGCCAGAATGACCTTCTGCTGGTTGCCGCCGCTAAGGGACCCGACCGGTGTCTCGCGGCTTGCCGTCTTGATGTTTAGAACCTTGATGTACTCGTCCGCGAACGCCTCCGACTCGCTGCGGCTGATGGGACGGAACATTCCGTTCATCACCTGCAGCGCCAAAATGATGTTCTCGCGAACCGAAAGCTCCGCGATGATTCCGTCGCGCTTGCGGTCCTCCGCAAGGTACCCGATGCCGTGCTTCATCGCATCGATCGGGCGCGTGATCTTCGCGGGTTTTCCCTTTATCTTCACAGTGCCGCCGTTTACCTTGTCGGCACCGAATATTGCCCTGACACTCTCGCTTCTGCCGGACCCCAAAAGGCCCGTGAAGCCGTTCACCTCGCCCTTTCTCACCGTAAAATCAAAGGGCATCGCCTCGCTGCTCGAAAGGCCTTCCGCCTCGTAAAATACTTCCGCATCCTTGTCATTTTTCTCTTCCGCGTCGCCTAAGCTGCTGAGCTCCTCGAGCTCCTTGCCGATCATCTTGGAGACCAGCTGCACCTGCGGAAGCTCCTCCGTCAGATACTCGCCCACGAGCTCGCCGTTGCGAAGCACCGTGATGCGGTCGCTGACTTCGTAGACCTGCTCCAGAAAATGTGTGACGAAGATAATTCCCACGCCCCGGCTCTTAAGGTCTCTCATAAGACCGAAGAGCATCTGCACTTCCTTGTCGTCCAAAGAAGACGTGGGCTCGTCCAGAATCAAAACCTTGCACTGCATATCCACCGCGCGCGCGATGGCAACCATCTGCTGAACCGCCAGCGAGCAGTCGCCGAGCTGCTGCGTGCTTCTCGCGGGAATTCCGAGTTTGTTGAGAATTTCGTCGGCGCGCTTCTCGTTCGCCTTGCGCCGAACCATCGGACCGTTCTCTCTGCCGATGAACATATTTTCCGCAACGGTGAGATTCGGGCACAGCGTGATCTCCTGATACACCGTGCTGATACCGTGGTCCTGTGCATCCTGCGGGGAGCGGATGACGATCTTCTTGCCGTCAACCTTGATCTCGCCGCCGTCCATCTGATACACGCCGGTCAAAACCTTGATCAGGGTGGATTTGCCGGCGCCGTTTTCGCCCATAAGCGCGTGGATCTCGCCCTCGCGGAGCGTAAAATCCACACCGTTTAACGCCAATACCCCGGGAAACCGCTTAACGATACCGCGCATCGTAAGTAAGCATTCTTCCTGCATACCAAAAACCTCCATAAGGAACGAAGTGAACACCTCTCCCGAAAAAAGCGCAGCCAAACTGCTTTGATCAGCTCAGCTGCGCTATTCGTCAGACTATGAATTACTCACCTAAACCGTAAGTGTCAATATCGCTCTGAGTAATGGTCGTTGCGTCAAAACCCTTTTCCTCGTTGATGATGATCTTGTTCGCAGGAGTCTTGCCGCTCTTGATCAGATCGCTGATGATCTGTGCCTGGAACGGGCTGCACTGTCCATCGTAGTTCCACTTCTTTGCAAGAAGCTCGCGAAGAGCCCACTTGTTGCAGTCGAAACCGATTACGATAACCTTGCCGTCAACGCCGTGCGTGATGCCGGCTTCGTCGAGAGCTGCCACAGCACCCTTAGCCATACCGTCGTTCTCTGCGTAGATAACGTTGAAATCCTCACCGCTGTTGATCACGGACTCAACGATCTTCTTAGCCTCAGCCTCATCCCAGCCGGCCGTCTGCTGAACAACCTTCTTCATCTTGCCGGATGCGAACTGCGCGTCCAGAGCACCGGTACGTCCGATCTGAGCGTCGGAACCCATGGCGCCCTGAATGTGGATAACCTTGTACTCCGGAAGGTTCTGAGCGAGGAGCCAGTTCACTGCGGTCTCGCCTTCCTTCGCCATGTCGGAGATAACAGCTGCCTCGTAAAGGCTCTCGCTTACGTTGATCTTGCGGTCGAAGAGATAAACCTTAACGCCCGCTTCCTTTGCTTCCTTCAGGACATCGTCCCAGCCGGTCGTCTCCGCTGCGGAGATCAGAAGGTAATCAACACCGTCGGTGATGAAGCCCTTCGCAGCCTGAAGCTGGTCATCGTTTTTGTCGCTGTAGAACGTCTTCAGATCGTAGCCGTTCGCCTCGGAGAAGACCTTCTCCATGTCCTTTACGTTCGCTTCACGGTAGCCGGATTCCGACGGCGGGTTGTTGACAACGCCGATCTTGATCTTTCCGTCTCCCTTGTCCTTACCGCATGCGGTCAGAACGAAAAGACTTGCAACAACAAGTAAACCCACTAGCAACAATGATCTGTACTTTCTCATTGTTTCATATCCTCCTTCTTTTTTGGTCGTCATCGACCTTTCGAAGTAAGAATATCGCAAGTGGGTTCGCCGGTAAATCCAGGTTGATATCGACTTGGTTCGATATCATACCATGTTTTTTATTCGATTTTCGATTCGGTGGAAAATGATTTTACTCCGGTTGATTTTGATACTGCGCCCGGTAATCGGACGGCGTCAGGCCGGTATTTTTCTTGAAGATGTAACTGAAGTAATGCGAGTCGTTGTAGCCCGCCTCGCGCGCGATCTGCGTGCCCTTCACCGAGGTGGTGCGCAATAATTCCTTGGCCCTTCCGATGCGCAGGTACATCAGATACTCCGTAAACGTCTGCCCGGTCTGCTGCGAGAACACGGTGGAGAAGCGGCTGTTGCTCATCCCGACGGCCTTCGCAACGTCCTGAAGCATCAGGTTCGGATTCGTAAAATTCTGCGACATATACAGTTTCGCCTCGCTGATCACCGCGGGCGTCTTCTCGTCGGCCTGCTCGCCCATCTCGCGCACCCCGAGGATGATCGCCTCCCTGTCGGAGCGCTCCACCAGAAGGTGTCGGATGTGTCTTGCGGTGCGAAAGCTCTGGTAGATCTGCTCGGGCCGGTCCACGATCTCGCCGATGCCCACGCGGATCTCCGACGAGCCGGTGTGCTCCAGCTCTCGCGCCAGTGTCGTGGCAAATGCGTACGCATGCTCCTCCGCGTCCTCCGCGGTGTCGCCGAGCACCAGAAATCTCGTTCCGACGCGTCCCGGCGAGGGCTGAGCGATCCCGCCGCTGCTCTCCGCGAGCGCCGCTGCCGCCGCCTGCCCTTCCTCAACCGGGAAAAATGCAGCATCGATCACCGTGTAAAACGGCTTCGGCACGGGACATCCCATCGAGGACAGCTGCGTCAGCACGTCCCTCGCGTCCTTCTCCGAAGCCTCGTCGGAGAATAACGACCCGATGAGCTTCTCCTTCACAAGCTTTCCGCCGCTCTCCATGCGGGCGCGAAGATTGGCCGCATGTTCATACGTCTTGCGCTCCTCGCGAAGCTGTGCGCTCACCTTGTCAAGCGCACCTTTGAGCGCCTCCGAGTTGATCGGCTTTAGGAGATACTCCCGAACGCCGAGCTGAATGCACTGGCGCGCATACTCAAACTCGTCGTAACCGCTCAGAACGACGATGCCGATCCAGGGCATCTGCGCGCGCATGATCCGGCACAGCTCGATGCCGTCCATGAACGGCATGCGGATGTCGGTAATCACAATGTCGGGGTTGGTGTCGCGGATCATCGGGAGCGCCATCTCTCCGTCGGGCGCCTCGCCCACCAAAACGTAGGGCGTGTCATCCCACGGAAACGACTCGCGGATTCCCTCCCGAACGACAATCTCATCGTCAACCAGAAATACTTTCATTTTCATTGATCTCCTCTTGTGTTCTGCACGGCACGCGGAACGAAACCGTCGTGCCCTCGGGGCCGCTCGTGATCGCAAGGCCGTCCGTCTGATTATAGTAAAGCCGGATCCGCAGGTTGACGTTGACAAGGCCGAAGCCTCCGCCGCCCGCGCTGATCGTCGGCTGTCCCTCCTTCATGCGCTCGTTGAGCTCTCGAAGCTGCTCGGGCGTCATCCCGAGGCCCGTGTCCGTGACACTGAACACCAGAAAGCCGTCCTCAAGCCGCCCTCGAACCGCAATGGTACCGCCGCCGCGCTTGATCTTGATGCCGTGGTAGAGAGCATTTTCCACAAGGGGCTGGAGCAAGAGCTTGAGGATGTAGAAGTCGCCGATCTCCTCGGGGATGTCGATCTCATAGTCCAGAATGTCGCGGTAGCGCGTCTGCTGAATCTTTAAGTAACCCTCGATGTGCTTCATCTCCTGGCTGATCGGAATCCAGTCCGCGCCGGACGAGAGGCTGATGCGGAAGAAATCGCTCAAAGCGCTCGTCAGCTGAATGACCTCGTCCTTCTCACCGGCCTCGGCCTTCCACACGATCGCATCGAGCGTATTATACAGAAAATGCGGGTTGATCTGCGCCTGCAGCGTGCGAAGCTCCGCCTTGCGAAGGCTTCTCGCGTCGCGGTTGCTCTTCTTCATCATCTCCTGCAGACGGTCAGCCATCGTGTTTA
The DNA here is from genome assembly GCA_017617395.1 of Lachnospiraceae bacterium. Taxonomy (GTDB): domain Bacteria; phylum Bacillota; class Clostridia; order Lachnospirales; family Lachnospiraceae; genus ISDg. The sequence goes on from JAFZWG010000097.1 coordinate 11,939, forward strand.
CCTGGTAGGTGAGGTTTCGCAGTTCCGTGACCTCCGTGTCCGCAATCTTTTCGTCAAGAGAACCCTCCGCGATCCGCGCGGCCGCTGCCTCCAGACGCTCGATCGGGAGCCGGACGGACGTCGCCGTCTCCTTTACCGACCGGTCGCGAACCCACAGCGCAACGATGACGATCAGCAATTCCACCACCGCCGTCGCCAGCACCCAGATGCGCAGGCTGACGCTCATGCGCGCGGTGGAGTCGATCTCGCTCGCGATATATTCGTTGAGCATACTGTCCACCAGCGACGCCACGCCGCGGACCTCCTCGATCACGGCCTCGCTCTCGACCACGGGGACCTTCGCCTCCATGTTGTCGCGGATCTGATCCACGTAGTTCTCAAGCGTCTGCATGGTTCGCCTCGCGACGATCAGCGAGAGCCGGTTCTCCTCGTCCGCCGAATCGGTGATGCGATCGATCGTCTCGTTCACGTCTTTAAGCGACGCGTAGATTTTGCTCTCGGGAAACGTCTCACGGCCGCTCACGATATTCCACGCGGTCTCCGGAATCTCCTCCTTCACCACGGTCTGCAGCCTTGCCGCCGTCTCCATCCGGTCGATGGAATTGTGGTATTTGCTCGCGTAGAAAAGCATCAGAATAAGGCTTATGATGATCGGCACCACAAGCATGAACACCAGTCTGTGGCTCAGATCGTTGATCTGGCCCAGAATACTTTTTTCCCTCGTCAGTTTCCCCATGGACTCCCGCCTTTCGCAAAATCGCACCGGACATTATTTTCCGAAACTATGCGCGGATCAATACCCGCGCGGTGCGATCGTCGAGACGTCCATCTCGTCGGTAAATGCCACCTCCTCGGGGTGGATCACCGCCTCCACGCTCTCGCCGTTTTTGAGCTTAAGAGCCGTCTCCATCAGGGCCTTGCCGAGCTTCGGCGTGCACTCGACCACGCAGTTGATCTTGCCCTGCTTGAGCACGTCGATGGCCTCCTGGCCGCCGTCGATGGAGATAATGATGATATCCTTGCCGGGCGCAAGTCCGGCCTTCTCGATCTCAGGAAGCGCGCCGATCGTCATCTCGTCGTTGTGCGAGAAGACGACGTCGATGGTGTCACCGTATTTGCCGAGAAAATACCGCATGCACTCCTCGCCGCGGCTCTTCAAAAAGTCGCCGTCCACGCTCTCCAAAACGCACATGCGATCATCGCCCGCGATCGTGTCCATGAAGCCGGCCTGCCGCTGCCGCATGGGCGTGGAATCCTGCGTGCCCGTGATCTCCACGATGTTGACCTTCGTAAGCCCCAGGCTGTCAACCTTGCGGATCAGGTACTCGGCCGCCATGACGCCCTCCTTGTAGAAGTCGGCGCCGATCAGGCACGTGGTGAGCCCCTCCTCCTCGGTGTTGATGTCGCGGTCCACCAGAATCACCGGAATGCCCGCATCACGGGCCTCCTTCAAGACATTTTCCCACCCCTCTTCGACCACCGGGGAAAATGCAATCACATCCACCTTATACGCGATAAACCGCCGGATTGCCGCAATCTGGTTCTCCTTCTTCTGGTTCGCGTTCTCCAACATCAGGCCGATGCCGTACGCACCCGCCTGCTCCTCAATGTCCTTCGTATTGCCGATTCGCCACGCGCTCTCGCTTCCGATCTGGCTGAAGCCAAGCACCAGCTTCGTGTCCTTCGGCTCGTCGCCGCCCTTGCCGCATCCCGACAGGACCGCCAACAACATTACACACAATACGCACAAAACCCGCTTCGTTCTCATACCCTGCTCCGTTTTTTTTGGAAGTACTGTACCTCTCATTGTATTTGAGAATTCTTCGAAAATCAATCGGAAAATAAAATCGGCGCGGGAAAACCCGCGCCGATTCCTCAATCATCCAAATATTCTACTGTTTCTCAATCACGTTCGGCACGATGTCCTTGACGTCGTCCGCGAGGATCGTGCAGAGATCCTCCTCGGTCGGATTCTGGATGCCGACAACACGCGTCGCGTGGTTCGTGATGGCCTTCTCGAGGAAGTTGCGCACCTCACGGGCGTTCGCAAAATTCTCTTCCTGCGTCTTCAGGCAGTTGTCAAAATACTCGATGGCTGCGGCGCGCGCTTCCGGCGAAAGCTTGTAGTCCTTGCCGCTGCACATGCCCTCCAGAATCTTGATGAGCTGTTCCGGAGAGTAATCGTCGAAACGGATGTATTTGTTGAAACGGGACTTCAGACCCGGGTTCGAATCCAGGAATTCGTCCATCGGCTCCTCGTAGCCGGCCACGATCACGATCATGCGGTCGCGGTTGTCCTCCATCGCCTTAAGAAGCGTGTCGACCGCCTCCTGACCGAAGTCGTTCTCGCCCTTGCCGACGTTCAGGGTGTAGGCCTCGTCGATGAACAAAACGCCGTCCATCGCCTTGTCGATGACCTCCTGCGTCTTGATCGCCGTCTGGCCGACATAGCCGCACACCAGACCGCCGCGGTCCACCTCGACGAGCTGACCGCCCTTTAAGACGCCCAGGCCCTGGAAGATCTTTCCAAGGAGTCTCGCCACCGTCGTCTTGCCGGTACCGGGATTGCCGTAAAATACCATATGCTTGCTGATGTCCGCGGTCTTCATGCCCTTGGCCTCGCGCATCTTCTGCACGCGGATGAGGTCCACGATGCCCGCGATATCCTTCTTCACGCGCTCAAGACCGATCAGGGCGTTCAGGTCCTCCATCAGCTTGTCAACATTTTCCTGATTGCTCGGATCGACAACCTTTTTCTCAACCAAAAGGGGCTTCGGCTTCACAATCTTGAAGTTGCTTGTGTAAAATACACCGTACTCCTTGAGGAACGTCTCCAGCATGGTGATGTACTGCGTCATGCGGTTCGTTTCCTTCTCGCCCGCGCTCTCCTTCGCCGCCAGAATGTTCTCCGCGAAAAGCTTGTAGGTGTCCGCCAAAATCTGCGCGTTCTGGTACTTGTTCGGATCGTTGCCGATCTTCTTGCCGGCGTCCGCAAGGATGAAATACTTCATCGCCTTCGGCCGCGTCGTACCGTACGAACCGCCCTGCATCGCAAGCGTGCGGCGGATTGCATTTACCTCGTCCGCGCGCATCTTAAGCTGCAGCGTATCCTTGATCAGATCCTGCTCCTCCTGCGTGATCACGCCGTCGGAGTCCGCAAGGTACAATGCAAACTCCAGCATTTCCCGATGGAGAAGCACTTTAAGCGGCATGCTCAAAGCGAGCACGCCGCCGATGTTCAACCGACTGATTGTCATGCAAATGGAATCGCAGAGTGCCATCATCTCCTGCAATGTCTTTTCCATTCGTATTCCTCCGTTTTGCCGGATTTAACCGCGGCGGGAGGAGTGCCCCCGCCGCGAAATCACAATTCTTACTGAAGTACGCGAACCTTGAGTACGCCGTCCAGTGCCGAGAGCTTCGATACGATCGCAGCCTCGTCCACCTTGCCGCATACATCCAGCACGCTGTAAGCAAAGTCGCCTCTGCTCTTGTTGTACATATTCTCGATGTTGATTCCCGCAACCGCGGTCGTGAACTGCGAGAGCATGTTCGGTACATTTCTGTGGAGAACGCAGATACGGCTTGCCACGCGGCACACGCCCGCATCCAGCATCGGGAAATTCACCGAGTTGATGATGTTTCCGTGCTCCACATACTCGCGAAGCTCGCGAACAGCCATCACTGCACAGTTGTCCTCGGACTCCTGCGTCGATGCGCCGAGGTGAGGAATCGCGATCACGCCCTTCATGCCGGCCGTCTTCGCGTTCGGGAAATCGGTGATGTACTTTGCAACCTTGCCCGAAGCAAGTGCTGCTTCCATCGCATCGTCGTCAACCAGAAGGTCACGTGCGAAGTTGAGGATCACAACGCCGTCCTTCATCGTCGCGATCGTATCCGCGTTGATCATCTTCTTCGTGTCATCGAGAAGCGGAACATGTACGGTGATGTAATCGCACTCCGTGAAAATCTCCTCACGGCTGTTTACGTGGATAACGTTGCGGGAAAGCTTCCATGCATTTTCCACCGAGATATACGGGTCGCAGCCGTAAACGGTCATTCCGAGAGACGATGCTGCGTTCGCAACCAAAACACCGATTGCGCCAAGGCCAATCACGCCGAGCTTCTTGCCCTGGATCTCCTTGCCTGCGAACTGACCCTTGCCTTTCTCGATCAGCTTCGCCACATTCTCGTCATCCTTGATCGTCTGCACCCAGTTGATGCCGCCGAGGATGTCGCGGGACGTGAGCAGGAGGCCTGCCATAACAAGCTCCTTCACACCGTTCGCGTTGGCGCCGGGCGTATTGAACACAACGACACCTTTCTCAGCCAGCTTATCAAGCGGAATGTTGTTGACACCGGCACCTGCTCTTGCTACTGCAAGAAGGTTGTCGGAAAATTCCATATCATGCATCGCGGCACTGCGCACAAGCGCTACGTCCGCATCCGCAAAATTGTCGGTCTGCTCGTATGCAGCGCCGAACTCATCCAAACCGATCTTCGCGATCGCATTCAGGCAATTATATTTCATATTCGATTCCTCCGTGTGGATCAGGCATTCTCCGCCTCAAACTTCTTCATGAACTCAACAAGCTTCTCTACGCCCTCGATCGGCATTGCGTTGTAGATGGACGCACGCATACCGCCGACACTTCTGTGTCCCTTGAGGTTGACAAAGCCTGCCTCGGTCGCCTCCTTGATGAACTTCGCGTCGAGATCGGCGTCACCGGTCACGAACGGCACGTTCATAAGGGAGCGGGAGTTCTTCTCGACCGTGCCCTTGAAGAGCTTGCTCTGGTCGAGGAAGTCGTAAAGGATCGCTGCCTTCTTCTCGTTGTACTCCTTCATGGCTGCAAGGCCGCCCTGCTTCTTGAGCCACTTGAATACCTTGCCGCAGATGTAGATGCCGTAGCAAGGAGGAGTGTTGTAGAGGGAATCGTTGTCCGCATGGGTCTTGTACATAAGCATCGTAGGCGTGCCCGGAAGCACATCCTCGGTGATCAGATCCTCGCGGATGATGGCGATCACAACGCCGGCAGGTCCGATGTTCTTCTGAGCGCCGCCGTAGATCACCGCATATTTGGAAACGTCCATCGGCTCGCTCAAGAAGCACGAGGATACGTCAGCGACGAGATCCTTGCCCTTCGTGTTCGGCAGAGTCTTGAACTTCGTTCCGTAGATGGTATTGTTCTCGCAGATGTACACATAGTCCGCATTGTCGTCGATCGGAAGATCGGAGCAATCCGGAATGTAGGAAAATGTCTTGTCCTCACTGGACGCGATGCACTTTGCATCACCGAACTTCTGAGCCTCCTTGAAGGCTCTCTTTGCCCACTGGCCGGTCACGATGTAATCCGCAACCTTGTTCTTCATCAGGTTCATCGGGATCATCGCAAACTGCAGATGAGCGCCGCCCTGCAGGAACAGTACCTTGTAGTTGTCCGGGATGTTCA
>JAFZWG010000007.1 GCA_017617395.1 Lachnospiraceae bacterium
ACTGGTCGACCATCTCTGCCGGATGATGACCCTTCGCGTTGATGACCGTCTCGGACATCCGAAGAATCTTCTTCGGGCAGGCGGCAACGCAGAGTCCGCAGCCCTTGCAGAGATCCGTGTTGAATGTTACCTTGTTCATACCAAAACCTCCCATGCTTAGTCGTTCCAAAGCCGTTTGTCCTGCAGATGCAGAGGCACTACATCCGGCAGAACCGCTGCCACCTCACCGGCGATCTCCGCTTTCACGGTCGTCATCCGGATCGGCAGACCTGTTGCCGCAGCGATATCCTTCGCGTACGCATCGGAAGCGATCACATCCTCGGGCGTTGTCTCACGTCCCAGATTACTGTTGTTCACGATGCCCGTGAAAGGAAGCCCGCCTGCGGCCTCTATCTCACGCATGACCTCCAGGGTACTCGCGGTATCCGGAGTCAGCGGACGATACTTGTTGATGACGAGGAGCATATCATAATTATTCTCCTCCAGAATGTACGGGGTGTATCTCCCCAGCGCCAGGGCTCCGCGGTCGTCCCCGCCGATGTCCACGATCGCATGGCGCGACTTGACATCCACGATGGAATACAGTTCCTGCGGCAGCGCCGGCACATCGACGTTCGAGTTCGCGTACTCCGAGCTGATCAGCGGAATGCCCGCTGCCCGAAGCTCCTCCTCGCTGTCCTTCGTGCGGTAGTACGGATTGACGATATCGAGGTCCGCGATCACAACATCCATGCCGTCCCTCTTGAGCATCATTGCGAGATTCACGGCGATGTTCGTCTTTCCGCTGCCGTAGTGCCCGGCCATAAGCGTTAAGCGTTTAAACTTCATCATGCCACCTTAATCTACTAAATATACTCTCTTCCTACGGAAAATGCAAGTGACAAAAGAACTGTCCCTCTGTCACATCAGAGCTTATTTCTCTGAATTTTACCGCTGATGGTCTTCGGCAGCTCATCCATGAAGACGACGATACGAGGATACTTGTACGGAGCGGTGTGGCTCTTGACGTAATCCTGAATCTCCTTCTTGAGCTCCTCGGTTCCGACCATTCCCTTGGTGAGAACGATGCTCGCCTTGACAACCTGACCGCGAACCGGGTCCGGAGCAGCGCTTACGCCGCACTCCAGAACATACGGAAGCTCCATGATGACGCTCTCGATCTCGAACGGTCCGATGCGGTAGCCGGAGGATTTGATGACGTCGTCCTTGCGGCCGACATACCAGTAGAAGCCGTCCTCATCCTTCCAGGCAACGTCGCCGGTGTGGTAGATGCCGTCGTGCCAAGCCTCCTTCGTGAGGTCCTCGCCGCGGTAGTAGCCGAGGTACAGACCGCACGGAACGTTGGGCTCGGTGTAGATGCAGATCTCACCGTTCTCGCCGATCGGCACGGGCTTGTCGTCATCTCCCAGGATGTCGACACGGTACTGCGGCGTAGGCTTGCCCATGGAACCGAGCTTGTGCTCCTCGCCGTAGAGATTGCCGATGACGAGCGTCGTCTCGGTCTGGCCGAAGCCCTCCATGACGCGAAGTCCCGTATTTTCCTTAAAGACCTTGTAAACCTCGGGGTTGAGCGCTTCGCCGGCGGTCGTCGCATGAACGATCGAGGAGAGGTCGTATTTGCTGATGTCCTCCTTGATCAGCATGCGGTACATCGTGGGCGGTGCGCAGAATGTCGTGATGTGGTACTGCGCGAACATCGGAAGGATGTCCTCGGCGTGGAAGCGGTCGAAGTCGTACACGAAGATCGGCGCCTCGCACAGCCACTGGCCGTAGAGCTTGCCCCACAGAGCCTTGCCCCAGCCGGTGTCGGAGATAGTCAGGTGCAGACCGTCGGGGTCAACCTGATGCCAATACTTGGCAGTTACATAGTGGCCGAGCGCGTACAGGTAGCTGTGGCTTGCGATCTTCGGGTAGCCGGTCGTGCCGGACGTGAAGAACATAACCATGGGATCCTGTCCCTGCGCGCTGTCCTCCGTGCGGTCGAAGTGCGAGCTGAAGAGCGTGTACTCGTCGTCAAATGTTCTCCAGCCTTCGCGGGTTCCGTTCACCGCGATCTTGATCTCCAGCGTCGGGCTCGTCAATGCTGCGATGTCCGCCTGCTCCGCCGTGTTGCCGGTCGTGGTGCAGAGGATCGCCTTGACGCCGGCCGACTGGAAGCGGTACTCGAAGTCATGCGAGAGTAGCTGGTTCGTCGCGGGGATCGCGATCGCACCGAGCTTGTGAAGCGCAAGCATCGAGATCCAGAATTGATAGTGGCGGCGAAGAACGAGCATGACGCGGTCGCCCTTCTTTATGCCAAGGGACTTGAAGTAGTTCGCGCACTGGTTGCTCTTTCTGCGCAGGTCCTCAAACGTGAAGCGGCGCTCCACCTTGTTGACATCGAGGTGGATCATCGCAAGCTTCTCGGGATTCTTTCGCGCGATACCGTCAACGATATCGAAAGCGAAGTTGAATTTGTCCGTATCGACGAAATCAATCTTCTTGAGGCGGCCCTTCTCGTCCTCCTCGCAGCGGACGAATTTGTCGCTGACGAAGCTGCGCTTTGCGGTGTGTCCGGTCACCAGCGTGTCCGTCACTTCCTTCTCCGCGGTCGCCGTATCCGGCAATACCACGGCGAGGAACGTCACATCCTGCTCGTTGATGGCGATCATGCCGTGAGGCGTCGAGCTCTTGTAGAAAATGCTGTCACCCTCGCGGAGAATCTCCACATGGTCACCGACCTGTACCTTCATGCAGCCCTTGAGCACGAGGTCGAACTCCTGGCCGGAGTGCGTCGTCGTGTGGATCGGCTTCTTCTGCTGCTCCGCCGAATATTCGTAGCGAACCCAGTAGGGCTCGGCGAGCTTGTTCTTAAACATCGGCGCGAGGTTCTTGATCAGGATGCCCTGCTCCTCCGCCGTAACCTGGCCTTTGCCGCTTCTCGTCACCGTGTAGGACGAGAGCTTCGTGGAATGGCCCTCGGTAATCGCCGAAAGCTCCACGCCAAATGCACGCGTGCACTTGTGAATAAACGTAAACGGAAGGTCTTCCTTTCCTTCCTCGTAAGAGCGGTACTGCTCTTCGCTCACTTCCGTCAGGGCTGCGGCGTCCGCAACGCTCATGCCGGCAATCTCCCGCAGTTCGCGGATACGCGCTGCGACTTCCCTCAGCTTGCTGTCGACTGTCTCACTCATGGGATTGTCCTCCTGTCATTTGGGATGTGTTGTTCTTGCACCTGCTGTGATGGTTACAACCTCTCGACAGCCCCGAAAAACAAATACGGCTCGTCTCAAAGTTGTCTTTGAGACGAGCCATTATAACCCGCGGTACCACTCAAATTGCGCTTTCGCGCCACTCAGGGACTCCATCAAGTCCGTTGCTCTCACGCGGCATCACGGAAGCCCTTACTGCCCGCATCTCTTATGCGGTTTTCAGATCTTCAGCTCGGAAGGGATGTGTCACTTGATGTTCTGCTGCCGGTTCACACCAACCACCGGCTCTCTGAAAGCCTCGACATCGGACTGTCTTCGTCATCGCTTTTACGCTTTATTCTGTTGAATTGTCCGCATTGTAACGCTTTTCGAACGCG
>JAFZWG010000002.1 GCA_017617395.1 Lachnospiraceae bacterium
CGTCCGTAAGATTATCCAGATACGTATTCAGATAGAGCGACAGCCCATCGTAATACAAGTCGATAATCTCGCGGAGGCCTTCGTCCTGACCGGCGAGAAAACGGCGGTAGCTACTTGCACCGTTATCCATCGTTGACCCCCCCTTTTTTTACTCTTCTGCCCTTTAGACGCAGAAATCGCGACAAATTCGCCGCATTTTCCGAAAACTTTTTAAAGACTTTTTTAAAAACTTTTTTAAAAATTTTTCAGAATTGTTTGCAGGATAGTTTTCAGAACATTCTGATAGAAAAGAAGAATCCGGCGGCATATAACCGTACTTCCGCCGCCGGAGATGAAAGTTTTTTCGATTGAAACACCGTTAGATTCGAATTTTCTCAGAGAGCACTGCCTCCTCCGCCCGCGTCTTCGCAAAATCATACTCCGGACGCACGTCCTCCACCTTCTCGGAAACCGCCGCAACGAACGATTGGCTCATGCTCTCGCGGCTCCAAAGATCATTCAAATCATCATTCATCTTGCGCAACACCTTCGCTGCCCTCTACCAGATCCGATACCGCCCGGACAGCGCCAGCAGCGCGAAGATGTAGAGGCAGTTGTCGTAGTAGCGCCTTACACCGCGACGGAGCGGCTGATTCCAGAACCACAAAACCCATCTCTTTGCAACCGCAAAATCACTCTGCGGATCGTCGCTGTAGGGCACCGTAAGCGCTCCCTGCGCCGTGGTTGCAAGCAAGCCTAAGGGGTGCAGCACCGGCCTCTGGATCGGCGTTCCGTCAATCTCAAACGAGCAGCGGCACGCCTCAAGGTCCGTCCCGAAGAATCGCATCATGCGAAGCGGGACGCTGTACTGACCGACGTCCTCGCCGAACCACACCGCATCCAGGCCGATGTTGGCCGCCGTGCGGTACGCATCGCTGAAAAACGTCCCCATATTGCCCCACGGAAGCTGCTTTTTCATCGGCGTTCCGTCGAAATTCGCGTACTCCGGATTGAGTCCGGTCACCGGGTGGCAGGCCGTCACAAGATACTCGCGGCTCGCCTGCGCAGCGCGCTTCCAGAACGGCCGGTCCTCCTCGTACGCCCACTCCGCAAAGAGCTCATAAAAGTGCGGCAGATGATACGACGGGTCCGTGTGCGGACAGCCCGGAACGAACAATATCTGCGCGTTCTCGCGGTTCCACATGGGCGCTCCGGGGCGTCCTCCCTCGCCCTTGTGCACGCACGCGCGAAGGATCTCCTTCGCCTCGCGGCTGTACTCAAAGATGCCCTCTCCGTCGCCCCAGCGGTGGGACGCAAAGAACAGGGCCATTGCGAAAAATTCCTCGCCGTCGGGGGCGGGGCCGGTTGCATTTTTCGTGCCGTCGGTCTGACAGGACCAGGCAAAATACCCCTCGTTCTCGCCGGAATCCATGTACATATAGGTCTTCGCCCACTTCCAGATGCGGTCGAACTCCTCCTTGCGATCCATCTGCACGCACATCATCATGCCGTACGACATGCCCTCCGTGCGGGCGTCGTTGTTGCCGGTGTCCTCAAGATACCCCAGATTGTCGCCGACCGCGTGGTAGATCCGCTCCGTCTCATCGTAGAAAAATGTGTCAAAAACGTCCTTGATGCGGCTCTCGATCTCCGCCTCGGAAATGCCGATCTCCGCCAGCAGATTGCGGTACACGCCGCTTTCGTAAGCTCCCATTTTCCGTTTCTCCTTGCCTCACGTATTCGGGCCGCAATGGCCCGTTCTTTTTGTTCACGATACCATAAAAAAGCGCCCCGGACAATGGCATAAAGCCTCCGTCCGGGGCACGAATTCGGTGTATCGCGTACTAATTCAGTTTTACAATCTCCATCCGGCGTTCGCCGGTGTATTCCGCGCCCCCCTGCCCATCGGGCACAATCTCGGCCCATTCGATGAGCGCGGTACCGTTCGGGGCAATCGAGATGTAGTCAATGCGCTCGGATTCCTTGGCGCCGGGAATCGTGATCGGCTTGAGATCCCAACCGTCCAGGCGGTAGCAATGCGCGGTCGTGTCCGCAAGTGCCTCATCCGGATTCCGCAGGAAGAAAATGTTGACCGTCGGGTCCGACGTCTTCGCCGCACTCAGCTCGGCGTCCGTAACCAACTTATGCTCTCCTACATTCACAAAAAACGACGTGACGCTGGCGTTTTCATAAATAAATCCGCAATCGTTTAGCCAGCGGAAGGAAACCACGTATTGTATCATCTCGTCGGGCACGACTTCCGCCGGATTGTGTCGGAGTACGGCTTTAGTAAATTCCGGCGTCATATTTAAACTGTAATTTGAAGAAGAATGATTAAAATAAACATCCACATATAACTGCTTCGCCACGTCCCCCTCATACACTACTCGCAGGAGATAAATGCGGTCACGGTCCGCCCACACACCGCGATACATCTCATGCTGTGTGCCGGTGCCCCACGGCAGGCGCTTAAGTTCATTGATGCTATTTCCTTTCGGATCAAACCTGTACAACACGCAGCACTGGTCCCCGTCACCGGATTCTATGTTGTAAAAAATCAGCCTCCCATCAAACTGCGCGAGCATCACATACGGAAAGCCGTCTTCTGACAACATATTGACATACATAATCTTACAGTCTAGATCAAACTTCAGAAGATACTGCGTAAGCTTCGCCTCTTTATCGTACATATCACCGACCGTCACAATCGTGTACAGGTTGTCACCGATCAGCTGTCGCGACGTTTTCGTCTCATACACCTGCTCCCCATCAGGAACATCAAATATACCAATAATTTCCTGTTCGCCGCTCTCTACGTCCGTCAGTCGAAATTCAAGATACCTGCCTTCTATCAGATGGTCCGAGAAAATCCCGAAGTCCGTCATCGTGCACGTGCTGCTGTCCGAGCGGAAAGTCCACTCGTTTTCCCCGTTTTTCACCTTGTAATCGAAGTATGGCGCACCGAGCTCCGTCGGTCCGCACGGAATGCCGTTCGGATCATCCGCAGGCGTCGGTGTCGGTGTCGCAGTCGCTGTCGCCTCGGCGGTGATCGTCACGCCGTTCTTCTTATCCGTCGAATCGGAAGTATTCTTTTTCCCGCATCCGACGGTTCCCGTCACCAGGACAAGAACAGCCAGAAGAAGCGCGGCGCGGTGCATTTTTCGCATTGATTTCATGCTCTTTCTCCCCTGTTAATTGAAAGATTTTTAGGTAATTCCGGGGCTCCGCGCGGGAGCCCCGTGTGAGAAGCTTACGAAGCCGACGCGGGCTGCGGGTTCTCCACAACGCCCACGAACAACGGAATGCCGTCGTTTTGGCGAATGACGAAGAGGAACGGACGGTCGAGCGTGAACGTGATCTCGTCCTTCGGAAAGGAGGTGCCTTCTGCCAACACAATCGTTACGGCAGCGGCCTCGGCGCCGTCTTCGTCGATGCGAACGCGCGCATCGTGCTCCATTTTGGACACGTAATATCCTTCGCTGTTGTCCGCAACCATCGGCGTAAAATCCGACACCGTCGGGTCAAAGACATCCTTCACGCCCAACCCCTGCAGGGTTTCGCGCAGATCACAGGAGTACGAAACATCAAACTTCGGAACGGACAGATCGATTCTTGCATAACCCCTCTTTTGGTAAGTTTCGCCCTGTTCTAGCATCGTCAGAATCTCGGGATCGTTTAAAAGATCGTCAACACTCACACCCTCATTGGGAAGAATGAACCACATCCCGGCGCTGGCTTCCTCGCCGAAATACTTTGCAACCGAGACAAATCGATCACCGTAATAATAGTTTCCGCTGAAGACAGCCTCGTGCATAAAGTCGGCGGTCACATCACCGCTCGTCGCGTGGAAAATGCCGGTGCTTGTTTGACTTTCTTCGAACGTTTTGCTCCATTTTCCTGAAAACCAGACAGTTGTCGCAAGTGCCAAAACCGTCTCCGGATCGAAGCTGAGACCGTCGACAGCATCCTTCAAAAGACCGCCCGTCTGTGTGTTCAGCCACTTTCGGAGCACGTTGTCGTACTCTTCGCTGCCCATGACTCCGTGAAACGACGCCGCGTAATAGTTGTCCGCAAGGCGCTTTAGCGTTTCCGTGTTGTACATGGTTTTGTCGCTCGCGTCCTCTTCGGGCTCGTCCCGAAGCCAAACCGAAGCGCCGAGGATCATTTTCCCGTGGTCATCGTTTTTGTAGAGATACTCCCACATTGCGTTTGCGCGCGTCCGCAGATCCTCAATGCTCTCCGCCCCGGCCAGCGCCAAAAGCTCCGCTCTCGTGTTGCCGTCCGTGAGCTCCGCGAGCATCGAAATCGCCATATAAATGTTGATCGGCGAGTACGTCCGGTTCTCTCCGTTTCGGTCCGCAAGAAGCGACAACATCGCCTTCGCGTTGAACGTTCCGACTCCGGAAACCGCCTTCTGAATACCGTATTGTACCAGCTTTTCACGATACGGCTTTATCTGTGCTTTCCAATCCTCGCACGCCGCGTCGTAGGCAGTATAATCAAGCATTCCCGTGCTGTCCAAGTAGTCCTCAACCTTCGGCGCCGTCTTCATCACAGGCATCACGCGCGACGCGATCAAGTACTTTCGAAGTGTCTCGTCCTTTGCAAGATCGATGATTCCCGCCGTCACAAGATTGGTCTCGTCGATCGGCTCCTTCGGTGCCTTCTTTCGGAAAATCCCCGTCTTCATTGCCACAGCTACCCCCGCAATCACCACAATAACAGCGGCCGCAGCCGCAATCCGCATCATGCGAAACCGCCGCTTCCTGCGGGCCTCGGCCGCATTGGCCTCGCTCCTGGCAAGAAGCTCGTCATCCACAGCTCCGATATTCTCAAACAACTGCTCTGCTTTCATGTTCGACTCCTTTCTGCGGCGGTTTTTGCGTGTTTTTAAGCATTTTCCGAGTCCTTTCGGCCCGCTTTGCTCCCGCCGCGTCTCCCCTACATAAGCTGCTCTCTCTGCAGAAAATCCTTTAGCTTCGCCCTCGTGCGACTTAAGATCACACTCGCGTTGCTTTGGGAAATCCCGTAACTTCGGGCGATGTCCTTGACGTCCCGCACGAAGAAATAGCGTTGCAGGAAGATGTCGCCCTCCCGCTCCGGCAGGCTTCGCACGAACGTGTTGATCGCCCTCTGCAGCTCCTCCGTCATCGCGCTGCTCTCGGTGTCCGAGGTGCCGGCCACGCACTCCTCGAGCTCCTCGATCGCAAGCATCACCTCGCCTCCGCCGCGTTTGGCTGCATTTTGCGCCTTTTTGCGGTTGATGGCGTGGTTTCTGGTGAGCTTCGCAAGAAACATCCGAAACACCGTAGGCCGTTTTGGCGGAATCGCATTCCAGGCCGAAAGAAGCGCGTCGTTAACACACTCCTCCGAGTCTTCACGACTTCCGAGGACGCGGTAGGCAATCGCCTGCAAATACCGGCTGTACTTGCTCTGCGTCTCGCGCAAGGCCTTCTGATCGCGCGCAAAATACAGCTCGACAATCCGTTCATCCTCCATGCGGAACCTCCTGTTTCGTATTTTCCCTGCCTCTCACCCGATAAGACAACAACGGGCAAGGAATCTTACAGACATTTTTCGAAAAATGCCCCAAATCTATCAAAAATCGTCGAAAATTATCAAAAATCGCCGCCCGAACCTATGAATTTCCCGCCTCATGGCTTATACTGATATAAACCCGGTGCTTCGCCGCGCACGTTTTTGCGCTGCGGCCTGCGCCGTAAATCAGGGGGTGCCAAATGATTGCAATTGTGACGGGCGCAAGCTCGGGAATCGGATATGAAGTGTGTGCGCAGTTGCGCGACCTCGGCTACACCGTGTACGGCTTAAGCCGCCGCGGAACCGCGCCGGATGGCGTAAACGGACGCTCCGTCGACGTCACGGACGCTGACGCCGTGCGTGCCTGCATCGACGCCGTCGCGGCCTCCGAGGGCCGCATCGACCTGCTGATCGCCAACGCCGGCATGGGCATCTCCGGCCCCATCGAGATGACTCCCGCAGATGACGCGCGCCATCTGATGGACGTCAACTTCTACGGCCAGTTCTACGCCGCGCAGGCCGTTCTCCCGCACATGCGCGCCCGGGGCGCCGGCAAGATTGTCTTCACAAGCTCCGTCGCCGCGCCGATCGCGATCCCTTATCAGGCATTTTACTCCGCGAGCAAGTCCGCCGTCAACTCCTTAGCGCTTGCTCTGCGCAATGAAGTCCGCGACCACGGCATCCGCGTGTGTGCCGTCATGCCCGGCGACTCCGGCACCGGCTTCACCGACGCCCGCCGCAAGACCGCCGGCGGTGACGCCTACCCCAAATGCGACCGCGCCGTCGCCACCATGGAGAAAGACGAACGCGGCGGCATCGCCCCCTCGTCCGTCGCAGCCGTCATCGTCCGAGCCTCCCAAAAGAAAAACCCCGCGCCGTTGTACGTCGCAGGGTTCAAATACCGCCTCTTGCTGGCTCTTTACAACATCCTCCCCACCCGCCTCGCCGTGTGGCTGGTCGGGAAAGTCTACTAGGTGACAGTTGGGGACGGTTCTCAGTTGTCACCAACCCCCTTTTCTACAAATCACATCATCATCGATACCACGTGAATCGCGAAGCAGGCGTAGGCGATAAAAAACACTGTTGCCGCACCAAAGAAGATCTTGCCGAACGTCGAATCGACCCTTACGCCGAGCTTTCCGCGCGAGATCAGCCAGAACAGAATGATTCCGATGATCGGCAGCACAAACAAAAGGATCTGGTAGATGCTGATCCTTGTCGCGATCGTGTCCACGTACTCCGAAGCCGTCCCCGACAACGTCACACCGTACTCGCGCAAAAGCTCGGTCCGCATGTTCGAAATCCGGCCCGAAATGTCATCGCGAACCTTGACGTCCGCAGTGCGGACATAGCCTTCCACCAAAAGGCCGTCGGGATCGTTCGCAACGCCGTCCGTAAAATTCTTGTCGTACCAGTTCTTGTCCGCGCGCACCAGCACATAGTTCTTGAGCTCCTTGTCCGCCACAAGGAAATAATGCTCGTACGCCGTCGGGATAAAATTCACCGTATGCTTGAACGTGGTCGCCTCGCCCCAGCTGAGCGAATACTTCGCCCGGAAGCTCGTCCATGTCCCCTTCTCCAGGGAATACTTTGTCCCTTCCTTCTGTTCGGTCAGATCGCTCTTCTTCGCCAGCGTGCTCACGCCGAAGTAACCGAGCACTCCCAAAACGACAATGATCACCAAAACGCCGAGGACCGCTCCGACGGTACCGCTCTTTTTCGGTTTCTCTTCCATGTCTTCCTCCTTATGTGACAAAGGGACGGTTCATTTGTCACCGCCCCTTCCTTTTTGTTACGTCCACGAGAGGAGTCGAACCTCCGACCTACCGCTTAGGAGGCGGTCGCTCTATCCTACTGAGCTACGTGGACAAATTTTCCTGCCGCTTCGCCATTATACCGCACAAAGTGAAAAAGTTCCACCGGAAAATTGGATTTTCCGTCGAAAAATGCCGTATAACGCGTTACTCTCGTCCGTCCGAAATTCGCTGTTTTACCGCTTTCCCGGTTCTTGGCGAAATCACATGCGCCGCAAGCCCTTGTATAGCTTGCGTTTTGTGAACACAACCTCTTGCGATTCGACGGTTTTCATTCAACCCCGCTGATGTATTGCATTATACGTCGTGTTTTGTCGCGGTTTTTTCGAAAAAGCCGTGTCGTTGTTCGCATGCAAGAGTGATTAATTTGCGTAACATAATGCGTTATTGTTGCATAATGTGAATTTGCTCCGGACGAGCCTTCCGGGCAAAATCAGTGCGTCGTGAGCGCCTCGTGCATCGAGCATGCCTCGTCCAAAACTTCCTTTTCCTCGTCGGAGAGGATGACGTAGGTGTTGCCCTTGATGACTTCCTTGACGTACGTGTAGCAACCTTCGCGGTTGTGCATGCTGGTCATGATGAAACCGTCGTTGTCATCATTGAGAAGGCAGAGACTGTAGCTGAGCTTGCCGCCCATCTCGGAGAAGGCGTCGTACCGCTTGACCGAGATCTTCCGGAACGAGGTGTCCCTCGCATCCTCCAGCAATTTGATTCGTGAGATCGCATCCGCAATCTGAGACTTGTTGGAATCTATCTCGCGGAACCGCGAGAGGATTCGCTCCTCAAGACTCCTTCCGTTCGCACCGCGCATGAACTTGCGGTACTTCGTGTTCAGCTGATTGTACTTTAGAATCATGACCAGCGTCGTGATCAAAAGAATCAGCAGGAGAACGAGCATCCCAAGCGTGAGATACTCGATATCAATTCCCAAACGATCGAACATAGTGCTCCCCCTGTTATTGTTGTTTTCCCGCCGCGGCAATTGCCCCGGCCGTTTCGTCCTACAGCGTCACGCCGAGCAGCTCGAGAATGCGCTCAAACTCCTCCAGCGAAAAATACGAGATCTCAATCTTGCCCTTGTTGCCTTCCTTGCCGGAGATTGCAACCTTCGTTCCGAGCGCCTGCTTGAGCTTCTCTTCGTAGCGTGCGTACGCGCGGTTGATCGCTGCCTCGTGAGGATTTGCCTTCTTTGCGGCAGGCTTCTTCTCCTCCAGAAGCTTCTTGACGTAACTCTCGGCGTCGCGAACGCTCATGCCGTCAGCCACCATCTGCTCCGCAGCGGCATACTGACGGTCCTTGTTATCGATCGCCAGAAGCGCTCTCGCGTGGCCCGCGGAAAGCGTCTTGTCGATGATCATCTCCTGAACGCGGTCGTCAAGCTTTAAAAGGCGAAGCGAGTTGGTGATGGTCGTACGGTTCTTGGAGACTCTCTCCGCAACCGCCTCCTGCGTCAGCGAGTACTCTTCGATCAGCTTGCGGTACGCAACTGCCTCCTCAATCGCGTTGAGGTTCTCGCGCTGCAGGTTCTCAATCAAGGCAACCTCGTACAGCTCCTGCTCGGAGTAATCGCGAATCAACACCGGAACCGCCTTGAGGCCGGCCTTCATAGCCGCACGCCAACGGCGCTCACCGGCGATAATCTCGTACGTTTTCTCCCTCTTGCAAACGATCAGCGGCTGAATCACACCGTGAAGTTTGATGGACTCCGCAAGCTCCGCCAGCGCAGCCTCGTCAAACTGACGTCTCGGCTGATCGCGATTCGGCTCAATCTTGGAAATCGGAATCATTGTTTCACGTGAAACATCGTCCTTTCCGGGCTCCACTTTCTTTGCAAGATCATCGTCCATTTTCCTGGAGATCAATGAATCCAGTCCCATTCCGAGACCGCCTCTTTTAGCCATAGCAACCCCCTTCATATCGTAGGATGCCGCGGGACACGCGCGTCCGGCGGCTTATTTGCGTATCAGTTTCTTTCTCTTCGTAAGGCGCTTTCCGTTCTGACGCAGCACTTCGACCGCAAAATCGCGGTATGCCTGCGCCGCCTGCGAGCGCTTATCGTAGATATTGATCGGCATTCCGTAGCTCGGCGCCTCTGCAAGACGTACGGAGCGCGGGATGACCGTAGAGTAAATCTTCTGGTTTAAGTTGTTGTAAACGTTCTCGACAACCTGCGCGGAAAGCTTCGTGCGGTTGTCATACATCGTGAACAATACGCCGTCGACGACAAGCTTAGGGTTCGTTCTCTCATGGATGATATCGACGGTATCCAGCAGCTGTTTTAAGCCCTCAAGAGCCAGAAACTCGCACTGAAGCGGGATAATCAGAGAATCCGAAGCCGTGAGCGCATTGCAGGTGAGCGTATTTAACGACGGCGGGCAGTCGATCAGGATGAAGTCATAACGTTCCTTAATCGATGCAAGCGCCTTTCCGAGAATGAAATTGCGGTCATCATAATCGACTACTTCAACCTCCGCGCCGGCAAGATCGAGCGTTGAAGGAATCAAGTCAATCCCGGCATACTGCGTCGGAACGATGCATGCCGAAGCCGCCATCTTCCCCGTAAAGAGCTCATACGAGGACGCCTCCTGGTCATCCTTGCGGACGCCAAGGCTCGTCGTCGAATTGCCCTGCGGGTCGACGTCGACAATCAACACATTCATATTGTACTCGGCAAGGCATGCGGCAAGACTGACCGTAGTCGCGGTCTTTCCGACACCGCCCTTCTGATTTGTAATGGAAATGATCTTTCCCATAAAACCCTCCGTCGCATCGCTCGAGATTTTTCCGATGCAAGACCAAGTATACCACAGAACAAGAAAAAGCGCCACTACAAGATATGGCGCCTTTTTTGTGCAACAATACCATTTTCAGCCCAATGTTTCACGTGAAACAATCGGACTCTTCATCGGCTTACCGCCGACGCGAGGGTATTTCTTGTCGGTCGAGCGCTTCTTTGAAATCACCAAAAGCTTCCTTCCGAGGTCGCTCTCAGGCACGACAAATGAAGCCGTCTCCTCAAGTTTTCCCCCTAACGTCGCGATCGCAAACCCTGCCTCAGCGACCTCCTCGGCGCAGTCTCCGGACTTGTACGGAACAAACCGGCCGCCGACCTTCACGTACGGAAGGCACAATTCGGTCAACGAAGCAAGCCTCGTCACAGCACGCGAAACGCACACATCGTACTGCTCGCGGTGCTCGGCTTTGCGGGAATACTCCTCCGCGCGAGCGTGCAGGCACGTCACGTCCTTCAGTCCACATTCCGCGACAACTCTCTCCAGGAATGTGATTCGCTTCCCGAGAGAATCCAAAAGCGTGAGCCGGATCTGCGGAAACAAGATCTTCAAAGGAACCCCGGGGAAGCCCGCGCCGGTTCCGATATCGATCACGGAAAGAGCATCGCCCGAAACAAGCCCCGGCAAAACCTTCACAAGGCACAGGCTGTCGAGCCAGTGCTTGACGCACACATCCTCGTACTCGGTGATCGCCGTGAGGTTCATCACTCGGTTCGTCTCGACCATCATCTCGTAGTAGTGATGCAGCTGCGAAAGCTGTTCATCACTCGCTATGATTCCGAGAGCGGAGAGTCCGCGGATCAGCATCGAATCGTCATACATCCGCACCCTCCGTTTCCTTCCTCTGCGTGCGCGAGGAATTCGCAAGCCAAACCAAAAGAACCGAAATGTCCGCGGGCGAAACGCCGCTGATGCGGGAAGCCTGGCCGACATTTTCCGGGCGAAGCTTCGAAAGCTTCTGGCGGGCCTCAAGCCGGAGCGAAGGAATCAAATTGTAATCCAGATCCTCCGGAAGTCGTTTCTTCTCGAGCTTGCGGAAGTGTTCCACCTGAATCCGCTGCCGCTCGATGTAGCCCTCGTACTTCGTCTCTATCTCTACTTGTTCTATAACAGATGTATCAAGCTCTGCACGCTCCGGATCGAGCGGTGCGAGCATCTCATACGTCATCTCGGGCCGGCGGAGAAGCTCCGCAAGCGAGGTGCCGGTATGAATAACGGCGGTATTTATGCATCGCAAATACTCGTTCACACGCTCATTTGCGCCGAGAATTGTCGCGTTCAAACGAGCGAGCTCCGCATCGATCGCAGCCTTCTTCTCGAGGAATTTTTCGTAGCGCTCGTCAGAGATCAAGCCGACCTCGTGTCCGATCTCAGTCAGGCGAAGATCCGCATTGTCCTGGCGAAGCAACAACCGGTACTCCGCACGGCTCGTCATCATCCGGTACGGCTCCTTCGTCTCCTTCGTAACCAGGTCGTCGATCAGCACGCCGATGTAACCCTGCGAGCGGTCGATCACTACCGGCTCCTCCCCGCGCAAAAGCCTCGCCGCATTGATGCCGGCGATCAGTCCCTGCGCCGCAGCCTCCTCGTAACCGGAGCTGCCGTTCGCCTGACCGGCGCTGAAGAAGCCGTGGATGAATTTGCACTCAAGCGTCGGCTTTAGCTGCGTCGCATTCAGGCAGTCGTATTCGATCGCGTACGCATTGCGCACAATCTTGGCATTCTCAAGTCCGCGGATCGAGCGGTACATCCGGATCTGCACTTCCTCCGGAAGGCTCGACGAAAGCCCGGCCAGGTACATCTCATTCGTGTACTCGCCCTCGGGCTCGATGAAGATCTGGTGGCGCTCCTTGTCCGGGAAGCGCACAACCTTGTCCTCGATCGACGGGCAGTACCTCGGGCCCGTCCCCTGGATATCGCCGGAAAATAAAGGCGACCGGTCAATATTCTCGCGGATAATCTCGTGCGTCTTCTCGTTCGTGTACGCAAGATAACAAACCGCCTGCTCGCGCGCAATGTCCTCGGGGCGGTTCTCAAACGAGAACGGCACCACAGGCTCATCGCCCGTCTGCACTTCCATCTTCGTATAATCGATCGTCCGTCCGTCGATCCGGGCGGGCGTTCCCGTCTTGAAGCGAAGCACCTGCAGCCCCGCGGCAACTAAAGAGTCCGTGAGCTTCGTAGCTCTCGGCAATCCGTTCGGCCCCGTGTACTGACTCACCTCGCCGTAGATACAGCGCGCGTTAAGATACACGCCCGAGCACAGCACAGCCGCCCTGCAAGGAAAAATCCCGCCGGACGCAATCTTCACGCCTGTCACCTGCTTCGTGCCGTCCGGGAGCTCCTCCCAGAGAAGGTCCGTGACCTCCGCCTGCTTGAGCGTCAGGTGGTCGGTATTTTCCATCACCCTGCGCATGGACGCAGTGTAGCGCTGCTTGTCCGCCTGCGCGCGCAGCGAGTGCACCGCGGGACCCTTTGAACGGTTCAGCATTTTACTCTGAATATATGTCTTGTCGATGTTTCGTCCCATCTCGCCGCCGAGCGCGTCGAGCTCGCGGACGAGGTGTCCCTTGCTGGTCCCGCCGATGTTCGGATTGCACGGCATGAGCGCGATCGTGTCCGCGCTCACCATAAAAACAATCGTCTCAAGGCCGAGTCTTGCGCACGCCAAAGCCGCCTCGCAGCCGGCATGCCCGGCCCCGATCACAGCCACATCATACGTCTCGCAAAGGTACTCCGGTACGCTTTTCATGTGCTTCTCTCCGTCCGCAAAACTAATCTTTCATCTTCGAAAAATGCTCACTTCCCGAGGCAGAACTCGGCAAATATCGCATTGATCACATCTTCATCCGGCTCCTCGCCGAGGATCGTCCCGAGCGCCTCGTACGCGGCCGTCAGGTCGATCGTGTAAAAGTCCTCCGACATTCCCGCATCGATGCTCTCCGCTACGCGCGCTAAGCTCTCCGACGCGGCGATCAGCGCCTGCTTGTGGCGCTCCGAGGTGATGACGCACTCGTCGTCCGCCTTGATGCGCTCCGAGAAGAACATCCCCGTGATGCGCTCCTCCAAAGCTTCAAGCCCCTCGCCGGTCTTCGCCGAGATTGCTATCGGCGCAAACGCTTCGCTGTGCGCCGCTTTGGTATCGCCGGTCGCCTCCGCAAGTCCGCCGAGCGCTTTCGCCAGCTCCTCCGCTGTCGTCACCGTCGGAAGGTCGGATTTATTTAAGAGCGCAATCATCGGCTTGCCTGCGCAGGCAGCTAATATCGCGCGGTCATTTTCATCCAGCATCGTAGAGCCGTCCGCCACGTAGAGGATCAAGTCCGCCTCCGCTGCGGCCGCTCTTGCGCGCTCCACACCGATGCGCTCGACAGCGTCGTCGGTCGCGCGGATGCCCGCCGTGTCAACCAAAAGAAGCGTGATGCCGCGCATGCGCACTTCCTCGGTGAGCGTGTCTCTCGTCGTTCCCGGGACGTCCGTAACTATAGCGCGATCCTCGCCAAGCAGAGCGTTTAACAAAGAGCTCTTGCCCGCGTTCGGGCGCCCCACGATGACCGTGCGGATTCCCTCGGAGATCATCCGGCCGTCATCCGCCGTATCGATCAGCCGACGGATTCTTCTCTGCTGCTCCGCCGTCTGTCTTGTAATCGTCTCATCAAAACCGTCGAAGCTTAAGTGCTCCGGGTCATCGAGCGTCGCCTCGATCTGCGCGATCTCGCGCAAAATCTCCGCGCGGAGCTCCGATATCTCGCGGCGCACGCGGCCCTGAAGCTGGCGCTCCGAGTTGCGCAGGGCAAGGTCATTCTTCGCGCTGATAACGCCCGCGACGGCCTCGGCCTGACTTAGATCAATGCGGCCGTTTAAGTACGCGCGGCGCGTGAATTCACCGGGCTCCGCGAGCCTTGCTCCGGCGGCGAGAACCGCCTCCAGCACGCGCTTTGTAACCAAAACACCGCCGTGGCAGTCGATCTCCACGGTGTCCTCTCTTGTGTACGTGCGAGGCGCCTTCATGACCAGAAGCATGACCTCATCGATCACGCGACCATCCGAGGGATTTACAATATGTCCGTAGTGAACGGTATGGCTATCATACGAGCTCACATCGCCGCCCGCAAACACCTTCGCGGCGATGCTAAACGCCTCCGGTCCGCTCACGCGCACGATGCCGATTCCCGAAGGGGAAAGCGCCGTTGCGATCGCGGCGATGGTATCATTTTCCGTCGATTGTCTCATCGGTGCCCTCCTTTCGTTCCGTGCGCGGCGCTAACCGCTGCTTCGGTGTTCGGCCTTCTTCATCTCTGCACAAAGATCGATGGTTCGCCCTTTTTGCAGAAACGAAGAAGCACCGGCTCATGCGAAAACGCTGGGTTTTACGTGAGCGCGGTGCCTCCCTGTAGCTCGCGGGACTCACCCGCTCGGTTTCTTAGTTGTTGTTCTGCTCGGACTTTGCCTTCTCGGCTGCCTTCGCTTCCTTGTAGGCCGCGTAGTCCTTCATGTAGTCCTTGCTGTAATCCGGCGAGTTGGCGTCGCTCTGGAAGCGTCTCTGTGCCGCACGGCTCTCGAAACCGCCGTTATTGTTGTAGCCGCCCTTGCCGCCGCGGTTGTAGCCACCCTTGTTGTAGCCGCCCTTGCCGCCGCGATTGAAGCCGCCCTTGCCGCCGTTACGGTTGCCGTAACCGCCGCGATTGCCGTAGCCGCCACCGTTGTAGCGGTTGTTGTAACGGCGCTCCTCGTACGGTGCGTCCGCCTTCATGCTTACGATGACCTTGCGGTAAGGCTCCTCGCCCTCGCTGTGGGTCTCAACGTAGCGATCGTTCTGAAGCGCTGCGTGGATGATGCGGCGCTCATAGGGGTTCATCGGCTCCAGAGCCACGCTGCGGCGGGAGCGACGAACGCGCATGGAGATATTTTTCGCAAGGTTCTCAAGCGTCGACTTGCGTCTCTCGCGATAGTTCTCCGTATCAAGCTTGATCTTGTAGTACTGGTTGCATGCACGGTTGACAACGAGGCTGGTCAGATACTGCAGAGCGTCGAGCGTCTGGCCGCGCTTGCCGATCAGGGAGCCCATGTCGGTGCCCTCGATATCGATGTAGATGTTGCCCTCCTCGTCGTTGACCTCTGCGGTCACCTCGGCGGTGAGGTCCATCACCTTCAAAATCTTGCAGATGAAATCTACGGCTACCTCCGAAGGGGTCGAGCCGTCGGCTGCCGTCTTGATCTCGGCCGCAACCTGGGCAACTGCCTCGGAAACGGTGGCCGGCGCTGCCGTCTCATCGCACTCTACGCGGATCTTTACGCTCTTAAACAGACCGAAAAATCCACCCTTTTCTTCTTCCAATACCTCTACCCGAAGATCGTCCACCGAGCAGCCCAGCTCCGCTGCGGCAGCTGCCTTGGCGTCATCGAGTGTCTTTCCCGTATATTCCCGATATTCCATGTCACTGATCCTCATCATTCTTTAAAATGTTGGCGATGGCTGCGATTCCGACAACTCCGTTGTTGTCCGCCGCCTTCCTGGCCAGTTCGTCTTTCTTCTCCTGTGTTACACGACCGCTCTCGCTGCGCTTTGCGCTTCCGGACTCCTTCTTGTCGCCCTTCTTCGCATCAATGCGCGAGGTATCCATCGTAGCGATCGACTTCGTGCTCGACTTCGCAATCTCGGCCATGCCTTCCTTCTTGGAGTACACGCCGTATTTTTCGTTGCGCTCCGCGATCTTCGACTCGTTCTGCGCGACGATATCCTCGACGTTGTAGCGCTCGAGGTACTTGTTGATCGACAGCTGCTGAACAATGGTTACCGCACTGTTTACGACCCAGTAGATACCGACACCGATCGGCATGAAGATACAGAACACACCGGACATTACCGGCAGAATGGTGTTCATCGCGCCCATTCCCGGCATCGCCTCTTCTTCCTTGCCGTCCTTCTTCTTCGACTTCGCCGTTGTCAGCTTACCCTGCAGATACTGCAGAAGGAACGCTAAAATCGGCAGAAGAACAGCCGGAAAATGATATCCGGGCGCATCGAGAATGTTGTATTTGCCGAGTCCGTTGACCTTCAAAATCTTGTCGATCACGTCGGACTTGCCGTTCATCGCCTGCTTGAAGGCATCAGACTGTGCGAGCTTGTTCCAGTTGTCTACGACACTGTTGCCGTCCTTGTCTTTTGCTTCCAGAATCTTACCGCTGCGGAAATCATCCCAGACTGCGGTGTTGTACACGGAGAAGATATCGATCAGGTCCGTCTTCGTGAAGTTGGTCTCCGTGTTCTTCTTCGAGCGGAGCGTCACACCCTCGGCGCTGTAAAATTCATACACGGCCTTGGTGATCGCCTCGTCGGAAAAATCTGCATTTTCCTTGCCGATCTCGGTAACCGAAGCCGCCACATCCTGATAGAGTGCCTTGACGTCGGTCACGTACGCCGGAATCGCGTAGATTACGCGATACAGGGCGAAAATAATCGGAAGCATGATCAGAAGCGGCAGGCATCCGCCGAACGGACTGGAGCCGTACTTTTGATAAATCGCCTGCTGCTCCATGGTGTACCGCTGCATCGCCTCCCGGTTCGACCGGTCGACGCCGCGGTATTTCTCCTGAAGTTCCTTGATCTCCGGCGTCATCAGAGCCGAAACCTTCGCGAACTTCTGCTGCTTAATCGTGAGAGGAAGCATGAGCATCTTCACCACGATTGTGAATACCACGATGCAAAGTGCAATATTTTGGATGCCGACCGCGGCAACCAGTTTGTAAATTGCATTGAGGATCATTCCCATGACCCAGGCAAACGGCTTGAGCAAACCGCCAACCTGTGTCAGAAACATCAAATCCATCTATGGTCCTCCTTCGTTACGGCACCGGGTCGTAGCCTCCCTTATGGAAAGGATGACAACGCAAAATCCGCCTCACGGCGAGATATCCCCCTTTGAGTGCGCCGTACTTTTCAATTGCTTCCACCGCATACTGGGAACAGGTTGGCGTGTAAATGCAACAGGGCATCTTCTTAAGCCCCGACAAATGTCTTTGATAAATTCTTATCAATCCGAGCAATAGTCGTTTCATACCGTTATTCCAAGCAGTCCCGCTACATGCAGAACCGCCTCCGTAATCTCCGCCTGCGTCCTGCCGACGCATGTCCTCCGTGCGATGACGATGATGTCCAGCCCGGTGCCGAACCGATCACCGCTACGTCGCAAGCTCTCCTTGATCAACCGCTTCACGCGGTGTCTTACGACACTGTTTCCCAGCTTCTTGCTTGCGACAATTCCGATTCGATTGTAAGTAAGACCGTTCCCGCGCATATACATCGCGAGATACCGGTTCGCGCGGGACTGCTTCGCGTCATAGACCGACGAAAACTCCCGCCCCTTGTGTAATGATTCTACCATTCGACATTCCTCTCTCACCCTGGAGAAAGGTCACAATCTCTGCGACCTTATGCGGAAATGCGATGTCTGCCCTTTGCGCGTCTTGCGGAAAGAACCTTTCTTCCGTTCGCGGTCAGCATTCTCTGACGGAAGCCGTGAACTCTTGCGTGGCTCTTCTTCTTCGGCTGATAAGTCATCTTCATGGCGAGTACCTCCTTTTTTATTCCAAAGCGGCGAAAAATGCCGCCTCGTATGTTCGTGAATCGCAGAAAAGCCCATTTTTAGGCATACTGCGCTCATTATTATAGTGATTTTGCAAGTGGCAGTCAAGAAAATTTTTTGCGGGAGAGTGTGAAAAATGGGGCGCGGGCTTCATTTTCCGAAAACGGCGTGAAACATCTCTTCCTTATATAAATACACGCTCGATTTTTGTTGCGAAAAAGCGATTCTTTTGGTATAATAAATTGTGGCTTTCTGCGGCCTTTTAAAAGCCGACACCACAAAATGTGGGGTCAGGCCCGAAAAGGCTCGAATTTGGCCTCAGGGAGGGTTACCGGATGTATTCTAAGCAGGTTTTGGAAGACCATTGGAAGCAGATTCTGGATCAGACCAGAATCGACTACAATATCACGACCGTTTCCTACAACACGTGGCTTGTACCGCTGCGCATCTACGACATCGAGGACAACATCCTCACGATCGTCGCCGAGGAACCGATCAACTCCAACAGTCTGTCCTTCATTCAAAACAAGTACGGCCAATTCATCCGCGCTTCCATCGTGGAGATGCTCGGCTCCGAGTATGAGTTCGAGCTCCGCTTCATTCTTCGTTCCCAGGTGGCCCGCATCGAGGAGGAACGCAAGAAGCAGAGCCGTCCCGACACGAACCTTGCACACGGCAATCTCCTCAACAAGTACACCTTCGACAACTTCATCGTCGGTGACAACAACAATATGGCTCACGCGGCAGCTCTCGCGGTGGCCGAGCAGCCCGGTGAGGTTTACAATCCGCTCTTTATCTACGGCGGTTCCGGACTCGGCAAGACGCACCTGATGTACGCGATTGCGAATTACATTCTGCAGAACGAGCCGTACCGCAAAG
The DNA here is from genome assembly GCA_017617395.1 of Lachnospiraceae bacterium. Taxonomy (GTDB): domain Bacteria; phylum Bacillota; class Clostridia; order Lachnospirales; family Lachnospiraceae; genus ISDg. The sequence continues at coordinate 18,586 of JAFZWG010000002.1, forward strand.
TTCTCTATGTCACGAGCGAGACGTTCACGAACGACCTGATCACCTCGATCCGCGCCGGCGGCATCGCAGCTTCTGAGGCGTTCCGTGAGAAGTACCGCACGAACGACATTCTTTTGATTGATGATATTCAATTTATCGAGGGCAAGGAGACCACGCAGGAAGAATTCTTCCACACCTTCAACGAGATGAAGGACAACGGTCGCCAGGTCGTGATTTCTTCCGATAAGAATCCGAAGGATCTCAAGATTCTCGACGAGCGCCTCCGCTCCCGCTTCGAGTGGGGCTTGACCGTCGACGTTCAGCCGCCGTCGTACGAGACGCGCGTTGCCATCCTCCGCGAGAAGAACAAGGTCAATCCGGTTCCGATCTACGACGACGTTTTGGAGTACATCGCGCAGAACATCAACTCGAACATCCGTGTTCTCGAGGGTGCTCTTACGCAGGTCGTCTCGATGAGCCGTCTGCAGCGAAAGCCGATCACGCTCGATCTTGCCCGGGAAGCTCTCAAGGACGTCATCGCTCCGAGCGAGAAGAAGACAGTCACGCCGGAATTGATTCTCAACATGGTTGCCGAGCACTACGAGATCACCTCGGAGCAAATCCGCTCGAAGATCAAGAGCCGCAACATCGCGTACCCGCGCCAGATCGCCATGTATCTCTGCCGCGAGCTCACGTCGCTTTCGTTCGACGAGATCGGCTCGATGATCGGCGGCCGCGATCACTCGACCGTCCACTACGCGTACAACAAGGTCTCCGAGGACATCAAAAAGGACGAGACCGTTGCGAGTGCCGTAGATATTTTAAAGAAGAAAATCAATCCGACCGAGAACTGATACCGGACTTCGGCTGTGAATAACTTTAAAATTGTTGTTGATAACCGCCTGTTTTTCGGTGGATAACCCTTCGGATTAGCTGTTTATCGGCTGTTTATTACCGTAATTTGCCGTGGATACGCGTTTTGTGCGGTTAGGGACTCATTTTCCGAAGACTCCTAAACTGACCCGGTTATTCACAAACCGGTAGAATTATCCAAAAGAAAACAACACCGCCGTCCGAAACGGTTCGCCTTAGAGTTTACAGGGCTGGCGGCACTTTTCCACAAATCCACAGCCCCTATTATTACTACTGTTTCCTACCATATATCATACATTCATTGACACGCGCTTCGCGCAATATCGGGAGAAAGGACAAGCTTATGGAAATCATTTGTAATCAGCAGTTGCTCCTCGGAGCTATCAATACGGTTTTGAAGGCGGTCTCCTCGAAGACCTCCTATCCGATTCTCGAGTGCATTCTGATCGAGACGGACAACGACGACATTCGTCTGACCGCAAACGACAACGACTTCTGCATCGAGACGGTCATCGAAGGCACAGTCAACCGCGCCGGAAAGATTGCTCTTAATGCGCGCATGCTCTCCGACCTGGTCAGAAAGCTTCCCGCGGACGATGTCATCATCACGACGGACGAGCGCTTCCAGACCACGATCGTGTGCGGCAAGGCAAAGTTCACGCTGCACGGCGATCCGGGCGATGAGTTCCCAAAGCCGCTTCCGTACGACAACGAGAATCCTGTCGTGATCTCGCAGTTTACGCTCAAGGAGATCATTCGCCAGACGATCTTCTCCATCTCGGACAACGAGTCGCAGCGCATCATGACCGGTGAGTACCTTGAGATCAACGGCAACCATCTCCGCCTGACGGCTCTCGACGGTTACCGCATCAGTATCCGCAACGTAGAGCTTCGCGGAAACTATGAGCCGAAAAATGCTATCGTCCCCGGCAAGGTGATGAACGAGATCGGCAAGATCCTTGGCGGCGACATGGACAAGGATGTCAAAATCTGCTTCGACGAGCGCAACATCATCCTTGAGATGGACAAGACGACGGTTCACTCCCGTTTGATTGACGGCCGCTACTATGCGGTTGACACGATGATCAACGCGGCCTGCGAGACGAAGGTTACGGTCAACAAGCGCGAGCTGATCGACTGTATCGACCGCGCCAGCCTGTTTGTAAAGGAATCGGAGAAGAAGCCGGTAATCCTCGAGATTCTCGACTCCTATATCATGATTTCCATCAACACGCAGATCGGAAGCATGAACGAGGAGATTCTCTCCGAGCGCGACGGTCACGATCTGAAGATCGGCTTCACGCCGAAATTCCTTTTGGACATCCTCCGCGTCATCGACGACGAGAATGTCACTCTTTACATGAACAACTCGAAGAATCCCTGCTTCCTTCGTGCAAGCGACGATTCTTACATCTACATGCTGCTGCCGGTAAACATCGGTTCGCATTGATCGAATTTTACGAGTATAAGTCTTATCTTCCGGCGTGAGCCGGTGAATATGGAGTAACGATATGTATACAGTTGCGATTCGGGATGAATTTATCAAGCTCGGGCAGGCCTTAAAGCTGGCCGGCGCGGCGGAATCCGGCGCGGATGCAAAGGACGTCATCAAGGACGGCCAGGTTTCGGTGAACGGCGTTGTGGAATACCGCCGCGGCAGAAAGCTGGTTCCGGGCGACGTCTTTATATACGACGGCAAAGAGTACCGGATTGAGAGCCGATAGGATCGCTTGCGATGCAGATACAACACATTGAACTATCCGATTTTCGAAATTACGATTCGCTGGCGCTTGATTTTACGAGCGGCGTGAATCTCTTCTACGGCGACAATGCGCAGGGAAAGACGAATCTTCTGGAGGCCGTGTACGTCTCCGCGACGACGAGGTCGCTGCGCGGTTCGAAGGACCGCGAGCTGATCCGGCTTGGCAGCGGCGAGTCCCACATCTCCACTCGGGTTGTGAACCGGGACTGCCCGCACCGCGTGGATATGCACCTTCGCAAGAACAAACCGAAAGGTGTTGCCGTCGATGGGATTCCGATCAAGCGAAGCGCCGAACTTCTGGGCCTTTTGCACGTGGTTTCATTCTGTCCGGACGATCTTTCGCTCGTGAAGGCCGGTCCTTCGGAGAGAAGACGCTTTCTGGACATGGAATTAAGCCAGATGGACGGCGCATATTGCAGTTATTTGGCTCGTTATAATCGCGTTTTGATGCAGAGGAACAACCTTCTTAAGCAGATCGGCGGAAATCTCTCCTTAAAGGACACCGTGAGCGTGTGGGACGACCAGCTTGCGGCGTGCGGGGCGGAGATCATCAAGCGAAGACGTGCATTTGTCGAAGAACTGTTGCCGATCGTCGCCGAAAAGCATTGGCTTCTTAGCGGCGGCAGCGAGGAACTTCGCATCACCTATCTTCCGAACGTTACGGAGGATTCGTATTTACACAAACTCTCCTCTTCCCTGGAGAGAGACATCATCCTGCGCGCTACGGAATCGGGGCCGCACCGGGATGATCTGGACTTTACGGTGAACGGCCAGAGCGTACGACTCTTCGGCTCGCAGGGCCAGCAGCGCACTACCGCGCTGTCGTTAAAGCTCGCCGAAATTTCACTTGTGCGCAAAAACCGCGGGGAGGCGCCGATTCTTCTTTTGGACGACGTGTTGTCGGAGCTTGACCGGAATCGTCAGCAGCAGCTGCTCTCGGAAATCCGGGATCTGCAGACGATCGTCACATGCACCGGCATGGAGGAATTTGTCATGACGCGCTCCTCGGAGAACAGCATCTTCTACGTGAGCGAGGGGGCAATCGAACGGAGATGAGGTTCATTTTCCGAATGAACTCGGTTATCAATTGCAATTCTTTGCAATAGGAGGAATTTTTAACTATGGATCAGAATCAAAACCAGGAATACGGAGCTGAACAAATCCAGATCCTCGAGGGTTTGGAGGCGGTTCGCAAGCGCCCCGGTATGTACATCGGTTCGACGTCCGCGCGCGGTCTGCACCATCTGGTGTACGAGATCGTGGATAATGCGGTCGATGAGGCCCTTGCGGGCGTGTGCACGGAGATCAACGTCTTCATCAACAAGGACGGTTCCGTGACGGTTCGCGACAACGGCCGCGGCATTCCTGTCGAGATCAATGAGAAGAAAGGCATCAGCACCGTCGAGGTCGTCTTTACGATTCTTCACGCCGGCGGCAAATTCGGCGGCGGAGGATACAAGGTATCCGGCGGTCTTCACGGCGTGGGCGCGTCCGTTGTGAACGCTCTCTCCGACTGGCTTGTTGTCGACGTCGAGCGCGAGGGCCACAAGTACGAGCAGCGCTACGAGCGCGGCAAGCCGGTGACGGAGCTTAAGCGCATCGGCGATTCGGACCGCACCGGTTCGACGGTTACATTTTTCCCGGATGCCTCGATCTTCGATGAGATTGTATTTGACTTCAACACCTTAAAGCAGCGTCTCCGCGAGATGGCGTTCCTGACGAAGGGCCTTAAGATCACGCTCTCCGACCTCCGCGAGGAGCCGGCGCGCGAGAAGTCCTTCCACTACGAGGGCGGTATCAAGGAGTACGTGCAATACCTGAACAAGGGCAATTCCGCGCTGTACGATGACATCATCTACTGCGAGGGCAGCGTCGGCGACGTGTACGTCGAGGTTGCGATGCAGCACAACGATGCCTACAACGACAATTGCTACAGCTTCGTAAACAACATTACGACGCCCGAGGGCGGCATGCATTTGATCGGTTTTCGCAACGCGCTCACCAAGACGATCAACACGTACGCGCGCGCGAACAAATTGATCAAGGACAATGAGCCCGCGCTCGACGGCGAGGATATCCGCGAAGGCCTCACGGCCATCATCAGCGTCAAGCTTCCCGAGCCGCAGTTCGAGGGCCAGACGAAGCAAAAGCTCGGCAACAGCGAGGCGAGAACCGCGGTTGACAAGCTTGTCAGCCAGCAGCTGACGTATTACTTAGAGCAAAACCCGGCGGTCGGCAAGATCATCGTCGAGAAGTCGGTATTCTCCCAGCGGGCCCGCGAAGCTGCGCGCAAGGCAAGAGACTTAACGCGCCGTAAGTCGCCTCTCGAGAGTCAGAGCCTTCCCGGAAAGCTGGCGGACTGCTCCGAGAAAGACCCTGCAAAATGCGAGATCTTCATCGTAGAGGGTGACTCCGCAGGCGGCTCCGCAAAATCGGCGCGCGTGCGCGCGACCCAGGCGATCCTTCCGCTTCGCGGTAAGATCTTAAACGTCGAGAAGGCACGCCTCGACCGCGTTTTGGAAAATAAAGAGATCCGCGCGATGATCACTGCGTTCGGCACGGGCATCCACGAGGACTTCAACATCGAGAAGCTCCGCTACCACAAGATCATCATCATGACCGATGCCGATGTCGACGGTGCGCACATCAGTACTCTCCTGCTCACGTTCCTCTACCGCTTCATGCCGGAGTTGATCAAGCAGGGCTACGTGTACCTCGCAATGCCTCCGCTCTATAAGGTTGAGCGCGGCAACAAGTCGTGGTACGCCTACAGCGACGATGAGCTCAACGCGATCCTCACGGAGATCGGCCGCGATCAAAGCAACAAGATCCAGCGATACAAAGGTCTCGGCGAGATGGATGCTTCGCAGCTCTGGGAGACGACCATGGATCCGAAGCGCCGTATCCTGCGCCGCGTCAACATGGATCAGGACAGCTTGAGCGAGCTCGACCTCACCTTCACCACCCTGATGGGCGAGGAAGTCGAACCGCGCCGCGTTTTCATCGAGGAAAATGCTAAATACGCGGAGAACTTGGATATTTAAGGTGACTTTCGGAACCGGCGGACGCGATGCAATTCGATGTGAATGTTTCCGAAAGTCTTAGAAATAACTAAAACGAGGACAACACATGGACGATTTTAACGTAATGGATGAACATATTTTTGACAAAGTCGACGATGTCGATTTGAAGAAAATCATGGAAAAATCCTTTGTTGAGTACGCGATGTCGGTTATCGCCTCGCGTGCGCTTCCCGACGTGCGCGACGGTTTGAAGCCGGTGCAGAGACGTATCCTGCACGCGATGAACGAACTCAACAACGGTCCGGACAAGCCGCATCGTAAGTGCGCGCGTATCGTCGGTGATACGATGGGTAAATACCATCCGCACGGCGACAGCTCCATCTACGGCGCGTTGGTCTGCCTGGCCCAGGATTGGAACACCCGCTACCCGCTCGTGGACGGTCACGGCAACTTCGGTTCCGTGGACGGCGACGGTGCGGCTGCCATGCGATACACCGAGGCGAGACTGTCGAAGATCTCGGTCGAGATGCTCGCGGACATCAACAAGGACACCGTCGACATGCTTCCGAACTTCGACGACACGGAGAAGGAGCCCGCGGTTCTGCCCGCCCGCTACCCCAACCTCCTCGTCAACGGTACGACCGGTATCGCGGTCGGTATGGCGACGAACATTCCGCCGCATAACCTTCGCGAGACCATCGATGCGGTCGTTCGCATCATCGACGACAAGATTGCCGGCGACGAGACGACGATCGAGGACATCATGACGATCATCAAGGGACCGGATTTTCCGACCGGAGCGCAGATCCTCGGCACGCGCGGCATTGAGGAGGCGTATCGCACCGGCCGCGGCAAGATCCGCGTTCGTGCGATCTCCACGATCGAGCCGATGGACAACGGCAAGCACCGCATCATCGTGACCGAGCTTCCGTACCTTGTCAACAAGGCGCGCCTGATCGAGAAGATCGCCGAGCTTCACAAGGACAAGAAGATTGACGGAATCACCGATCTCCGCGACGAGTCCGACCAGAAGGGTATGCGCGTCGTAATCGAGCTCAAGAAGGAAGCCAATCCGACGGTTGTTTTGAATCACCTCTACAAGCACACGCAGATGCAGGATTCGTTCGGCGTGATCATGCTTGCACTTGTCAATAACGAGCCGAAGGTATTGAACCTTCTGCAGATGCTCAACTACTATCTTCTTCACCAGGAAGAAGTCGTCACGAGACGCACCAAATACGACCTCAACAAGGCCGAGGAGCGCGAGCACATCATGGAGGCGCTTTTGAAGGCGCTCGACTTCATCGACGAGGTCATCCAGATTATCCGCTCTTCGAAGACAACGCAGGACGCGAAGCAGCGCTTGATGGACCGCTTCGAGTTCGACGACGTGCAGGCACAGGCGATCGTCGATATGCGTCTTCGTCAGCTGACCGGTCTGGAGCGCAGCAAGTTAGAGGAAGAATTTGCCGCACTCGAGGCAAGAATTGCCGAGTACCGCAAGATCCTCTCCGACGAGAAGGAGCTGTTGTCGGTTATCAAGACCGAGATCACGATCATCCGCGACAAATACGGCGACGACCGCCGCACGGTGATCGGCTATGATGAATTTGACTTCGACGCCGAGGATCTCATCCCCGACGACGCTGTGATCATCGCGATGTCCCGCAAGGGCTACATCAAGCGCATGAGCCCCGAGGCGTTCCGCACTCAGAACCGCGGTGGCAAGGGCATCAAGGGCATGCAGACCATCGAGGAGGACTTCATTGAGCGGTTGTTGATGACGACGAACCACCATAATCTCCTCTTCTTCACGAACCTCGGGCGCGTCTATCGCCTGAAGGCATATGAGATTCCGGAGGCTTCGCGCACCGCGCGCGGCACGGCCGTGATCAACCTGATCCAGCTGATGCCCGGCGAGACCGTCACGGCGATGATCCCGGTTCGCGACATGGGCGAGGACGGTTACCTCTTCATGGCAACGAAGCGCGGCATCATCAAGAAGACGAAGCTGGCTGCATTTGCCAACATCCGCAAGCTCGGCATCATCGCGATCTCGCTTCGCGACGACGACCAATTGATCGACGTCAAGGTGACGAACGACGAGACGGAGCTGATGCTGATCACGAAGCAGGGCGCCGCAGTCCGCTTCCGCGAGAGCGACGTCCGCGCGACCGGACGAAACGGTATGGGCGTATACGGCATGCGTCTTTCGGACGACGACGCTATCGTCTCAATGGTCGACACCTCCGAGGCAGAGCACGTCTTGTTCATTTCCGAGAACGGCTACGGCAAGCGCACCGCACCCGGGGAGTTCGCACTGCACCACCGCGGCGGCAAGGGTATGCGCTGCTACAACGTGGTCGACAAGACCGGCCCGCTCGTCGGAGCGCGCATGGTTGACGACACCGACGAGGTCATTATGATCACGAACGAGGGCATCCTGATCCGGATCCCGGTTGAGGATATCAGCATTCTCGGACGCTCGACCTCCGGCGTAAAATGCATGAATATCGATGCCGACAGCGACATCCGCGTCGCCAACTTTGCGAAGGTCTGCGAGACCGAAGAATACGTCATCCCCGGTTCGGAGGACGGCGATGAGGCGGAAGCCGGCGAAGACGGCGACGCCGAAACAAACATTGAGGACTAACTTCTTAAAAAGATAAAAGTATCCCTCGGGCGGCACATCGGATGCCGCCCGATTTCCCTTTTCGGGAGAGTTTTGAGGGTGCATTTTCCGCATCGGATACAGCATCTTGTGTAGTCGGATTTCGACTCCACAAGAGTGAGCGAAACCTCGGAAAATACTGTGATTTTGCGGGAAGAAATGGCTTGACAAAGGATTCCGTGTTTGTTATTATATGTGATGCACCACCTCTTTGGAGGGGGTGCGAATTTTCCGTAAAAGCCAATTTTACGGGAGCAAATGCGGAATTCATGTTTGACAGGGATTTCAGCTCGGAGAAATACTCAAGAGGCTGAAGAGGCGCCCCTGCTAAGGGTGTAGGTCGGGTAACCGGCGCGAGGGTTCAAATCCCTCTTTCTCCGCTCAAAACTTTTTCAAAAAAGTTTTGAAAAAAGGTGTTGACAGATGCGAGGCCTTGTGTTATTCTAATCAAGCTGTCGCAAAGATAGCATCTTACGGAACCTTGAAAACCGAACAGTGAAACAACCTTGAAATTCTTTGTAAAGTTTCTGGCAACAGAAGCGAACTTTAACGAGTAAATTTCAGGATACAAAGGCTTTTTAAAAGCTAGCGTACCTGAGAGGAATAAACTTTTAACGAGAGTTTGATCCTGGCTCAG
>JAFZWG010000008.1 GCA_017617395.1 Lachnospiraceae bacterium
CCTTAATCTTGTCCTGATCCGCTACACTCTGGGTAGCCTCGCCTTCCTTCACGCAGATGTCCGCGATACCGTTGCGGAGCATTCCCGGAAGCTTCGGCTGATACTGATATCTTGCTTTTTGAAGAGGGGAAAGATTCATACAGTTACTCCTTTTTCATGTCGTCATACTTGTAGGGTCCGACCGCCCGCGCGACTGCCGAGCCGGCGTGAACCCATTTGATGTGTATTCTATATCATTTTGCGAAAAATGTAAAGTGCGCTTTTCACTCTTCCCCGTCGAGCCCCGAGTTGTACATTTCGGTGATTTTCGCGTTGGCTTCCTCGCCCTCTTTTTTCTTGCGCCACGCGTCAATTTCGGCGCAGATTGCGAGCGCCTCGTCCACGACCTCCTCGACATGCCGGGGCTTCGCGTGATGCAGGTACGCCGTCATCCGCCGGATCGCCTTCGGCCCGCCGAGCTGCTTCGCCAGCAAAACCGCCAGCTCCTCCGAATGCCCGAGCGACGTCATCGCCGTGATCAATTCCTCTCTCGCCCGGAGCCACTCCATACGCCCGTCCGCCATAAAAACCTCCAATCGTAAAATGCATTCTCTTCGCTCTCAAGGCTTCCTCACTGCTTCCGCACACTCTTGTCGCGAAGCTCGATCCGATCCAGGATGCCCTGCACACCGATGTTCTGATGCGTCAGATACATCCGCATGACATTTTCCGCAAAGTCCGCGTCCACGCCGGTCTTTTTGCAGATCTTTTCAATATTGCAGCCGCGGTCGATCAGCTTCACGATCGCCGAGACAAGAATCAGCTTGTCGCCGGAATCATCGCTCGAAGTGCTGCTTTCCTTGCTTACCGCATCGCCGCTCTCCCCGAGCACTTCCGTCTTTGCGTGCCCGTAGTATACCTTCTTCGGCCCGAGCGTCAACAGGCGGTTCCAGCTCTCCTCAATCGTCGTGCCGCGGTGCATTTCCAGCTCGTAGAGAGGGTTCAGATCCCCGACGAAAAGCGAGCCGTCGTCAAGCCACAAGGAGATGCTGTCATCGCTGTGACCGGGCGTTGCGAACACCTCACCGTCGATACCTACCTGCGCAAGAATCCGGCGGCTCTCCGCGGGCGAAAATGTCCGGACGGAGGCATCGACAATCGGGACGAAGGGTGTATTTTTCTCGCGGGCGAATATGGCGTCCGCCGCGTGAAGAAATGTCTTCTGCAGATCCGCAACGAGCACGGTCGCGCCGAGGTTTGCGATCTCCTGCGCAATGCCCATGTGGTCCGGATGAAAATGCGAGATCATCACGAAATCGATGCTCTGCACCGGCACGGAGAGCTCGCCGCAGGCGCGGCAGAACGCGCCGAACGTGCCCGCCCAGCCGGTGTCGAACACCAGGCGGCCGCGCGTGCCCTCGATCAGGTACGTGTTGGTATTGGCATAATGAAGCTCGTGAACCTTCATCGGCGCTCTCCTTTCCCAGAAAAACGGCAGCCGAAAGCGCGAGCAATCAGCTGCCGAATCGAGTGTCTTGTTGTAAGAATGCGCAATCGTTAACCGATATATCTCGTCACCGAAAGAGTGCCGAAACGAACCTTGCCGGTCAGGTACAGAACCGGAGCTCCGCCCTTGGTCTCCTCGGTATCCTCGCCGAAAACTTCCGCGAGGTCAGCGTCCGAAGCGTCCGCAGCATCGCGGCCGTTCATCTTGAGCTTGTTGTTCGGGATGTCAACCACGCAGCAAAGCTTCATGTTCGAAGGAACCACGATGTTGACGCTGCCAAAGTAACAGTTCACATCGACGTTGACGTCGTGCGTCGGCGCCTCCGCCCAGGTGACCTTGAGCTTTCCTGCCAGGCAGGAAAGGAAGGCATTGTCCGTGTCGCTGCCGACACTGACCTCCTCGGAACCGATTCCGACGGACTGAACAAGATTGTTCTCCTCCTCGTGGTTCTTCAGCTTCTTCATGCTCTTGCGAAGCAGAACAGCCATGCCGGCAAACACCGTTCCGACAACCGCAGTAATCGCGCAAATAACCTTAAACACAGTCTTAAGCATGCTGTGTTTCTTCGTTTTCTTCATACAACTACCCCCTTTTCGTTGTTTTATTTTGCGTATTATACCACAAAAATACGAAAAATTCAATCCGTCCCGCTACTTGCTCTTCTCCCGCTCCACAAAACCGTACGACGCAACGAGCGCCAGCAGCGCAAAGCCGAAGAAATTGCCCGGCACGTACTCATAGGTCGAACCGTAGCGGATCATCTCCGTGAGCGCCAGGAACGAGCACACCGTTGCTCCTGCCCCGGTCGCAAGCCCGACCCACAAAGCCCAGCGAAACCGTTTCGCGAGATACAGGAAAAATGCTACCAGCGAAACCGAGGCCGCAATGATTGCCAAAAGCACATAGAACTGCGCGCTCTCCATACCTCTCGGCACCAGCGTCCGGTTGCCGAGGAGTCCCTGGAACTCCTTGAAATCCTTGCGGTATTTCTCAAGCGCCAGATACCACACCGCGGCGTGCACAACCGCCATCACCGGGAAGAATCCCGCATACGCCAGCCGTCTCGTCACCAGGATCACGATGTACGCCGCAAGCGATACGGCCACGAAGATGAACGAAAGTCTCGTCAGCATCCGATGGTAATCTCCCGCCGGCTGAAGCCCCGAAAAATTCGTGAGCGCAAATCTTCCCGATTTCACGATCTCAAAAAACAGCCACGCATTGACCAGAATGCCAGCAACGGCAACAAGGATTGTGAGAACGTTGGCAACACGGCCCTTTCTCTTTTGTTGCGCCACCGGAAGCGCATTGTATGCGTAAGGATTGTACGCGGGCGCCGCCGGAACTGCGCTCATCAGCGCGGGATTTGCCGCGGTTGCGGTGCCGTTCTGCTGATGCCATGCGGCGATCTCGGGATACATGTCCGCGAGACGTTCAACCGTTGGGCCGGATGTATTTTTCCTCGCGCGATACGCGTTGCCGATCGCGGTCGAGCCCTTGTTCACCAGCAAATTCAGCGCAAAGCGCAGCAGGAACGCAAAAACGATCACACCGACGATTATCAGAATTGCAATCATTTGATCATCCATGAAAAACCTCCTTTCGAAAACGTGGTCAGTGCTGCTGGATCGTGCCGCCCGAGTAGTCCGGGGACGTGATCTGCTGGCAGATATGATTGACATCACCGTAAGGGTTTAAGAAGATTGCGTACTCTCCTTTTTTCCCTTTAATCTGGATATGCCAGTCATACTCGAACACCTGTCCGTTTTCCTGATAGTACCAGAAGAAATCATGGTTTCCGCGCAACGCAACCGCGCGGTTGTAAAGGTCGGTCGGGATTTCATTTTTCGCGATGGTCGACTCCACGCGGACGCCGACCAGGCGGTTCTTTTCAAAGAATAAAACGTACGAATTGCCATCCTTGTACTCGAAGCCGTTGTACATCATCGGAACCGTCGAATAATCCCAGGACATGAGCTCCTCGATCGTCCCGCCGACATACTCGTTCAGCTCCTCGTACGTCATTCCGAACACGTCGTCGCGTACGACCAGAATGCCGTTCACCATGGCAAATGACGTTCCGTCATCCACGCGCACCGCCGGCGCAGGCGTCGGCGTATTGGTCGGCTTCTTCGTAGGCGTCGGAGTAGCCTTCTTCGGTGTCGGAGTTGCTTTCTTCGGCGTCGGAGTCGGCGTTGCCGCGCTCGCCGCCGCATGCTTCGAATAGCTGTATCCCCTGTTTGAGAACGCCACGTACCACACCGTAAGTGCCGCCAGCAGGATCGTGCCGATGATTTCGACCGCGATGAACATCTTGTTCAAAGGTCTGGTCTGCTTTTCGGGCGTTGCCGGCATCACAGGTGCCACTGGTGAAGACGTCACAGGCGCCGCCTCCTGCATGGCGCCGCACATATTACAAAATTTGCTTCCGTCCGGCAACTCCGCGCCGCATCGATTGCAAAACATAAACGAATCCTCCTAAACGCGCTAGATTATCGACGTCTTCGTCGTAACATTCGTCATATACGTCCGCTCCACAACCGCATTGTAATCAAGCGTGACAAATGCCTTCTCCACGGTCGTCAGCGCAATGTTGGCGCCGACTCTCGCCGAGTTGTAAATGACGCCGTTGCGGCCCTTCCAGCGGTCCACCGCAAACTTATAAGCCCAAAGCCCGTCCGCCACGCTGCCGAGCGCGGTGAGTGAGGCCGTCAGGTTTCCGTCGGTGCTCTGCATATACAGACGGTTCCCCGAGGCATCGCGCGAAACACTGATGCCCTGCTGCGCCAGCACGTTCACATTGAGCGCCTGCATCAGCGAATCCAGATTCGGCACCGTCGTGCGGAAAGTATTTTCCTGCAGATAAAAGTCGTACGACCGTGCCCGGTTGGCAAGACCGGCATCAAAAAGCCGCCGGTTGTTCTTCCCGATGGCCACGCCGGCCACAACCGAAATCACCAGAACCAGAGCGATGAGAACATAGACCCACCACATGTTATTCTTCCTCCTTATCGTTCGAATCCGCCGCTAAATCTCCCGCAGCATCGCCTCTCCGATCGCCTTGTTGCGGTCATCGATCACCGAGAACACAATCTCCATCTCATACTCCGGAAAATCCTTCAAAAAGTCGCGGCACGCCTTTAGCGCCACGCGCCACGCACCATCCACCGGATAGCCGTAAATCCCCGCCGAGATCAGCGGAAATCCGATCGAATGCAGCCCGTTCTCCTTCGCCACCAAAAGCGACTGCCGATACGCGCTGTACAAAAGCTTCGGCTCATTGTAATTGCCGCCGCGCCATATCGGTCCGACCGCGTGAATCACGTACTTCGCCGGTAACCGAAATCCCGGCGTGATCACCGCCGAACCGGTCGGACAACCGCCGATCTTTCTGCAGGCCGCGGTCATCTCCGCCGACCCTGCCCCTCGGAAAATGAACCCGCACACACCGCCGCCCTCGTCAAGCCGGTCATTTGCCGCATTGACGACCGCGTCGAGCGCGAGGTTTGTGATACCGATTTTTTGAATTGTGATGGAACTCATGCAGCGCTCCTCTCCGGCATTTTCCGCCAGAATCTTCTCAACAAGTTCCAGGTCCGCCGGCAGCCAGTCGACCCCACGAAGCTCGTCCATCGCCAGCCACCTGGCGTCCTCGGCTTCCTTCAGCTCAAGGTGCCCCTCGACGATCGTCGCCCAGAAGCAGTCCATGGAGAGGTGGAACTTAGGATAATCATACTCGATAGTTTTGATCAATCTGCCGACCGAAATCTTCGTGTCGAGCTCCTCGCGAATCTCTCGCTCGAGCGCCTGTTCCGGCGTCTCGCCCTGTTCGATCTTTCCTCCCGGAAACTCCCACCGTCCCTTGTATTCGCCATACCCTCGCGCCGTCGCAAAGATGCGGTCTCCGTGGTCCTTTCGGTCGCGAATCACGGCCGCAACAACGCGGACATATTTGCGGATCGTTCCGTCCGCCTCGTGCGAACCTTCATTATTCGTCGTTTCAGGCTCTGTTTGCAGTTGATTTTTCAGCTCTTCTGTCATCCTCTGCCTCTCCTGTAAAACAGTTTATCCGCGCAACCAACTATACTTGGGTAATTATACCAAGAATGCTTAGTTTTTTCTATTCTTATTTTCGAAAAGCAGTGTCCAGATCAGTACAAAAAAGAAGCCACAGGATAACCGCAGTGACTTCTCTCTTATTACTCTATGTCAAGATGGCATTCTACGTATCATTCTTCAATGCCTTTCTCTTTTGCAATAAACCTAGTTATGAAATTATCCACATCCCCCCATCCGTTAGGATCAACTATACCGATGTACGCGAAAACAAATACAGCAAGCAACACCTCCAAAAAACTGATTACAGCAACTGTTTTATCAACCATGAAACTCGGGACACAACAAGGAACGAAGCAACACACAATCGCAACAAAACCAAGTGGCAAAAAGATCGAACGAAGCCTTCGATCCTTTCCATCAATTTGTTCCCTCTGGCTTTGGGATTCCACAAATGCCTCGTTTTTTTGTTTTTCGTCCCTTAATTCGGAAAGCATCTCGTTTTGGGATTCCACCAATGCCTCATTTTTGTTTTTTTCGCCCTTCAATTCGAAAAACATCTCGCTGTTGTCGTCCTTCAAAATCTGAGTTTGTCTGCACTCCTCCAGCCACTCGGAGTTTTTCTCATTGTACCTATTCTGCCAGAATTCTGTCTTCTCTCTCTCGCTATGGAGTTCCTTCTCCAATTGTTTCTCTTTTTTTATCGACTCCAACAACTTTTTTTCCGTTTCCATCCGAAGTGTAAGCGCCTCCCAAATTGCGATTGACGATGAGTCCTTTTGCAACAAATCATCTCTTTCCTCTCCCTCAAATACTAATTCATCTATTTCTTCTTTTTGAGCAGTCACCTCCATCCTTTTTTTATCTATTATCTCCCGAATCTCTGAAGTGCATTCCTCCAATATCGTTGGATAGTCTTTCTCACAAACATTCAACAACCCCACAAAATTATCCGGAGTAATATGAGGCGATTTCTTAATCCAGTAGTTTATCGATACTCTTGTCACTCCAACCCTTTCACCCAATATTCCTCCGTTTGCCCCCGGTTTATTTTTTATCGCTCTACATAATATACTTGCAATTTCCACTCTAACCTCTTCGTCCTTAGCAAGGTTTTGACACACTTTAATAATATCCATATTCTCTCCTTTCTCGGATTTGCCATCCTGATACAAGGATGGCACAAACTGAGATTGAAAGCAAACACTTTCATCTCGAACTAACAAAAAAAGGTGGCCTGAAACCGAACTTCAGCCACCAAAGTTTTTTCGATTGCGGTACCGCGAACGAGATAAGATTCGTTTTGTCATTGAACAGAAACTTCTCAACGGATAACAAGAGTAAATAACGACAAACTTCAACATTGAACAGGAACTCTTGAGTTAAAAGAGTAAGTGTTCTTGGTTACTGCAAACGACGGAAAGCAGGTGCAACAGCATTGCACTTAAAAATCAAATTCAAACGTTACCGTGCTGTTGACCAGATCGAGCGCCGTCTGGGCCTTTGCGAGGCGGTCCGCCGTCTCGTCATAGTCTGCCTGAGCAGCCTCAATGTCATAGTTGGCATAACGGTAATCGATGATGTTGGACGCAGAGCGGAAGCCCGCTTCCACGCGCTCCTTCGGAAGGCGATTCTTCATCGAGGCGAGATTGTCCTTCTTCTTGGTCAACTGCGGAATCAAGATGAGCATCTCATCGATTGTGATATTCCAACCCGGAATCACGGTCGTCGAATTGAACACGTTAATGGCGTGCTTCAGCTTGCGAACCTTAGCGAAGATTGCCGCCTCCTGAGCGCGAACCGCCTTGTAGTCGTACTTCGGGCGAACGGACTCCTCGTCCTCCGTAATCGCCGCCACAAAGGTCTGGCTCATGGCCTCGAGGTTCTCCAGATCTCTGAGCTCCTCATTGAGCTTGCGAAGCACTTTCGCGGCTTCTGCAGATGTCATTTTCATAATGATTCCTCCTTTATTCACACGTATATCCGGGCTCTTTGTACAACACATCCTTATCCGCAACAATCTGCTTGTCCCAGACATCACTCTTCCAGTCGGCCTGCTGCACTTCCTTGATGGCAACGGAGACGCTGGAGATGTCGCAGCCGAGCGTGCGGGCGATGTCCTCGGCAATGGTTGCGGCACAGAGTTTCTTAGCCTCCTCGGAGCGGCCGGGATAGCATTTGATTTCTACATGAGGCATGGTTTTGTTCTCCTTTCGCTAAATGCAATATGCGTAATCAGGTCTTCTTCACGAGCTTCGCTTCCACGATCTCGCCGCCGCGGACGTAAGGCGCGAGCTTCTCGGCGGTTTTGCCGATGCCGCTGCCGCCGGAGGTAGCGAAAACGTATATCTTCTTGCCGGTCCAGTCATAGGCCTTGCAGAAGGTGCTAACGACGTTCGGGGCACAGCCGTACCAGATGGGGAAGCCGATGTGAACAGTGTCATAGTCGGCAAAGTTTTCGACGGAGCCAACACTTGGAACGTCTTTCTTGCCGAATTTTTCGCGGTTGCAGCGGGCGAGCGGGTTGACCCAGCGGAGGTCCGCTTTGGTGTACGGGTCCTCGGGGACGATCTCGAAGATGTCGGCCGTAAGCTCGGCGGCGAGGTCCTTCGCGACGGCCGCGGTGTTGCCCTCGGCACTGAAATAGATAACAAGTTGCTTCATGGGGGTGTCCTCCTATTTGATCGGCGGTTGCCGGAATTCTCTTTCGGTGTCCGGGCATGCCCGGTTCGTTACCCTATAGTATATCCGCAGGAAGCCTCTTCGTCAACGGAAAATGAGCGAAGGGGCACCCCGTATCGTGCCCCTCCGCCATCTATTTGCAGTCAGTTGTTATGCGACTTGCCTTCGTTTCTGCTGCGGTTGGAATCAATATCCGGAGCGTCCTCCCGGAAACTGGCCCTGGCCGCCCTGATTGCCCTGGCCGCCCTGGTTGAAGTCACCCCAGGGGAACTCACCGCTCTGGCCGCCCTGGCCCTGCTCTTCCATCCACTTCTTCCACTGCTCGTAGAACTCGGAGTAATCGTCCTCCGTCGAACCCTTGGAGCCGTTCTTGGAACCGTTCTGGTTGTTCTGCGACTCGGTCGTCTGCTTGCGCACCGCGAGCGTGATTTCGACGTCGAAGGTCTCGCCCTTGCGGTAGATCGTGAACGTCATCTTCTCGCCTTCCTTGCCTTTTCCGATCGCGCTCTTGAGCTCTGCGACGCTGCTGATGGCGGTACCGTTGACCTTCGTGATGATATCATTTTCCGTGAGGCCGGCCTTGTCTGCCGGGCTGCCTTCCTCAACTGCGGAAACCACTGCGCCCGCGAGGCCGAACGACTGGTAGGAACTGTCGAGATCGTACACGCTCACACCGATGTAAGGCTTTGCTACGTAGCCGTTCTCAATGATGCTCGTCAGGATGTCGATCACGCTGTCGATCGGGATTGCGAAACCGATGTTGTCGATGGATGCGATCGACGAGCTGCCGCTCGAGGAATACTTGGCGTTGACGATGCCGACCACCTCGCCGTAGCTGTTAAAGAGCGGTCCGCCCGAGTTGCCGGAGTTGATCGCGCAGTCGGTCTGGATCAGCGTCATCGCGTTGTTGTTGATCGTAATCTGACGGTTGAGCGCGCTCACGTCGCCGTGCGTCAGGGAAAATGTAAGCTCACCGAGAGGATTGCCGATGGCAACCACTCTGTCGCCCACGTTGAGCTTGTCGGAGCTGCCGATCGTTACCGGCGTCAGACCCGTCGCGTCAATCTTGAGAACTGCGAGGTCGTTGCTCTCGTCGTAGCCGACAACCGTTGCATCGTAGGAGGTGTTGTCATAGAGCGTGACCTTCACCTTCGTTGCATCCTCAACTACATGATAGTTGGTTGCGATGTAGCCGTCCGCCGAGAGGATAAAGCCCGAACCGGATGCCGCCGATGTTGTGCGGTAGCCGAAGTAGTTGGTCGTCACCTGCGTTGTGATACCGACCGTGGAATTCACATTTGCCGCATAGATCTCGGCGTCGGTGAGCTCCTTGCTCTTGTCAACGTACGTCAGCGCAATTTTCTTATCTTCCCGTTCCCCCAATAAAAGCTGCGTTTCGCTGTTGTCCGCGTCCGCCGCAACGGCGGTCCGCTCCGGACGTAACCACTGATCGTACGCTGCCGCGCCGCCAAATCCTGCCGCGCCGCACAACATCACACACCCCAATGCAATCGCGACACCCTTGAAGAAGCGCTTCTTCGGCTTCTTCGGCTCGCCCGTGCTCATCTGCGGCACTGCCGGCATCTGCATCACCGGTTCCGCAGGCGTCGCACCGTTTGTCAGATTCATATTTGTATCCATATTGTTCTCTCCGTAATTGTTGTAATCTCCAAAGATCTCGTTCATATTCGCGTCTCCTTTTCTCTTGGATTTGACCACAGTATAAACGCGTTGTCTTAAACATACCTTAAAGGACTTTAAGTTTTTTAGATTTTTTTCGCGGCAAATGAAAAGGGCCGCCCCGTTGGGCAGCCCATGCCTGTTTCTTATTCACTTGCCCTACGCCGGCAGTGTCGCATTGATCACAAACGTACTTCCGTCCGGCGTTGCGGCGGAGATCTTTCCGCCGTGGTTCTCGACGATGGCCTGCGCCATCGAAAGGCCGATGCCGTGGCCGCCGGTGGAGGAATTTCTCGACGCATCCATGCGGTAGAACCGCTCGAACACGTGCTTTAAGTTCTCGAAATCGATCGGCACGCTGCTTACGTTGCTGACCGTCAGCTGGATGTGGCGCCCCTGCTTCCCGAGCTGCAGAACGATACTGCTCTCCTCGGGCGAATACTTGATCGCATTGTCGAGCATGATCGACACGAGCCTCGAGATCGCCTTGTCGTTTCCGCACATCGTGAGCATCGGCTCGATCTGCAGCGTAAGCGTCTTCTTCTGCGACTGCGCAAGTGTCGCAAACGGTCCCGCGGTGTCCGCAACGACCTCCGAAACCGGAAAATCCACCATCGGCATCGTGTCCTGTGCTTCCTCCATCCGCGCGAGGTACACCAGGTCGTTCGTGAGTCCCGCCAGCCGTTTGGTCTGGTCGCGGATGTCCGTGAGGGATTCATTTTCCCCGATGTCCATCGAGAGGACGTCCACGTTCGCGCTGATGATGGTGAGCGGCGTCTTGATCTCGTGTCCGGCGTCGGTGATGAACCGCTTCTGCCGCTCGTAGCTCTCCGCAACCGGCCGTACGAAGCGCCCGGCCAGCACGCAGATGATGATTGCCGTGACGAGATATCCCGCCAGCGATGCGAAGATACTGAAGAGCAGCGAATCGCGGAACTGCTCGAGCTTGCGACCAAGGTCGAGGAACGTCACGCGGACATAGCCCTGCTCCCAGTTGACCTTGAAGCGGTAGTCCTCGACGAAACCCTCGTATTTGTTGTCGCTCAGCACTTCCTCCGTGTAGCTGGTGGCCGTGTTCACGCCGACCGCGTAGATCTGCGCCAGATTGTACTGCACGACGTCGCCCGTCTTCGGGTTGATCAGCAACGAGAAATACCGGCTCTCGAACGCGATCTCGGCCGAGCGGCCGCCGGTCATCGACACCGGAAATTCACCTTTATTTTCCGAGATCAACGTAAGCGTCTCGTCGGCCTCGTCGATCACGGACCTGTAGTTGAGCCAGTTCATCCCGACCACGATCAGCGCCAGCAGGAGGAACAACGAGGTCAGCGCAAGGATGATGAATCGGCGCTTTAACTTTCGTATCATTCCTTATCCTCCAGCGAGTAGCCCGCATTGCGCGAGGCCTTGATGAAAATGTTCGCGCCGAGCGCGTCCAGCTTCTTACGCAGGTACGAAATGTAAACCCACACGACGTTGATCTCGACGTCGGTGTCATATCCCCAGATCTTCTCCATGAACCGTTCCGCGGAGATGATGTGCTTCGGGTTCGAGAGGAAAAATTCCATCATCTGAAATTCCTTGTTCGCCAGCCGGAAGCTGCCGTTCGCCGTCGACAGCTCGAACGTCGAGCGGTCCAGTGTCACATTGCCCATGCGAAGCTTGTTGTCCGCCTCCGCGCGGCTTCTCGTGATGGACCGGATGCGCGCCAGAAGCTCCTTCGAGTCGAACGGCTTCGCCAGGTAATCATTGGCGCCGGTGTCGAGCCCGAGCACCTTGTCCTCCACCTCGGCCTTCGCCGTCAGCATCAGAATCGGCATCTGGTTGCCCGCTTCGCGCACCTTCCGAAGCACGGTGATTCCGTCCATCTTCGGCATCATGATATCCAGAACCGCAGCATCGTAATTGCCCGACAAAAGGAACGACAGCGCATCCTCGCCGTTGTACACCGGGTCAACCGAATAGTGGTTTTTCTCAAAAATCGTCACCAGTACGCGCGACAGTGACTTCTCATCTTCCGCCAGCAAAATCCGCATTTTGCGAACCTCCTCATTCTTCTTGCGAAGAAAGTATCCCACAGGGAGTTTAATTCTACTTTAAATCGTAAGGGGAAATATCATCCGCGGCAAATTCCCCCGGCAGATCCGCGTTCTGCACAAAATCCCCCGCCGCCTCGGCCACCTCCGTGAGCGCCGACAGCGTTACCTGCGCGGATTTGTGCTCCAGCGCCCGCGTGCTCAGGTTAAACAGCAAAGCAGTCCCTGCCATCAAGCCCAGAACGACCTGTGCCCAGAGTGCCGCGCCGAGTATCACAGCGAAAAATCCCGCCAGTGCTTCCCCCTCATTGTTCGAAAAGAGCAGATTTGTGATTTGCGTTAAAAGGAGATGAACAAACACCAAATATACAACAATGTAAACCACAAACATCGCGATCATTTTCCTGGTGCACCGCTTGCGGCACCATCTCCAGTAATTGGATGCCTCCGCGGAGAACCGGCCGGTCGTTCTCATCATCGCAAGCTGATATATGTGCATCCGGACGAGCGCAATCACCGCCGCAGCAATCGGCAGATAAAACGACGGAATCATCGTGTCCTCAAATTCATAGATGTCCGATTTAAGAATTAAGATTCCGATACTCCAGACGACAGAGACAGCGCACAAAGCAACAATCGCCATCGAAAGCCGGTAGGTCGTCAGGAATCCGCGATCCATGGAAATCAGGCGTTTGCGGTTCGGAAGACTCATCCCGACCTGAACCGCCGCAATCGCCGGAAAGATGAGCAGAATCATCTTCTCCCGTTTCCACAGATACAAACCGCCGAGCGCCAGAAGCAGCACGAAAAATGCAACTCCGCTGCCTTTCACCGATCCTTCATAGCGCAGGTGAAGATACTCCCTCAGTGTCCACCGCTCATCCCGAGTGAGCGGTGTCCGCAATCTCGCCTCGTCCGCATCGCGCCTTGCGCGGTAACTCTCCTCGCTTCCCCACATAGTCTACTCCTCCGTTTCGGGCTCTTCCTCCGCCGGCTCTTCCTCCGCCGGCTTTTCCTCCGGCTCCGTCAGAAGCGACAGCGTCAGCCTCGCGGCTGCAGTTTCCATTTTTCGCGTCAGCAGATTAAACACCAGAAGTACCACCGCATAACACACGATTACAGTAACAAGCAAAAACGCCAGAGCAATCGTGGCACTGAGGCTTACAACAAACGCCTCCAGCAAGTTGTCTGCGTGCAAATTCGTCACGGATGAATACATCGACAGAACCATACCGGCTCCGATTAAGGCAACGATCAAGACGAGCCAGATTAGAGCGGTGCATTTGTCGCGGTATTCATTCCACTTTTTTGAAGCCTCCTCGGAAAAACGATACGTTGTCTTCACCATCGCCGTCTGGTACAGCCGTATTCGCGCAATGGCAAGCGCCCCGGCGGCTGCCAATAGTACATAGACAAGCCAGTCCGGCGGCTCCGGGCCTTCCGTAAGCACATCCGCAAAAAGCAGGATAACCACGACCGACAATGCACTCATCACGAGCGTGAGAATCACCGACACCACGAAAGAAGCACGAAAGTCCTTCCCCAGACTGCTGATTTTCTTCCGCCACATAAGGCCGACCGCAAGCTGAATCGTACCGATGATCACGACCACGAACGGAATCAGCGAAAGCCCCAACGCCCCCCGACAGAGGAGCAAAATGATAAGAAGCGCGACAATCGGAACCGCGTAATAATCTCCGCCCTTCTTCGCCTCAGCGTACCGGGACACCAGATATTTCGTAAGCAATTGCCGCTCCTCAGGCGTCAACGGCTGCCGACTGACCTCATTCACTTCGTCCGTATTTCTCTCTTCTGTTGTCCCCATAGTTCACCCCTTTTTGCAGAGCAAAACCGATCACGACTTCTCCGGAAATGTGTCCTTGCTCTCCGACTTTTCCTCGGAATATGTGATCACTCTCTCCCTATCGAGCGTCTCCGGACTCTTATCCGTCAGATACCCATGATAATACCGGATACGCAGCTCGCTAATTGGCTTAAGGTCCTGCTTGTAAGCACCCGCAGTAACACTCGGAAGCCGATCCAGACCGGCGTAGCCGCATTCCACTTCCACAACAAACGTTACCTTTCTCCAAATTTGCGGATCGCATTCTTCCCCCCGAAGGAATTTTTCGTACTCTTCTCCGCTTAAGCGCATCGGAAGCACCTGCATCGTCACCGGCTTGCCGTCTATATATTCCGTATAACTGCACTCAAGTCTCGCCGAAACGATATTATAATCATCCGTGAACAGCACTCCCGAAGCTTTGATTCTCTCCTCCGCGAGCGCCTTCAGTTCGGGAGAATCGGAAGCCAGAAAGTAGTTGGAAGCAAAACCGCTCATGCCGCGTTCAACACAAGCAAGATACTCCTTGCCGCCGACTTCAAACGTAAACTCGGCCGTCCGGTTTCCGTACGACAGATGCCGGTCAACAATGCGGTAATCCCCTTCCTTCAGTCCGTAACACTCCTCCATCTCTTTTTTGAATTCCGCGACCTTGTTTGTCATCCAATCTTCTCTGTGCTTTCTCTTTCCTTCGCCGATTCCGGCCAATCCCTTGATAATCACGATGAACAGGATAATAGCCCCCACCAGCACAATTGCCGATCCCCAAGCAAGGATCTGTATGATTTTCTTACTCATACGATACCTCCTGATTCTTTACCTGCGGCCGCAACAATATGCAGCCGCCCCCACGCAACTGTATGTTTCCGTATATTATACCACATAATATTACGTTTGACCAGTAGC
>JAFZWG010000009.1 GCA_017617395.1 Lachnospiraceae bacterium
ATCGCGCGCTTTCTGCGCGCCGCCGGGTCCGCGATGGACATCAAAGCAAGCTCCACGTTCTGCAGAACCGTGAAGCTGTCGATGATATTATAGTCCTGGAAGATAAAAGAGATGTACTTCTGCCGATACTCTTCCCAGTCCGGCTGAAGATAGTGAGAGGTCGGCTGTTCCTCCACATAGAACTCGCCTTCCTCGTAGGTGTCCATGCCGCTGATCACGTTCAAAAGCGTTGATTTGCCGGAGCCAGATGCTCCGGTGATTGCGACAAATTCACCCAAGTCGAATGATAGATTGACGCCGCGGATTCCGACCGCGACATTGTTCTCGGATACATAGATTTTTCCTATGTTCTCCAATCGCAACAGACTCATGTGTATGTCCCCCACAATAAATATATGCTAACAACCGTTCGTCACGGTGTGCTGCCCAAAATCTCACGGATACGATTCGTGATTACCTCTGCTGCTCTTTGATGTGAAATTGTTCCGGGATGCCATCTGGCGCCAAATGCCTCCGGCGTCGTGTCGGGAAGTCGCTGATAACCGACTCGCTCATCCCCGCTTCGCTCCCGATACCGCTCGATCGCCGTGTTGACGGCTCTCTCCATATCGGTTCCGAGCATTCCGTATACCCACAACAGGTACGCCTTCGGATGCACCGCCCGAAGCTTCTCAAGGAAAGCGACCGCGGCTTCCGCAAACCGTTCCGTGCTCTCCACGTCCGGTCCGCCGTCCGCGCCCTTGTTCATCTTGTAAACCTTGCCGGTCTCCGGATCGGTGTAAGCATCCGACCCGCACGCGCCGCCGTCGTTGGTCGCTAAGTTGATTACCGCCACATCGGGCGTAAACGAACTGTAATCAACTTTCTCAAGCGACCCGCACACACCCTGCGTGCTGCCGTCCGGTGCCTGCGTCGTCACCAAAGCGCACACGCGGTCGTAGATGCCCGGCACGTTCATATGGTAATCGTTGTTATATCCGCAGTAGACGCCCCATCCGCTCTGCGAGACGACCTGATAGTCGGCCCCGAGCGCCTCGGCAGTCATGAACGCATAGTTGTTGACGCCGGAGAACAGCTGGGCAACCCAGTCATTTTCCGATTTCGCGCCCATCGCGCCCTCGCCCGAGGTGATGGAGTCTCCGATGAACATAAGCCGAAGCTTCGGCTCGTCCACCGGCAAAAACTCTCCGTCCGTCTCCACGCCGGTCAAACGAATGTAATTCGGTCCGTCGCCGCCCATCGGCTGGACCTCCTTAAGAATACATACGTTTTTTACCTCCGATGCGTTGCGGTTTCGGAAGATAATGATTTCATTTTCTCCGCGCAGAAGCGGCATGCGGCACACAAGCGCGCGGTTCACCAAAACGGCGATCCATTGCTCCTGTCCGCCGTACTGCGCCTCGATGCGCACGGTCAGATAAGACGCCCGGACATTCATCTCATAGCGGCTGCCGGTCCAGAACAACACATCCGGCGCCTCCTTCGAGGTTCTGCCGAGAATCTTGATCTCAGCGGGAATGTTTCCCATGTATCCACCTTCCCAAGAGCAGTCTCCTGCCCTCGATTACGAAAAATAAATCAGCGGATCCGCGGGCGCCTGCACCGGGATCATCTTCGTGATGTACAAAACGACACCCTTGCCGCGGTACTCACGCATTCTCTGCACACGGATCTCCGCGGTGATATCAAACCACATGCGGCTTCTGAGAGAATCCGGGTCGACCGCCGCCGGCAATTTTGCCAAAAAGCCCGAGAACTGCGTGTCCTCCGCACAGCACGTCATTACCATGCGGCCGGGCACAATGTAGCCCTTCGGCAGCTTCGGTGAAACGTAGAGCATCGACAGAAAATGAATCGTCTTGCCCTCATAGTTCTGCGGATTCTCCGAGGCGTCCATGAACCATATGCCGTAGTCCTCGTCCGGAATCTCGAGGTGGTCCTTCGACATGTCGTACGGAAGTTCCTCCTCGAACTCGCCGGCCTCCTTGCCGTCCGCTCTCTCGTAGGAGATCATCGCCTTGCGGTTGACCGCCTTGATGTTTCTGCGGATTGCGGACCGGTCGGTCGAATCGTCGCAGCGGTTGACGATCACGACGTCGGAGTAGCGAACCTCGTCCAGGATCATCGCCCGCATATTGTTGATGTACATCGGAAACGTCGTCGAATCGACCATCGTGATGATCTGCGTCACCGCCCAGTTCGCGGGCATGTCCAGATCCATCAGGTCAAGAAGCTTCCACACGCCGTTCCACTCGATCATAATCATGTTCGGCTTGTAAAATTCTTCAAGCCCCGCCAGGAACTCGGCAGTCAACTGCTCCTGCTCCTCGACGGCGATGATGCTCACGCCCTTCCCCGCAAGCTCCACCTCGTCGTACTCCTCCTCACCCTCCTCACAGAGGATCAGAAGAACTTTGCCCGATGCCAAGAACTGCGGATCATTTAACGTATCGCGGATAAAGGATGTCTTTCCGCTGTCCAAAAAGCCATTGATGACAAATACCGGCTTTTCCATAGTCCATTCCTTTCAACGATCAATTCATTACAGCTCAAAGAGCTCGCGAATCGCGTCCTCGTTCATCTTGCTGCCGATGACGCAGATGCGGCCGATGATGTCCGGCGCACCGTCGCGGATCTCGTACTCGCCCGGCGTGAGGTCGAAGTAATGCCACTTGCCCTCCGGATCCGGAAGCATACCCTTCGCACGCAAGATCATGCCGTAATCCTCGGAGTTTGCAAGCTTCTCGAGAATGTCGCGAAGCGTCTCCTCCTCGTATTTTCTGACCGTCTCACGGCCGAAGCTCGTGAAC
>JAFZWG010000010.1 GCA_017617395.1 Lachnospiraceae bacterium
CATCTCGGTCCAGACTTCAATGTCATTTTCCGTGTATCCGGTGACAATCGGCTTGCCCGTCGTTCCCGACGAGCCCTGGATGCGGACAATGTCCGTCAGCTTCTGCGCCAAAAGTCCGTACGGAAACTGGTCGCGCAGGTCCGTCTTCTCCATGAAAGGCAGTTTCTTCAGGTCGTCCACCGAGTTGATGTCCTCGGGCTTTACGCCCATCTCGTCCATGCGCTTGCGGTAGAGCGGCACGCGCTCGTACTCAAGCTTGACAGTTTCGCGAAGTCGCTCGCTCTGCAGCTCGCGAAGCTTTGCGCGATCCATGCACTCCATAGCGGGGTTGTAGATCTTGTGGATTTTCGGCTGTTTCATAAGTTACCTCCCGGGTAGAATAGTGGTAAAACTGTTCTGAGGACGAGAATAAAAAAAGCCCATCCTCTACGACAATAGAGGACGAGCGCTAGACCCGTGGTACCACCTCAATTCAGTATACGAAACCGCATACCCTCATTCAGGCACATTCATGCCTTATCGCGATAACGGACGCATCCGGCGATGCCTACTTGGAAAATTCCGTTCAACATGCTGCTCTCGGGAGGAATTCGGAAGATCTTCGATGCCGGCTTACACCAAAGCCCCGGCTCGCTGTGAGGGAAGACGATTTCGTACTGGTTCCCGGTCGTTGCATTTGCTTGCACTATACACTAACCACCGGGGCTTGTCAAGAAAAATGTTTGCGGAAATTTTGCGGTTGTGGTATTGTGAAGGCGCGAAACGGAGGAAACGATATGCGGAAGTGGATTTTGCGAATCGGATTGAGTGTTGCGGTGATCGCCTGGATGGCCGTGATCTTTCTGTTGTCCGCGGAGGACGGAGACGAGTCGTCGCACACGTCGGACGTTGTCGTGGATGCCGTGATCGGCGCGGCAGAAGGCCTTCATCTGGTTAAGCCGGAAAATGTTACCGCCGCAGTCCGGGATAAGGTTTCATTTTTCGTCCGCAAGGCGGGGCACGCCACGGAGTACGCGATCCTCGCGGTGCTGATCGCAGGCTGTCTGTTTGCGTGGGGAGTGTCGAGACGTCGGGTTGCATTTTGCGTCGCCTGGGCGGCGGCCGCGGTTTACGCGATGACGGACGAATACCATCAACGCTCGGTTGCGGGGCGCGCCGGCCAGTGGCGCGATGTCTTGGTTGATGCGGCCGGAGCGGCAGCGGGCGTGCTGATACTATGGTTGATATTATGCGTGATTTGCCGAAAAAACGTTGTAAAAAGTAACAAAAGCGATGCGTGAAAGCCCTGCAATGTCGCTAAAACGTAGAAAATGACCGCAAAGTATTGCATATTCTTTTGTATGCATGTATGATGTCACCGTGACAATATTTGGGCTCACGGAACGGGCGCGAAACTGTTGAGAGAGAGAACGACCGACCGTGCAATTTAAGGAGGAATGATCATGGCGATCAAGAAGATGAAGGACGTTGTTGAGATCAAGGCTGATACCGCTGCAGTAGAGAAGGCTGTCAAGGAGACCGCTAAGAAGGCTGAGAAGGCTGCCGAGAAGGTTGAGAAGAAAGTCGAGAAGAAGGCTGAGAAGCCCGCTGCTGAGAAGGTTGTAAAGGCTGCCAAGAAGGTTGTTAAGAAGGCTGAGACCGCTGTTGCTGCCGCTGCCAAGAAGACCACGAAGGCTGTTGCAAAGGACGCTAAGGCTGAGGTTATTCTTCAGTACGCAGGCAACGAGATCAAGATGGCTGAGGTTCTTGCCGCAGCAAAGAAGGATTTCGCTGCTAACAACAAGGCTGCTCTGAAGACCATCACGCTGTATGTTAAGCCTGAGGACGGCGCTGCTTACTATGTTGCCAACGGCGACATCACGGGCAAGGTAAACCTGTAATTAACTGAAAATTTCCAAGAAGATGACAGAGGGACAGTCCCTCTGTCATCTTTTTTTGTGACAAGGGAACAGTTATCTTGATCGTTGATGCGGAGATTCTGACAAAAGAACTGTCCCTCGGTCACTTCACCGATTGACAGCGCAGTAGTAACGCGGTACAATGTTCGTAAGCAATTACGGATGAAGAGAGGTAGTGGTATGCGGAAGATTGTGCTTTCCATTCTGGTCAACAATACGGCCGGTGTTCTGGCGCGCATTTCGGGGTTGTTCGGACGCCGCGGTTACAACATCGCGAGCCTGACGGTGGGTGAGACCGAGCGGCCGGATATCAGCCGCATGACCGTGGTTGCATTGGGCGATGAGGCGACGCTCTCGCAGATCGGCAAGCAGTTGGAGAAGCTACAGGAGGTTATCTCCGTCAAGGAGCTTTCGCCGGAGCATTCGGTGTGCAGCGAGCTGATTTTATTGAAGGTGCGAACGAAGACGGACGCGAAGCGACAGAGCGCGATCAGCATTGCGGACGTGTTCCGCGCGAAGGTGGTCGATGTCGCCGTGGATTCTTTGATGATGCAGCTCACGGGCGAGACCGCGAAGATCGATGCATTTATCAAAATGTTCTATGAATTTGAGATTCTCGAGCTGGTTCGGACCGGTCTGACTGGTCTGGAGCGCGCATAGGAATCTTGAAAATAAAACAAAGCAAAGGAGAGTACCATGTTTAAAGAGTTCAAAAAGTTCATCATGCGTGGGAACATGCTGGATATGGCAGTCGCCGTAATCATCGGCGGTGCGTTCGGCGCTATCATCACTTCCCTCGTAAACAACATTCTGATGCCGTTGATCGGTCTTGCGTTGGGCGGTAGTGCAGACTTTTCCAATGCGTTCGTTGTTTTGAAAGAGCCCGCGACAATTCCGGAGGGCGGTTTGCCGGAGACGCTCGCGGAAGCACAGGAAGCCGGTTATACCTGCCTGGGTTACGGTGCGTTCATCTCCGCAATCATCACCTTCCTGATCATCGCAATCTGCCTGTTCCTTGTAATCAAGGCGTTCAATAAGGCAGCGAGCCTTCGCAAGAAGGAAGAGGTTGAGGCTGCGCCGACCACGAAGACCTGCCCGTTCTGTAAGTCCGAGATCAGCATCGAGGCAACGCGTTGCCCGCACTGCACGTCCGAGCTTCCGGAGGAAGAGGCTGCAGAATAATCGCCTGAAGAGGGTGAATTTTGCGAAGGTGCTTTCCGGGAAGGCACTGGCAGAAGAGAGGATAACAAAATGGATATTACTGCTATGGTAAAGGATGCCGTTGAGAAGATCACGAAGGACGGCGACCTGACGAAGGCGTTTCAGAAGGACCCGGCCGCAACGGTGAAGAAGGTTGCGGGTGACAAGGTTCCGGCGGAAGCAATCGACAAGATTGTCGACGGCGTGAAGGCGAAGATCTCGCTTGACAAGGCCGGCGATGCGCTCGGTTCGCTGAAGAAGCTGTTCTAACGCCTGGCGGAAAATGAAATACAAAAGGTCCGGGGTTCCTGCCCCGGATCTTTTTTTGTGCAATGCGACGGGGAAGAGGCGGATTTATTTGCCGAAAAATTGCTTGTATGACGCGACAAAAAGTGGTATATTATTTATTTGGAATACAATGCCGTATTGTGGCATGAAAGGATACGAAAGGAGTCAGTAGTCATGGGATTTATTGACAGCATCAAAGAGAGAGCTAAACAGAACAAGAAGACGATCGTTCTTCCCGAGTCCATGGACAGAAGAACGTGGGAGGCAGTTGAGATCATTCTCAAGGAAGGTATCGCAAACGTAATCGTTTTGGGTACGCCCGAGGAGTGCGCCGAGAACAGCAAGGGACTTGACGTGGCAGGCGCTACGGTCATCGATCCGAACACTGCGGCAGAGCTTCCCGCATACATTGACAAGTTGGTTGAGCTTCGCCAGGCAAAGGGTATGACCCCCGAGGAGGCTAAGAAGCTTCTCACGACCGATTATATGTACTATGCCTGCATGATGGTTAAGATGGGAGCGGCAGACGGTGTTGTATCCGGCGCTTGCCACTCGACCGCGAACACGCTTCGCCCGTCGCTGCAGATCATCAAGACGAAGCCCGGCACCAAGCTGGTTTCCGCATTTTTCATGATGGTAGTTCCGAACTGCGAGTACGGCGCGGACGGCACGTTCCTCTTCGCTGACTCCGGTCTTGAGCAGAATCCCGACCCGGAGAAGCTTGCGGCTATCGCAATCTCTTCCGCAGAGTCGTTTGAGCTTCTGGTTCAGAAGCAGGCGAAGGTTGCCATGCTTAGCCACTCGACGAAGGGCAGCGCAAAGCATGCCGACGTTGACAAGGTTTTGGCAGCTACCGCAATCGCTAAGGAGCTTCGCCCCGACATTCTTCTGGACGGCGAGCTTCAGGCTGACGCCGCTATGGTTCCTTCCGTGGGCGCTTCCAAGGCTCCGGGCAGCAGCGTAGCAGGTCAGGCAAACGTTTTGGTGTTCCCCGACCTCGACGCCGGCAACATCGGTTACAAGCTTGTTCAGCGTCTTGCGAAGGCTGAGGCTTACGGCCCGGTTACGCAGGGTATCGCAGCACCGGTCAACGACCTCTCGAGAGGCTGCATCGCCGAGGATATCGTCGGTGTTGTTGCCATCACGGCCGTTCAGGCGCAGGCAAATGACTGAGTAACGGAGGAAACACATGAAAGTATTGGTCGTTAACTGCGGCAGCAGTTCTTTGAAGTATCAGTTGATTGATTCCGAGACCGAGCAGGCTCTTGCGGTAGGTCTCTGCGAGCGTATCGGCATCGACGGACGTCTGAAGCATACGCCCGCCGGCGGCGAGAAGGTTGTTCTTGAGGATGCGCTTCCGAACCATGAGGTAGCCATCAAGAACGTTCTTGCGGCTCTCACGAACCCGACCTACGGCGTGATCAAGGATCTCTCCGAGATCGGTGCTGTAGGACACCGCGTAGTCCATGGCGGCGAGAAATTCACGAAGTCCGTTCTGATCGACGACGCCGTGATCGCCGGAATCAAGGAGTGCTGCGACCTCGCGCCTCTTCACAACCCGGCAAACCTGATCGGTATCGACGCGTGCATGAAGCTCATGCCCGGCGTACCGGAGGTTGCTGTATTTGACACCGCATTCCATCAGACGATGCCCAAGGAGGCATATCTGTATGCGGTTCCTTACGAGTATTACACCAATTACGGCGTTCGCCGCTACGGTTTCCACGGCACCAGCCACAGCTACGTTTCCAAGCGTACGATCGACGTTGCCGGACTTGATCCGAACAACTCGAAGGTTGTTGTATGCCACCTTGGAAACGGTGCATCCTGCTCGGCGGTTCTCAACGGCCGCTCGGTAGACACCTCGATGGGTCTCACTCCTCTGGAGGGTCTCATCATGGGAACCCGCTCGGGTGACATCGATCCCGCAGTCATCGAGTTCGTTGCGAAGAAGGAAAATAAGTCCCTCGCAGAGATGATGACGGTTCTCAACAAGAAGTCCGGTGTGGACGGCCTCTCGGGCGTCGGCTCCGACTTCCGTGACCTCGATGCGGCAGCAAAAGAGGGCAACGAGAGAGCACAGGTAGCGGTTGAGGCATTTGCCTACAGAGTAGCAAAGTACGTCGGAGCCTACACGGCAGCGATGAACGGCGTTGATGCGATCGCATTCACGGCCGGTATCGGCGAGAACGACGGCAAGGTTCGCAAGAAGATCTGCGAGCGCCTTGGTTTCCTGGGTATCACGATCGATGATGCGAAAAATGCAATCCGCGGTGAGGAAATCATCATTTCCACGCCCGATTCGAAGGTTAAGGTTCTCGTAATCCCGACCAACGAAGAGCTTGCAATCTGCCGCGAGACGGTAGCGTTGATCTAATCGGAACAACTGCGAAACGGTTTTGAAATTTTGTTAAATTTCTCGTTGACAAACGACGGCCGGTTCGATATAATACTGTCATGCGTGTGCCGGGCAAAGCGGTCCGGCCGAATAGTGGTCAAGGAGGTGGAGACGATGGGTGCTATTTGTCCTAAGAATAAACATTCCAAGGCAAGAAGAGACAGTCGCAGAGCAAATTGGAAGATGACTGCTCCGAATCTTGTAAAGTGCAGCAAGTGCGGCGCGCTTATGATGCCTCACAGAGTTTGCAAGGCTTGCGGATCTTATAACAAGAAAGAGATCATTCCACAGGAAGCGTAATCGAACAAATCAAGCCCCCGGCTATTGGCCGGGGGTTTTTGTGTGTTTACGAAAGCCGAAATTATTCAGATAAAACAAGACAAGCCGGAAGCGCGAACAGATGCTCCCGGCTTGTCTTTGTATGACGATGCAAAAAAATGAAAAGAAATGAAAAAACCGTTGGTAATTCGGAAAACAATATAATATAATTACAAAAGAGTGTCTGTGATGACAGCACATTTCTGCAGTCAGAGAGAAGAGTTTAAATCGTCTGAATTATTCAGGAGGGAACGCATGAAAAAGAACCGTATGAAGACCATACCGGTGTACGCTGCGCTGGCACTGCTGGTTGTTGTTCTTGGTCTGGCTCATTTTACGAACCGGTCCAAGGCGGCCTGCTCTCATCCGAGCGTCGTGGATGTGCCGGGAGGTAAAGCTGCAACCTGCACGGAAGCTGGAACCAAAAAGCAACAATGTACAACTTGCGGCGAAATCCTTACACAAACAATCCCTGCCACGGGGCATATTTGGAATCGGACGTCTGCCACCTGCACCGAGAGCAAGGTCTGCACACGGTGTAAAGTGGTCGGACAGAATGCTTTGGGACATACCGGAAGAAACCCTTCCGCCACCTGCACGGAGAATAATCTCTGCGTAAGATGTAACACTGTCGTGGAGTATGCGAAGGGGCATAATTGGAATCGTGCGTCAGCGTCCTGTACCGAGAATAAACAGTGTACGAGATGTGCGAAAATTGAGCAGTATGCGACAGGCCACAGCTGGACCGCCGCGACATGCACAACTGCATCTACCTGTAGAAATTGCGGCGCCACCGGAACGGCGGCTTTCGGTCACCATTCCGATATGCCTTCCGCCACATGTACGGAGGATAGAGTCTGCTCAACCTGCGGCACCGTGTTGGAGAAAAAATTAGGTCATAAATGGAATATTACCGCCGCCACTTGTACCCAGGACAAAAAGTGTACGAGGTGTGCCAAGGTTGACCAGAAGGCGACAGGCCATAGCTGGAATCGAACGACAGCTACCTGCACGGAAGATAGGAAATGCACAAAATGCGGGACGGTCGATCAGAAGGCCTTCGGTCACAGTTCCAGTATGCCTTCCGCGACTTGTACGCAGGATAAAGTCTGCTCAACCTGCGGCACTGTGTTAGAGAAAAAGCTCGGGCATAACTGGAATATTTCGGCTGCAACCTGTACCCAGGACAGAAAGTGTACGAGATGTGCTAAGGTAGATCAGAAAGCGACGGGTCATAGTTGGAATCGAACGACGGCTACCTGCACGGAAGACAAGAAATGTACAAAGTGCGGGACGGTTGATCAGAAGGCCTTCGGTCACAGTTCAAGTATGCCTTCCGCGACTTGTACGCAGGATAAAGTCTGCTCAACCTGCGGCACTGTGTTGGAGAAAAAGCTGGGCCATAAATGGAATATTTCGGCCGCAACTTGTACCCAGGACAGAAAGTGTACGAGATGCGACAAGATCGATCAGAAGGCGACGGGTCATACCTGGAACCGAACGACGGCTACCTGCACGGAAGATAGGAAATGTACAAAGTGCGGAACGGTTGACCAGAAGGCATTTGGCCACCATTCCGATATGCCTACC
>JAFZWG010000011.1 GCA_017617395.1 Lachnospiraceae bacterium
CTCTCCGTCCACATAGTGAACGATCATCGGCGGCATCTCCTTACCTTCCTCCACCGCCTTCGTGATCTCGGAAAGCTTGTGCTCCCACCAGCCCTTATCGATGCGGTACTTCATGTCCTCCTCGGGACCCGCACACCGGTGAAAAAGATTGATTGGGAACTGCGCCGGGCTTACGAAATACCGGTCAAATAACTTCAATCCGTCTGAGAAGGGAATGTTTCGACCCTCCTCGTTTAAATACAGATGAACCCATGCGTCCATCTTCTCTTCCCTGCCATATTCCATTGCGGATGCAAGCGTCGCACTATACTTTAGCATAGTAACCTCCTTCTTACTGTAAACAATTCGTTTGATCGTGTCGTAAGAAAGCGAATACTCCTCCATCAGCGCTTCAATTGTCTTTCCATTCTGAAAAGCGTCCCGGATCGCGGCGTTGCGCTCGCGGATATACTGCTGATATCCCGAGGTCTCCCCCCAGTCCTTCTTCTCTACACCGGCCGGAATGTAGATGGTCTCGCCGGAAACATACTTCTGAATCTGCCGAAGCAGCTTCTCGGGAAAGACGTCTTTTGCGTTTCTGTACTTCATCGTATCCGCTCCTTTCTTTTACAAAGCATACGATACTATGCCGGCCGCCGAATTAATACACCGCGATTGTTTATAACCGTTCTCTACACAAACCTCTCAAAGCTTCTTCGCGTAGTACTCCACATTAATCACCGTGCCGTCGGGATACGTCTCGGTGTCGGTCTTCACGAATTCCGTAAAGCCGTAGTGCGCATAGATCTGCTTGTTCACAACCTCCTCCGGCTCGACACCGACGGTCACTCTCTCGTACCCGCGCGTACGCAGGTCCTCGATCATATATGCAAACAATTTCGAAAAATACCCTTTCCCGCGGTACGGCGGATTTGTCCGGAATGCGCACAGGTACGCGGTCGTCTCGTCGATCAGCCCCTCGGCATCCTCGTCGGGGTCCGGCTTGATAAACGCCGTCGCCTCGCAGATGATTTCCCCGTTCAGAAGGCCGTAGTACGGCAGCGTCCTTCCCTCGCGACGGTTCGCAAGCGCCCCTTCTTTCCACACGATCCAGTTGCCCGGATCGTCGGCGTGCCGCGCGATCTCGTACTCCCATTTTCGCTCCATATCCGTAAGCGTTGCGATCCTGCAGATAAATGCGTCTTCCATGCCATCACCCCCTGAAGAATATTATACCCGAAATATTGTCTATATCAAGGAAATGTCTACAGAAAAACCGAGGCCGGAACTCTCCGACCTCGGTTTCACTATGACACTGTCCTGCGCACTCACGGCGTGTAACAGAGAATATGCTCCGACTTCATGTCGTTGCTAAGCGTGAGCCCCGTCGCCGACACGTCATATACATACACGATCTCCTCGAGCCCTTCACCGTCCTTTACGATGTCGCGGAAAATGTTACAACACCCACCGAGAATCTCCGGCCGGTAAGTGATTGTCTTCTCGTTCTCAAAGATAGCGTTATACAGAATTCCCGACTCGACAAGGTCCTGGAAGAAATGGCTTCCGTACGAAAGGTCGGGATTGTATCCGGCCTTCGAATTCGATACCTCGCAGATGGCCGCAAACTCGCTGATGTCGGCAAATGCGGTCGGCACGCCGAGTTCCGGCGAAGTCGTTCCGATCCGCCCGGGCACCATCAGAAGCAACTTCTTATCCTGCCCGCGCATCGTCCAATTGACCGTTCCGATGGCACGTGCCACGCGGTATTTGTCGCGGTACGGCATGTTGTAGTATTTGACCGGGTCGACGTAGACAACCAGGTCGAGTTTATCCGTGCGGGACAGTCCCATCGCCGAGTTGCGGCACTCGAAAAGAATGTTGTCCGGCGTCACATTTTCCGGCATGGAGGTTTCCTCGGAATCGCGGAACACCTGTAACGGACGGCACTGCAGGATGTTGATGACGTAATCGCCGTTCTCCGAGAGATTGATCGTGAATTCGGTGTCGACCGGGTATTGGTACGCTTCCTGAATCGTGGCGAGAATGTCCTTCATCTGCTGCATGATGACCTCGCGGTTCACGATGCCCTGGCACGAGATGAACTCAATGTCGCGGTTCTGCCCGCGCTCACGGAACGAGCGCTCCGCGTCGAAATCGTGCTCTAAAAGAAGCCTCTTCAGGAAGTAAGGCATGTACGGCTCGATCACATCGAGTGAAACCTGCTCGAGTTTTCCCTCGCTTCGGTTGATCAGCTCGAGTTTCCGCTGTGAAAACTGATGCTTCTCGGCGCTTGTACGCGCCACGGCCGCCTTCGGCTGATCGAGGCTCACGAGGCGCGGATACGAGCCTTCCGTGCGGTCCACCGCCGATGTTCCGAGACCCATGACAAGCCGGAGCATTCCCGCAGCCGGATCAATGCTCTCAAGGAACCGGTACGGGCTGTAGGAATAGCCGACGCCGGCCGCGCACGGCATGTAGTAATCCCCGTAATAGGAGCCCGACACGCGCTGCACGAGAAGCGCCATCTGCTCATCTCTTGCCTGCAGACCGCGGCGGCTCCGGTAATCGAGCGCCGACTTGCTCATCGTGCTCGCGTAAACGGTCCTCACCGCGTCCTCGAACTCCTGAAGGCGGTGCTCCATATCTCCCGCGTTCGGGCAGAAGACGGATTCGTATTTTCCTGCGAAGGCGTTACCGAAGCCGTCCTCGAGAATCGAACTCGAACGGACAATAATCGGGTCCTGCCCGTAGTATTCGAGAAGTTTGACGAACTCTTCCTCCATGTCGCGGGAGAACCGGCCCTCGCGCAGTCTTCTTGCGAACTCATCCGCGAGCGTGAAGTACTCTTCCTTGCTCCTTTGGCGCACCCTGATGTCCCAGAAATGATTTTCCACGATAAAGGTATAAAACACATCGGATCCGATGAAAAATGAGTCGTGCGGCTCGAAATTCGCAAAAATGTCGGGGCGCTTGTTCTCGATGATCTTTCTTGCAAGAAGCATGCCGGTCGCCTTGCCGCCGATCATGCCGGTGCCGAGCATGCGCTTCTTAACGTTTAGGTAATCCTCCGCCTTAAAGTTCTCCTTGATCATGATACGAAGCCTCTCGTCGCGCGTCATCATGATGTTGCACATGCGGCTGCACTGCTCGGTCACGTCGAGGCCGTTTTCATGCATCGTCTCGGTCATCTCGAAGAACCGGTCCCAGCTGTCCTTGTTGCCGCGGTCCGCACCCGCCGTATTGTGCTCAAGCAGCTGGTAGAAATGACTCGCGACAACGCCGTCGAGAATCGGCTGAAACACGCCGCTCTCGGGCTCGTAACGGTGTGGCAGGAACATCGTCTCGGAATAGCGGTTCCAGACCTTGTCCGGACGCACGTAAATGTTCGACTTATCCGAATAAACATCGAGGAACAGCTGCGTCGTGTCACGGATTTTCGCGATCGCCTTGAACGAATGCTTGCCGCGGATTAACGGGAAAAACGCGACGGTATCGAGCTGAAACAGATACGGGCAGGTTACCTGGAAGAAGTTGCCCATCATCAGGTCGGTCGCCCACGCCGTCTGCAGCTCCGAAAGGCAGTCGAACACATAGAACGCGTCAACGCCTTCCTTCCGGATGATCTCGTGAATGTCGACCGTGAATGTCTCGAACCGATGCGACAGCTCCACGTTGACGATCTTCAGCCCCTCCCGCTCCGTAAAGAACGGTTCGTGCGAGGCAAACCGGATGTAGATTAGGTTTCGCCCGTCGCGGATTGCCTGCTCCACATACGGTTCCACGAACAGCCGGAAATCCTCCAGCCGGTCCACTCTCCAGACGACATTGTCCCCGAGACGGATGTTGTCGAAGCAATCATCCATCTGCGGAATTCCCGATAGTACTCTGTCAAATGCTGCCATATCAATACCCCTTTGAAAGCACTTTTTCCGCCTCCCTTTTACGAGGTCGGCGGCTGCCGAAACAAAAAGGGCAAAGAAGTCACAGTAAAGACTCCTTTGCCCTTAATGGCAGTATAGCATGTTTTACAGCGATTGTATACTACTTCTTTCCGCGCCCTGCGTTGCTTATGTGAAGCCCCCATACGCGAAGCGCAACCACGGCTCCGAGGCAAACAACCAGAAGCACTATCAGATAGTTGTAAGGCAGCGTATCCGTAGTCTTAGGGGAATCGTTCGGCACCGGCGTCAGTTCCGGTGTGACTTCAGGAGTAGTCTCCGGAGTGACTTCAGGAGTAGTCTCCGGAGTGACTTCGGGCGTTACCTCCGTCTTCGGCGCAGTATAAGTGTTACCGAATGTCGTCCGGCTCTGCGTTCCTCCCTTGACGGTACCCTTTGTGCCTTCCGCGGTGGACTGCGCAAAACCTTCCGGCATGCTGCCGCTCACCTGCGAAACTTCAAATGTCGCTCCGTGAGGAAGCCCGGACACAATTAAAGTCTTGCCGCCCGGTACTTGAAGCGTGGCTCGTCCTTCGCTGTCTGTGGTCAGCACATTGCCGCTGCCTGCCGCACGAAGCGCACGTCTCTTTGTCTCCTCCGTAACGATAAACGTCGCATTTGCCATCGGCTTCCCGTCGCGGTCCTTGATCACGATTTCCACCGGGAAAACCGGCTGATTTCCCTCCGGAACCGGTCCGTCCATGGTGATTTCGACTGCGAGCGAACCGTCCTTATAACCGTTTCGGAACTCCGTATCACCGATGGTCTTGATGTCCGGGGTAAAGAGACCGTCTTCATTTTCCGTGAATGTGACGACGTACAGCGCTTCATGACTGTCATATTCGATGGTATCGTCCCCGTCGGACAACTCGCGAACCACAAAGTAGTACGGCTCTGTGACGGTCGGATCCAGCCACATAGTGGAAAATGTAATCGTTCCGTCCGGCTTATTCTCTACCGTCTCAATCAGTTTCGTCGTATATCCGTTCTCATTGCTCTCATACAGACCGAACGTATACTTCTCCGTTGCCGGCTTGCCTTCAAACGTCTTCGTTGCGGTAATCGACACTTCCGGCTTCAGGTAATTGACCAGCTGCACCGGCTCCGCTTCGCCGTCGACCACCAGTTCTCCGTCCACCTTTCCGGTTCCTCCGCAGACGCTGCAGGGATCCTCGGTACGCGCCGGGTAAATCGCGGCGATCCGGTGAAGGTAATTGTACAGGGCGTTTGGATTCTCCTGGATGGTTGCCCATTCCTCCTCCGTGAAAACATATCCGGCATACACGCCGGGGGTTATGCAGGACGGGCATTGATCCTCGGGCACATACGTCATCTCGCACAATTCGGAAAGCGTGAAACCTGGCAAGACCGGCCCGATGACCATGCCGTCCCTGTGGATCGCCGGAGCGCCCAGGATCCCGATGCAGTCCGGGCAGATCGCCCCGGTCTGGTTGGGATGCTCACACGGGTTGAATGTAAAGCCGGCTCCTTTGCAGGTGCCGCACGGATCTCCCGTGCCGGCCGGGTCGAGCCCGGTTCCGCGGCAGTCCGGGCAGGATTCCATGATCTCCCCGTCCATGCAGTCGCTCAGCATGTAGATCTCGGTGACCTTTCCCATCGAGACATCCATCGTGACCGCCGCGATCCCGCCCGTGCCGCTTCCGCCGCAGGCCATGCAGTCTTCTTCCCCGGGTTTCAGCGTCTGCCCGGGCATCGCCACCAGCAGTTCGCCGCTCTCCGTCAGCGCGATCTGAACCTTCGCCTCAACCGGTTTGGTCATATACATCACCGTCGGATCCGTTCCCTGCACCTCGCTGATCAGGAACGTGATTTCCCCGATACCGGTCTGCGGCGAGATGGTTTCCAA
>JAFZWG010000012.1 GCA_017617395.1 Lachnospiraceae bacterium
GGCTCGAAAGCAGCCTCTTCCTCAGCCGTAGGCTGGATGAACATGTTCTTAATGAAATGATCCTGCCAAGCAACTTCCATAACGAAACGAACCGCCATGCGGGTGTCCTTGTTAGCGCCGCAGAATGCGTCGACAACGAACAGTCTCTTGTTGCTGAGCTCCTTCTTAGCGATATCCTTAACGGTAGCCCAAACCTCTTCGCTCATCGGATGGTTGTCGTTCTTGTAAGCATCGCTCGTCCACCAAACGGTGTCCTTGGAGTTCTCGTCCATAACGATGTACTTGTCTTTAGGAGAACGTCCGGTGTAGATACCGGTCATAACGTTGACCGCACCGAGCTCCGTCTCAACGCCGACCTCAAAGCCGGTCAGGTCCTTC
Source organism: Lachnospiraceae bacterium (assembly GCA_017617395.1). GTDB lineage: Bacteria > Bacillota > Clostridia > Lachnospirales > Lachnospiraceae > ISDg. The sequence continues at coordinate 379 of JAFZWG010000012.1, forward strand.
TTGGTCTCCTCTGCGAAGAGAAGCTCGTAGGAAGGATTGTAGACGATTTCCTTGGTTCCGGTGATGCCGTACTTGGTCAAATCAATCTTTGCCATACTGTTTGTACCTCTTTCTGTCTGAATTTGTATTAAAAGTCATTCGGAAAATGACCTCTTGCACCTCATCAGGTGCCAACGGATCGGCTCTTCGTGCGTGCCGATACATCGGTCGACCTGTTTCAAGCCCAATCAAAGTCATTATATACCAAGTCTCTTTTCAAAGTCAAGTAATGGTTGCGAAAAATACAGACGGGTTGCCCTTGGGTAATTCAACTTGCCATCTTCAGTCGGGAGAGGTCGAAGCAGTTCTCAAGAAGCGCGTTTAACTGCTCATTTTCCGTGCCCGCAAATTCATACAAAACGGTGAAGAAATCCTCGGGCATCGCGTTCGTAAACGCGAATCGGTGCACGTACTCGCGAAGCACCGACTGGAACTCCTTATGGCCCAGAATCAGCTCAATCTGGTAGAACACGGTCTGGCCCGTGGAGTAGATCGAGCCCACGTAGCGGGAGGAGTTCGAGTACTCGTAGTAGGATTTGTTGATCGGGAGGTAGCCGTTGCGCGTAAGCTCCGAGGCGCGTTTTTTGTCGCGGAGGTCGTTGTACTCAAAGCCGTTGCGGATGGCCGCGACGCCAAGGCTGTTCAGGTATTCCGCATAAACCACCTCGGTGTACGAAGTGATGGACTCGTCCATCCACGGCTGCATGCCGGAGTTGCTTCCGACGATGCCCATGAACCACTGGTGGCCGATCTCGTGGGAGACGCACTCGTCGAGCATGTAGAAGGAGGGGCCGTCAGCCGTATCGCGATCGTCGAAAACATAGACCGGCTGACAGCAGCTGTCCGCGATGATGATCAGGTTCGGGTACTCCATGCCGCCCGCCGCAAGCGGCGTGTAGATGATGTCAAGCTCCTCGTAGGGGTAGCGGCCGAACGCCTCGCCGAACGCAGCGAAGGAATTTTCCGCGATGAAGAAGGTTCGCTCCATCGCCGCATCCCACGATTCCCGCTCGTCATATTCCTTCGGATAGAGGATGTTCACGCGCACATCGCCGCAGTCGCGCGTCTTCTTCGCAAACGTATCTGACGCGCTGAAGACAAAATCGCGCACGCAGGGCGCTTCGTACGTGTAGGTGACGGTTCCGTCCGCCTCTGTCTTGCCCTTCTCGGTTCCGGTCGTCGCCGCGCGGAAACCGGCCGGGAACGTGATGCGAACATCGTAGTTCGAGACCTCCGAGTAGAAGCACTCGCCGTCCCCGAAAAATTTCGCCGTGCACCAGCCGTCCCTGTCGTACTCCGCCAGGATCGGGTAGAAGTTCGTCACGTTGAAGACACCGTCGACGTAGCCGAAGCGGTCGTCAATCGCGGGAATCTTCGCCGTAAAATCATACGAGAGCGTCATCTTCTCACCCGGCGCGAGCGGCTTTTCAATCGAAAGCCACAACACGGAGACGTCGGTGTCGCGCGACCACGCGATCGCGGAGCCGTCCCGCCCGTCGGTGAAGCCGGAGACCACGGTGACCGCTCCGTCAAGCTTTGTTCCCGGGCTGTAGCCGGACTTGGTCGGGTCGGTGAAAAGGCTCGGGTAGTCGCGAAGACACAGCTTATCCCAGGTGTCGTTCGTGTCGTTGTAAAATTCAAAAACCACATGTCCGCCGATCGTGTGCGCCTCGGCGTCGAGTGTAAGGTCCATATCATAATGGTACAGATCGCGCGTCGGAAACTCGATCGCGCAGTTTTCCGCAGGACCGAACCCGGGAGTCTGCGTCGGTGCCGGTGTCGGTGTTCCGGCCGGAGCATCGGTCGGTGCGGCGGTAGGCGTTGCCGTGGCCTCCGCGGTCGGTGCTGCCGTGCCGGTCGGCGTTGCCGCGGTTGTCGGTGTTGCAGTCTTGTCGTCGCCTCTTCGCTTCGTCGCCTGCTTTCCGCAGGAGACAGTGCCGAGCAAAAGCGCAAACAATACGAGCATGCTCAGCAATCGTTTTACTCTCTTCATCTTGTTCATTCTTCTTGATTCCTTTCTTTCCCCATTGCCGCAAACCAAGGCGCGGCACAAATATACGAACAATCACAGGTAACCATACTCGTTTTACCAATCTTTGTCAAATACATGAAAGAATCGTGAACTTTGAAGCGGCGCGGGCCTGTCGCGGAGGCCTTGTGCATTTTCGGTGTACACGGGTCGGAAAATGTGGTAGACTAAGCGAGGCGGCATTTTCCGACGAAACGGACCGGCCGCAAATCCACGGAGAGGAGCAGCGACATGCAAAACGGTGACAAGAAAAACAGCGTATGGCAGACGGTCAAAAAGCCGGTGTACCTGCTCATCTCGATTGCGGCGTGGCTGTTGTTGTGGCAGTACGCGGCCGCAAAGCTCTCGCAGACGGTGCTTCTTCCGCGCCCCGCGGAGGTGTTCCGCGCTCTTGTTGAGCTGGTCAAATGGGACCGCTTCGGCACGATCTTGCGAAGCAGTCTTCTTCATATTGTGATGGGCTTCGCCGCGGCGCTCGTGATCGGCTGCGTGCTCGCGGTGGTGTGTCGTTTCAGCGACCTCGCGGCGGCGATCATGATCCCGCCGATGAAACTCGTCAAGACGGTTCCCGTCGTGTCGTTCATCATTTTGCTGTTGTTATGGGTGAAGCCGGCGCGCATCAGCATTGTGATCTCGTTTTTGATCGTGCTTCCTGTTGTCTACGCGAACGTTTCGCGCGGTATCCGTGAGACCGGGGAGGACATGCTCGAGATGGCCCGCGTGTTCCGCGTGCCGTTTGGGCGCCGCCTTCTGCGCCTCTATATTCCGAACGCGGTTCCGTACGCAAATGCCGCGGTCTCCTCGGGGCTTTCGCTGTGCTGGAAGGCCGGCATCGCCGCGGAGATCATCGGACTCTCTGCCGATTCGATCGGCAACCAGCTCTACTATTCGAAATTGTATCTCGACACGGCCGCGCTGTTCGCGTGGACGGTCGTTGTGATCGTCGTGAGCGTCCTCATGGAGTGGGCGGTGATGATCGTCTTCCGCGCGCTCGCGGTTGCGCTCACAAACCCGACGCTCTGGTACCGTCCGGGTCAGGCCGCGCGCTATATTCTGGGCCTTCCCGTGAAGGAGGAGCGCCCGGCGCCCGCGGAGGACATCGAGGAAAATGCACCCGCATCAGCCCCGGAAGCTGCTTCGGCGGAGTTTTCGGAAAATGTACCGGTGTCCAATTTGGCGGAGGCTGCTTCGGCGGCAGCTGACGACGCTTCCCAGGAGCCGATTGCGATTCTTCGTAATGTCGGCAAAAGCTACGACGGCAAGGCAGTCCTTGCGGATGTTTCGCTTGCGCTTCGGCGCGGCGAGGTGCTGCTGGTAACCGGCGCGAGCGGCAGCGGCAAGACGACGCTTCTGCGGTGCCTGATGGGAATTGTGAAGCCCGACGAAGGCACGGTCGAATATCCGGGCGGGACGCCGCGCATGGCGGCGGTCTTCCAGGAGGACCGGCTGTGCGAAGGATTTTCCGCATGGAAAAATGTGGCACTGGTGATGCCCGGATCCGCCCGCGCAAACCGGGAGCGGATTATAGCAGAGCTTGCGGAGTGCGGGATCGAGGAGGGCGTCCGGAAGAAGGTCGGGACATTTTCCGGCGGAATGAAGCGAAGAACGGCCTGGGTGCGCGCGCTGTGTGCGGATCCGGAGCTTCTGGTTCTGGACGAGCCGTTCACGGGGCTTGACAATGCGAGGAAGAATCATCTGCTGCAGCGGCTCGCGGAGATCGCGGACGGGTGCGCGATCGTCATTGTGACGCACAGTACGTCAGAAATCGCGAAAATTTGCGAGAGTTTCGCGAAGGTCCGCAGATGGGACTTCGGAGAGGCGAATGTGTCCGAAGAGTGAATAACAGCGTATTCTTGAAAAGATTCAAACAAAACGGCATGCCGGGGCGGTGTGCCGTTGCTTTTTAACCCAAATTGTCACGCAATTCTAACAAATCACGATACAATATCAAAAAAGATTTAGAAAAGTATGTATTTTGCGTTGACAAAACTGTTGGCGGATGGTATAGTATAGCCAGAACAAAACAACACAACGCACCGCAAGGAAGTCCGAAGTTGCACCCTATAGCAGCAAGGAGAACGGTGAATCGATCGGAAGGATCGAACGAAATCACACGAAAGAGGTGAGACCGATGTACTAGGAAGGTTCTTCCCCGGTACAACGAAGTGAGAGAGCTTCGGAGAACATGATGAGTCAGCAAAAACCAATCAGACCGACGGCGAACGCCGAATGAGACGAAAGCGAAGGTACGGTCCAATGGGCACAACAAAGTAAGTTATCGAAAATCGATTGAAGTCTAACAAAGAATAAAAGAAGGATGGTACAGTCCGATGGGAACGACAGAGTAACACCGAAAGACCGGTAGCGAAACCGATATCCGACCAAAACAATAAAACGACATCACGAACAGGCAGTCAGCCGCAGGCACCGAGGTGCAAAAAAGGGTCGAGAATTTATTTGAAGGACGGAGGAACGGGACGCACGATTTGACA
>JAFZWG010000013.1 GCA_017617395.1 Lachnospiraceae bacterium
GTTGTCACATGAAGGGCACGTGACAACTGAGAACCGTCCCCAACTGTCACCAACTGTCATCAAATTACCAAAAAAGGAGATTTCCCATGAAGCAATGGAAAGGTTACGAGCACGGTATCAACTTCGGCGGCTGGCTGTCGCAATGTGAGCATACCGTGAGCCACTATGATACGTTCATCGGCGAAGAGGATTTTCGGAAGGTGAAGGAATGGGGGCTGGATCACATCCGGATTCCGGTGGACTATGACCTGATTATGGACGAGGGCGGGATTTTCCGCGAGAACGGCTTCCGCTATCTCGACTTTGCGATCGGTGAGTGCCGCAGAAACGGCCTCAACATGATTCTCGATCTGCACCGCACGATCGGATTCTCGTTCGACCCGGACGTGCACGAGAACGGCTTCTTCGAAAATGAGCAGCTGCAGGAGCTCTTCTACCGCATCTGGGAGCAGTTTGCGGAGCGGTACGGGGAGTTTGACGACTCGCTCGCGTTCGAGCTTTTGAACGAGGTGACGGACAAGGAGTACTGCGACGAGTGGAACCGCATTTCGCAGGAGTGCGTCAAGCGCATCCGCCGCATCGCACCGAAGATCAACATTCTGATCGGCGGCTACTACAACAACAGCGTCGTCGCGGTACGCGACATCGCGGCGCCGCAGGATGAGCACATCATCTACAACTTCCACTGCTACGAGCCGCTTCTGTTCACGCACCAGGGCGCGTACTGGATCTCCTCGATGAACCGCGATTTCCGCTGCCCGTTCCGCCAGACGTTCGCGGAGTATGCAAAGGGAAGCGCGGCGCAGCTCGGGGCTGCATTTTCCGCATCGTTCGCGGACTTCGACGAGACAGCCGTCCCGGACGAGACGTACTTCGAGAAGCTCTTCGCGGACGCGATCGCGGTGGCCGAGGAGCGCAACGTGCCGCTCTACTGCGGCGAGTACGGCGTCATCAACCTGGTCGACCCCGAGGAGACGCTTTTGTGGTACAAGGCGTTCCACGGCGCGATGAAGCGCCACGGAATCGGCTCCGCCGCATGGAGCTTCCGCAAGATGGACTTCGGCATCGATGACCCGTTCATGGACGGCGTTCGCGACCGTCTGCTGGCAACCATCCGCCACGAGTAAACAGGACAAACAAAGAACGAGCAGGAGGCTTTCTCCTGCTCGCTTTTTTATGCTCTTTTTTACATCTCAATCCGCTTTCTTGCGCTTGCGGCCCCACCCTCCGGTGAGGAAAATGATCGCGCCGTACGCGGTCACGGCGACCACATAAACGCCCAGCACGATGATGCTGTGAAGCTTTAAGCCGCGCATTGCGGTAAATGCAAGCATCGCCGCGCCAAGGCCCGCGCAGATCAGCCAGAACCAAGGGTACTGCCTGCGGAAGCACCGCATGATCTCGACGCGCTCGTCGCTCTCGCAGTCGTGCAGTGTCCGGAACTTCATGCGCTCGCTCGAGGTGAGGATCGCGTCCATGATGGCCTCCGACAACCCCGCCGGGAACAGCAGCATCAAAAGCATGTAAAGGATCTCCTCGCGCGTGGATGCGCGCTGCACGATTGTGTAAAACGCCTCGGACGTCATCTGCGAAGCCGGAAAATACTGCGCAAGATAGTCCGTCATCTCCTCCGCAACGCCCGTCCCCTCAAAGAGCACGGTGTCAACCTCGCGCGTCGGCGTGGAGCTTTTCTTGTAATATTCCTTCTGTCTCTCGCAAAAATCATCATACGTATCCGCGCTGTAGCGGTACGCGCCACGGTCGCTTCCGTTCTCGTAGGAGAGGAACACGCACGCGCGCTTCTCCGAACCGTCGCCCATCCAGTGAAGGTCCTTCTCGCGGCTGACACCGACAACGGTGTACGTGACATCGTCGATCGTGACCGTCGCGCCCGACCATTTTTCGGGGTCGATGTTGTAGAGTTTAGCTGCATTTTCCGAGAGAACCGCCTCGCGGGCCCCGTCCTTCGGGAGTGCGCCCGCCTGAGTAGCGAATATCAGAATCTTCGAGAGTCCGTCGCCTGCGCGGTTGTCCGCAAGCATCTTCTCCGGCAGCGAGTACACCTCGATTTCCTGCGCGCGAATCTCCTCGATGCGCGCCATGTCCGCGAGGTACACGTCCTTGATGCCGAACTGTTCGGCGATCTTCGGAACGTCCGCGAGCATCATCTGACGGTTCGTAAGCGGGCTCAGAATCGTCAGGCTGCGCTGGTTGCGATAGTCGCTCACGAAGTCGTCCACACCGGACGCGTCGTGGTATACGGTCACCGCATCCTCCGCCGGCTTCTCGCCGATCGAGTAGCGCCAGTCCATGATAAATGCCACAATACAGACGAGGAAAAATGCAATAACAAACACAGCCGCCGCACCCACAAGCGCGCCGCGCCGCCAGAACAACTTTCTCGCCCTGCTCTTTGCTTCCATACTCAACTTACCTCTCCCCGGACAGCGCGCGGAGCACGCCGGTGCGATGCACCCGGTCCGCGACGAACACTGCAAGCGCGATCTTCACAAGATCGGGCAAAATGTACGGGAACACGCACAGCGACAGGATCGCGCCGACGCTCTTGCCGGTCGCAAACATCACCGCAAACCATGCCGTTCCGAACGCGTAGCAAACGATAAGTCCGAGCAACAGCCGCACGGACGCGCGCCACAGACAAAACGCTCTTCCGCGCTCCATCGCCCAGTACAAAAGACCCATGAACAGAAAGCCGACGATGTAGCCGCCGGTCGCCTTCGTGATCACCGAAAGGCCGCCCTGAAAGCCCGAGAACACCGGAGCTCCGGCCATGCCGAGCAAAAGGTACACCAAAATTGCGATTGTTCCGTTCCGGCCGCCCAACAGTGCGAGTGCCGCCGCTACGCCGAAGATCTGCATCGTAAACGGAATCGTAAACGGCACCGTGATCCAGGCGGACACCGCGATCACCGCCGTCATCAGCGCGATCGCGCACATGCTCTTAACATTCAAACCGGTCTTCTGTCTCTGTCTTGCTGTTTCCATCTGTGTCAAATCGTCCTTCTTTTCACTGTCTTCATTTCTGTCCATGAATTACACCGCGGTCCCCTTGCCGCCAAGCGTCCAGATCACCGTCACGGTGTCGGTCACCTCGATGTCGTCCGGCTGGATGTCCAGATTATACGCGCCGTACGCCGCGTCCGCGCACTCCTTCGCCGCGAACATCACGCGCCCGTTCATCGGCCGTACCTCGAAGTCCGGCGTCGCCATCGAGTAGTCGATGTGCCGGATCTTCCCGAGCGTCACGCCCGACGATGCGGCAAGCACGCCCGCCTTCATTCTCGCATCCGCAACAGCGGCCGAGAGGAGAGTATTTTTCGACGCCTCCGGATCCTTCACGGTGTAGCTGAGCGAGAATTCCGGGTTGACCTCCGCATGCGCGAGCGCATACAAAACCTTCCCCAGTCGCTCATTGTCCGACGGAAAATCCACCTTCATCACGTGCCGGAACTCGTAGCCCACAAAGCGCTCCTTCCACTCGTGATTCTTCGTCTGGTAGCTCTCCGTCTTCGTCTGAACGGAAAATGACAACGTCTTCAAGTCCTCGCGCGCAAACTCCATCTTCGCCAGTACCGCCGCCAGGCTCTCCGTGTCCTCGGACGAGTGCTGAAGCGACTCGCTGTACTCCTTGTAGCAGCCCGTCAATGTGATCGTGATGCGTGTGACATCAGGCTTTAAGCGGAGCATCCCCTTGCCTGTCACGCGAATTGTCGACTCCCTCTCCATGTGTAACCTCCTTCTCCTTTTGGTCCTTCCACAACATGTAACGCCATTTGGCGATTGCCGTTCCGATGATGATCACGTAGCCGATCCAGCTGTAAACATCCGGAAGCTCTGCGAGGAAAATCCACCCCAGAATCGCCGCAAACAAAATCTGCGAATAATCGAACACCGAAATGTCCCGCGCCGCCGCCTTCGTGTACGCCTTCGTGATGCACAGCTGCCCGCCGGTCGCGGAAAGGCCGGTCAGCAAAAGAAATGCAAGCTGCTCCCCGCTCATCGGATGATAGTCAAAGATCAATGCCGGCGCGGTCGCCAGACACGAGAACAGCGAAAACCACAAGACGATTACCGGCCCGCGCTCGCCGCGCTTTCCCAGGTAGCGGATGAAGGTGTACCCAAGCCCTGCCGCGAGACCGCCCGCAAGGCCCACAAGACCGTAGAGCGTGGTGACGCCGCCGGTCGGCTTGACGACAAATGCCGCGCCCACCAAAGCGATCACAACGGACAGCCACTCCACCGCGTTGGCCCGCTCCTTTAAGATGACGTACGAAACCGCGATCGCGAAGAACGGCGAGAGCTTGTTGAGCATGCTCGCATCCGCAATGTGCAGATGGTCCGCCGCGAAGAAATTGCACAGGATTCCGCACGTTCCGAAGAAGCTTCTCGCCAACAATCCCGGGATGCTTCCCCTCTGAATCCGGAATCCCTGCTTGCTCCGCAACAGCAATACAAACGCCACGAACACGGCCACAACATTTCGGAAAAATGCTTTCTGAATCGTCGGAAGATCGCCGGCCTTGCGGACAAAAAACGTCATCAGGGCGAAACAAAAGCCCGCCCCGATGATAAAAAGAATTCCTTGTTTCTTGTTCTTGTCCATATCCGTGCACCTGCGCTATGACCGACTTCGGGATTATGATACATCGTCTCGCGCCGACTGTCAATCCGATACGAAAAAGACCGCACCCGGGAAATGTCGGATGCGGCCTTTTTTTGTTTGAGGTCCAGGGAAAGATTACCCTTCCCCGTATGTAATGCGCTTTCGCGCATGCCCCCTTAGTTTCAAACAAGATTATTTTAACGTCTCGGGGGCACCAAAGAAAAGCACAGCTTGAGTAGAATCGTTACCGTTTGAGTAATAATGGCTGTTTTTACATGTTTTCGGAGCATTTCAGAGCACGTTACGGAGCATATTTCAGCTCCGCTGCAGCTTCAAAACCATCCTGACGACACGCACCGGCGAGCCGAGCGTGGCCACCTTCTCGCATCCGTCAGCCGCAAAGCCGCAACGTTCGTAGAATCGGATGGCGCGGGCATTTTCCGCGAGCACCCAGACCACGATACTGTTGCTATCCGCAAGCTCCGCCATCGCCTCCTGCATCAGCCGGCAGCCGATGCCCTGTCCGTAGTACTCCGAAAGAATGTAGATCGCCGAAACTTCGCCCGCATTCACGAGATCCTCATCTCGGCACGGCCCATAGCACGCAAAACCGATGACGCTTCCGCCGTCCAGCGCGATCACGTTGTTCTCGCGCCAGGTCATGGCGATGCTCTCGCACTTCTCAAGCGTCAGCTTTTCGAGGTACTGCGGGTCCACGATGTCCGCGTACGCCTCGTGCCACGCCTTCCAGTGGACGTAAGCCTTGCCCCGGATCTCGTCCTCGATCTCCAGTTTTTTGTACGTAATCTTCATAATCTCCCCCCCCAAAAAATCACCTTTTAGATCAGATCTCCTCTTCCTTCCGCAAGATCTTTTTCCCATTCTAGCACAACAAAAAGAAAAATCAAACGACAAAAATCAGGCAGGAACCGATGCTCCTGCCTGACATTGCACTTTGTATTTTACTTCGAAAAATGACCGCGAAATTACTTGAAGTAAGCTACACCGCTCTCGAAGATCAGCTGGTTCTGCTCGCCGGTGATGTTCATCGCAACGCCGGTGCCGCGGCGCTCGCTGTGCGCCATCTTGCCGAGCACACGACCGTCCGGGGAGGTGATACCCTCGATCGCCCAGTAGGAACCGTTCGGGTTGTACTGCTCGACCATGGTCGGGTTGCCCGCTGCGTCAACGTACTGCGTCGCAATCTGGCCGTTTGCCGCGAGTTTCTTAAGCCACTCGTCGTTCGCAACGAAGCGTCCCTCGCCGTGCGATGCCGGAATGCTGTATACGCCGCCGAGCGTTGCCTTCATAAGCCAGGGGCTCTTGTTGGTAACAACCTTCGTGTACACGCTCTTGCTGATGTGACGGCCGATGTTGTTCATCGCGAGAGTCGGGCTGTCCGCGGTCTGCGGGCGGATCTCGCCGTACGGCACCAGACCGAGCTTGATGAGCGCCTGGAAACCGTTGCAGATACCCAGAGCCAGACCGTCGCGCTCCTTGAGGAGACGGTTGACCGCATCGCTGATGCGAGGGTTGCGGAACGCGGTTGCGATGAATTTGCCGGAGCCGTCGGGCTCATCACCTGCGGAAAATCCGCCGGGGAACATCAAAATCTGTGCATCGTCGATTGCCTTCACGAACGCCTCAACGGAGTCCTGAATGCCGGCACCGGTCATGTTGCGGAACACCACCGTGTTGACCTCGGCGCCCGCGCGCTGCCATGCAAGCATCGAATCGTACTCGCAGTTCGTGCCCGGGAATACCGGGATAAATACCTTCGGAACCGCAACCTTGTTCTTCGCTACGTAGATCGTCTTCGCGTCGAAGAGCTGCGTCGGAACCTTTGCGGACTCGATCGCATCGGCCATGTTCGAGCGGGTCGGGAACACCTGCTCAAGCGTTCCGGTGTAAGCTGCAAGAGCATCCGCAAGCGGAAGAACCATCGCGTCTGCACTTTCGGCGCAAGCCTTCTCCTCGCAGCAGCCGGGCTGCATTTTCCAAACAATGTTGCCGTCGCCGGTCACCTTGCCGACCTTGCGGTACGCAATGCCTGCCGCGTCGAGCATCGCAAGCTTGTCCTCCTCGATCTCGGCGAGGATGCTGCCGTATGCCGGAGCCATCGCCTCCTCGTAGGAAACCTTGCCGCAGAGCTTGAAACCGAGGCCGTTACCGAACGCCATCTTGCTCATCGCCTCTGCGATACCGTTCTTGCCGAGCGCGTACATCGAGAGGAATGCTCCCTTGCCCGCGAGCTCGTGGATCGTATCGTACATCGCCATGGCCTTGTCGTAATCCGGCAGGTCATAAGCGTCCTTCGCCATGTCAAATACTACAACGCGGCTTCCGGCCTTCTTGAACTCGTCGGTCACGACATCGGAGAGCTTCGCGATGTCAACCGCGAACGAAACGAGGGTCGGCGGAACGTCGATCTCGTTGAAGGAGCCGGACATCGAGTCCTTGCCGCCGATGGACGGAAGGCCGAGCTTCGTCTGCGCATCGTATGCACCGAGCAGTGCCGCGAGCGGCTCGCCCCAGCGCTTCGGGTCGTTGCCGAGTCTGCGGAAGTACTCCTGGAACGTGAAGCGGATCTTGCGGAAATCACCGCCGGCAGCAACGATCTTCGCAACCGAGCTGATCACCGCGTACGCGGAGCCGTGGAACGGGCTCCAGGACGAGAGATACGGATCGAAGCCGTAGCTCATCATCGTCACGGTGTCGCTCGTGCCGTCCAGAACGGGCAGCTTCGCAATCATCGTCTGCGTGGGCGTCGCCTGGTAAACACCGCCGTACGGCATCGTCACCGTCGCGGCGCCGATGGAGGAGTCGAACATCTCCACAAGGCCCTTCTTCGAGCAGACGTTGAGGTCGGCGAGCATCGAAAGCCATGCGCTCTTGCGTCCCTCAGGCGTATCGGAAGCCTCTCCGTATCCGCCCTTCTTATCGGTCGAATGCGCCGTGTAAGCGCTTTCCTTCGTAAAATACGAGTCCTTCTTCGACGGCACCGTAACCTCGGCCGTCGTCTCCTGATGAGCACCGTTCGTGTCGAGGAACGCGCGGGAGATGTTTACGATCTCCTTGCCTCTCCACACCAAAACCAGTCTGGGCTCCGCGGTTACCTCGGCAACCGTGACAGCCTCGAGGTTCTCCTCGTCGGCAAATGCAAGCATCGCCGGAACGTCCTTTTTGTCCACTACGATCGCCATACGCTCCTGGGACTCGGAGATTGCAAGCTCCGTGCCGTCAAGACCTGCGTACTTCTTCGGAACCTTGTCGAGGTCGACACGAAGGCCCGCTGCCAACTCGCCGATTGCTACGGAAACACCGCCCGCACCGAAGTCGTTGCACTTCTTGATGAGGCTGCTGACCTCGGGACGACGGAACAGTCTCTGGAGCTTGCGCTCGGTCGGAGCATTACCCTTCTGAACCTCGGCACCACAGGTGTGGATGGATTCGGTCGTATGCTTCTTGGAAGATCCCGTAGCGCCGCCGCAGCCGTCGCGGCCGGTGCGTCCGCCCATTAAGATGATGACGTCGCCGGGATCGCTGTTTTCTCTTTTCACGTTCGCGCGCGGTGCGGCACCCATGACGGCACCGATCTCCATGCGCTTCGCAACATAGTTCGGATGATAGATCTCATCCACAAGGCCGGTCGCAAGACCGATCTGGTTTCCGTAGGAGCTGTAGCCCTTCGCTGCGCCGGTCGTAAGCTTTCTCTGCGGAAGCTTGCCCGCGAGCGTGTCCTTGAGGGAGGCGGTCGGATCGGCTGCGCCGGTCACGCGCATTGCCTGGTATACATAGCCGCGGCCCGAGAGCGGATCGCGGATCGCACCGCCTAAGCAGGTGGCAGCGCCACCGAACGGCTCGATCTCTGTCGGATGGTTGTGCGTCTCGTTTTTGAAGAAGACAAGCCACTCCTCGGTCTCGGTCTTTCCGTTTCTAACAACGTCAACCGGAACAACAACGGAGCATGCGTTGATCTCGTCGGACACTTCCATGTCCGCAAGCTTGCCCTCGGCGCGCAGCTTCTTCATTGCGAGAAGAGCCACGTCCATGAGGCAGATGAATTTGTCGTCGCGGCCCTTGTAAAGAACCTCGCGCTCTGCCTTGTATGCGTCAAATGCAGCCTTGATCGGCTCGCTGTAGTCACCGTCATCGATCTTCACGTCCGTAAGCTCGGTCTGGAACGTCGTGTGGCGGCAGTGATCCGACCAATACGTATCCAGAACGCGGATCTCCGTCACGGACGGATCGCGCTTCTCCTCGCCGCGGAAGTAGTCCTGAATGAACAAAAAGTCGCGGAAGGTCATCGCAAGATTCAAGGAATCGTAGAGGCTCTTGAGCTCAGCCTCGGGCATGTCGCGGAAGCCTTCGAAGATCTTCACATCCTCGGGAACGGCAAATTCCGTAACGAGCGTCTCGGGCTTGGTCTCGTCGGTCTCTCTCGAGTCCACGGGGTTGATGCAGTACGCGCGGATGCCTGCGAACTCCTCGTCGCTGATCTCGCCCGTCAGCACGTACGTCGTCGCGCTGCGGATGATCGGCTCCTCCGCGTCATTTAAGAGCTTCACGCACTGCTCCGCGGAGTCGGCGCGCTGGTCGAACTGTCCGGGCAGGTACTCCACGGAGAACACACGGTCCCCCGCTGCCGCCGGCAGCGTCTCCTCGTACACGTCGTCGATCGGCGGCTCGGAAAATACGGTTCCCAGAGCCTTCCGGTACGTGTCCTCACTGATATTTTCCACGTCGTAGCGCACGAAAACGCGCACGTTCGTAATCGTCTTCAAACCGAGATACTCGCGGATCTCGCTTGCAAGCTCCTTCGCACGCACTGCGAACGGGGCCTTCTTCTCCACATAAATGCGTCTTACAAGACTCATATTTTTGCTCCTCCGTCTCCGGCTTTTCGGCCGTTTTTGATGGTTTCTTCGGTTTTTAGTATACCACCACGTCAATCATAATTAAAATGAATATCAATCATCGATTTTATAAGCACCGCTTATTGTTTTTGAAACCTGCTTGTGCTATACTTCTTTTACGGTCGAGGCACGTGTGGCGCCTCGGCACATCCGTTTCCCCCACGGAGGCATTTTTCGATGATTACCGAATTGATTTCCTCCGAAAGCGCAACGTCTTTCGGAGCCCTTTACCGGACGCTTTACTATCTGTGCTGCGGCGGTATCACCTTAACCCTGTTGCTGCTGTTTCGAAACCGCATGCCCTGCGACCAGGGTCGTGCGTACGCAGTGAACGGCGAACTCTCGCGCGGCAAGATCCGAGGCGTCGGAATCCATTTTGTTCTCGGCTACGCGATCGCGACGTTGTTGTTCGTACCGCTGTCCTGGGAACTTTCGGTACTTCTTCTTCTGATGATTGCTTCCATGGTGACCGGATTTCTGGATGACGCGGGAAGCGTGCCGTGGTCGGGCCTTAAGAAGGGCCTTCTGGACCTCGCCATCTCGCTTGGCGCCGGATTCGCCGCATGGCAGTTCTACGGCAACACGATCCGGATCGCGCGGCTGGCCGGTTTCTCGGACGCGGGCTCCGCTCCGATTTCGATCACGATTCCCTGGCCGATCTTCGTGCTGCTTGCGGCGGCTCTCGTTTGGGGCTCCATCAACGTCGTCAACTGCACGGACGGTGTGGACGGTCTGTGCGCAACGCTCTCGATCGTGGCGCTCACGGCTTTCGCTCTTTTAGCGATCGCCCGCGGAACGGCTGACACGATCCTCACGCAGCGCCCGATCTGCGTCGGCATGATCGCCTGCCTGATTCCGTACCTTTGGTTTAACGCATCCCCCAGCTCGATGCTGATGGGCGATGCCGGCTCCCGGGCCCTCGGTCTTCTGTTCGCGATGCTCGCGCTCCGGTCGACCTACGTGCTCTTCTACTTTGCATTTTGCATCATCTTCATGCTGGACGGCGGCCTCGGCCTTGTAAAGCTCGCGCTGCTTCGCTCCGTGAAGATTCGTATTTTGAAAAATACACGCACACCGCTTCACGACCACGCCCGCAAGAACCTTCAATGGTCGGACACGCAGACCGTTCTGCGGTTCGCACTGCTGCAGGCCTTCATCATCATCGCGGTACTCGCGGCGACCGGGTGTTTCGGCTCGGTAGCGTGGTTCATCAACATCTGAGCGGTCTTTGATTTTTGAGGAAGCCTATGGATATCAGCTACGAATTGTACAAGGTATTCTACTACGTTGCCACTTCGCGCAGTTTCTCCGAGGCGGGGAGCAAGCTCTTCATCTCGCAGTCCGCGGTCAGCCAGTCTGTCCGCACGCTGGAGCGGCGCCTGGGGCAGACGTTGTTCGTGCGTAAGACCAAGCGCGTAACCCTGACGAAGGAAGGCGAGATGCTCTTTAAGCACATCGAGCCCGCGGTGCACCTGATCCTCCGCGGCGAGCAGCAGGTGCTCAATTCCGGACGCCTCTCCTCGCAGCTTCGCATCGGCGCGAGCGACACCATCTGCCGCTACGTTTTAGTTCCGTACTTTAAGAGGCTCCACGAGCTTCTGCCCGAGGTTCACATCAACATTGTAAACGGCACGTCACCGCAGTGCGCGCAGATGCTCGCGGCGGGCGACGTCGACCTGATCGTCACAAACTCGCCGAACCCCGCGCTCGGCGGCAACCCCACGACGGTGACCGTGAAGACGTTTCACGACATCTTCGTCGGAAATCCGGCTGCATTTCCCGACTGCTTCCGCACAAGGGACGGCCGGCCCGTTCCGCTGTCACTGCCGGAGCTGTTGCAGTATCCTCTGATGATGCTCAGCAAGCACTCCGCGACAAGCGCGTTTTTGCACGAGCATTTTCAGAAGCACTCTCTGGACCTTGCTCCGGAGATTGAGCTTAACAGCAACGACCTGTTGCTGGATCTCGCGCGAATCGGACTCGGAATCGCCTGCGTGCCGGACTACTGTCTGCACGGCAACGCCGATTTCGCCGAACTGCACGAGCTGGCCATCAGCGATCCGCTCCCGGAGCGTGCGCTTCTGCTGGCCTATGATGAGTCCCGCCCGCTGACGTCCGCAGCCGAGATGCTGCGCTCGATGCTCACCGGCGGAACCGCCCCCGACCCCGAACCGAAGCCGGCCGCGACCGGCAAGCGATAGTCACTCTTTTACACTATGAATTATCTGAGGAGGTAATCCCATGAGCAAGCCTTTAACCGCACTTAAGACCAACATCCAGAAAGTCATCATCGGCAAGGATGACGTGATTGACGAACTCTTCGCCGCATTGCTGGTCGGCGGCCATGTCCTGATTGAGGACGTTCCCGGAACCGGCAAGACGACGCTTGCGAAGGCTCTCGCCGCATCGATCTCCGGTGCATTTGCCAGAATCCAGTTTACGCCCGACTTGCTTCCTTCCGACATCACCGGTATCAACTACTTCAACCGCAAGAAGGACGACTTCGTGCTTCGCTACGGTCCTGTCTTCACGAACATTCTGCTCGCCGACGAGTTGAACCGTGCGACGCCTCGTACGCAGTCCGCTCTCCTCGAGTGTATGGAGGAAAAGCAGGTCACCATCGACGGTGTCACCTACTCGCTCGCCGCTCCGTTCTTCGTAATCGCTACGGAGAACCCGATTGAGACCGCCGGCACGTTCCCGCTTCCCGAGGCTCAGCTGGACCGTTTCCTCATGCGTCTGCCGATGGGCTATCCGACGCAGGAGGAGGAGATGAACATCCTGAACCGCTTCAAGACGGAAAATCCTCTTGACTCCCTCACCCCTGTGTACACGCAGGAGGACATCGTTGCGATGCAGCAGGCGTACGTCAAGGTTACGATCCATCCGATCCTTCAGAAGTACATCCTCGACATCGTTGCGGCAACCCGCAGCAACCCGAAGGTTCCGATCGGCGCTTCGCCTCGTGCTTCCCTCGCGCTGCAGAACGTCGCCAAGGCTTACGCCTTCATCCAGGGCCGCAGCTACGTAACGCCCGAGGACATCGTTCACCTGGCATGCCCGGTGCTTGCGCACCGTCTGTGCATCGGCCGCGGTGCTTCGCACAGCGCTTCTCAGACGCTGCCGATCATGAAGGACATCCTCGCGAAGGTTCCGGTTCCGACCGAGGAGTGGAACTGATCCCTGCGGCTTAGCGGGTGCATTTTCCGAAGCAAAAAACAAGGGCTGTCGCATTGCTGCGGCAGCCCTTTTCTTTCGTCATTTGATTTTCGTTATTGCTCTTTCGCCTGAAGGATCGTTCCGATTGTGATCTCATCCCAGCCATCGTTCGTCTTGATGGTGTAATTCTTCTCGATGTCGCTGTAGATGTTCTTGACCTTGCGATTCTTCTCCTGCTCCACGGCCTGATCGACCGCGTCCTCATAGCCGTAGAACTCCGATTCATCGAGCAGCTCGATGACGTAAACGCCGTAGCTCGTATCCAGGAACTTAAGCTCGCCCTTCTCCATCGCAAATACCGCATTGCAGAAGTCCGGCTCGTAGTTGGACGCCGTCGTGCGCGTGATATCTCTCGGCATCAGGTACATGAAATCCTTGTAATCGTTGATGATCGTCTCGAGCTTCTCTCCGTTCTGCGCTCTCTCGTAGCACGCCTGCATCGTCTTCACGCGGTTCTCGACATCTCCCGCCGCCTTGACAAGCTCCTCGTTGTCGTTGCTCTTGGAAATGTACAGATAGTTCGTCTTGTAGACGCGATACTGCTCCTTGTCGACCGTCTTGGCAACCTCGTCGCGGTCCACCGTCACGTTGTTGGTCGCCAGCTCGTTGAACTGGTCCGCCAGCAGAACTCTCTCGTAATTCGCATAGATCACGTCGTGCGTCATACCGCAGCGAGCGCGCTCCGCCGCCGAATAGTTGTTCAAGAAATTCGTCGTCAGCGACTCAAGCACATTTTTTCGCTCGTCCGTCAGCGTCATTCCGGCTTCCACGGCCTCGTTGTACATAAGCATCGTGTACAGCGTCGAAACACGCACCATCTCCTTGTAGGCCTCCGCGGTCGTCATGTTGCTTCCGCTCGCCGGCAGCGCCCAAAGGTCCGCGTTCTCGCCGTAAAATGTCTTCAGCGCCTCCGCGTTCTTCTCGATCTCCAGACGTCCTTCCAGCTCGTAATACGCCAGATAGTACGTGATCATGTCGAGCGTCACTTCGCTGACCTTGCCGTTCTTCTCGATCGTCATCACGACCTTCTTCGCGTTGTCCGCCGCAGTGCTCTTGGCAATCTCCGCGTACTCCGCGTCGGTCATCGGCTTCTTTCCGCAGCCGGTCAGAAGTCCCGTCACCATCGCGCACACGCACAGCATGCACACGATCAGTTTCTTTCCTGCTTTCATCTTTCAAACCTCGCTCCCCGCCTCATCCGGGCAGGTCCTGTTATTCTACCGTGTCGCGCCGATGCCCCCACGATTTCGCTCCGCGCTCCGACGAATTGTATCATACCACAAATGCCCCGCAAGGTCAAATGCTTCCGCTTCCCGCGCTTTTCAGCACACGGAGAGCACGATGCCCGCGATGACAACGGCCGCGCACAGAAGCTTCTGCCCGATCTTCTTCTCCCGGAACACAAGCCATCCGCCGAGGATCGTCACGATGCTGCACGACTGCTTCAAGACCGTCATCACGATGACACGGCTGTCCGCATAGCCGTTCGCGATGAACAGCGCGCGATCCGCGATCACAAACAATATACTGAGTCCCCAGATCCACGGGTTTTTGAGCATCCCTCTCACGTTGAGGCGGATCTTCCGCACCAGCACGTAAATCACGTAAAATGCAACCAGAAACACCATGTACCAAAGCTGCAGCTGCCCGCTCGAGAGGTCTCCGCCGCGCATCAGAACTTTGTCCATGTTGCCGCTCACAGCGTTCAGAAAGCACGACACCATCGCGAGGAACACGTAAAATCCCGTCCTCCTCCGCGCCGGTACCGCGGCTTCCGCAGGTGCCGCTGCAGGAGTCTCCGCAATTTCCGAAACAACTTCCGAGGGCTCATTTTCCGAAGAACTCTCCGCAGGCTTCTTCGCGGGTTCCTCCTCCGCGGGCTCCTTCACGAAACGCAGCAAAAACAGGCCGAGGCACACCAGGACGATGCCCGCACCCTGCGCAAGCGACGGGCGCTCGCCGAGCACCAGGATGCCCAGAAGGGCGGAGAAGACGACGCGCGCCATGTCGAGGATCGCGTAGACGCTGACGGGCATTTTCCGAAGGGCCCGGAAGCCGCAGATCCATGCGACGAAGATGACGAACGACTTGACGGCGATGGCGCCATACTGGCCCGCGCGAAGACCGAAGAGGTACTCGCGGGCCCCCGTGTCGCCGACCGCGATCTCGACGCCGGTCGTCACAATCACACAAACGAGCGAAAGCACGGTGTAGAGGACAAGGACCTCGATAACCGTGCTTTTAGCCATTGCTTTTTTCTTGAAGATCTCCCGTGCTCCCTTCAAAACACCGTAGAGGAGCACACATGCAATCCAAACCATACTGTCTCTTTTCCGTTCTGCCGGCGCGTCCGCCGGGTCGTTATGCGCCGATCACAACCGCATCGTTGTACGACGCTTCCTGCGCGTGCAGGAAAATGGTAAATCTCGTTCCGATCTCCGGGCGGCTCTGCACCATGATCGTGCCGTGGTGACGGTTCACGATCCATTTGGCGATCGCGAGGCCCAGGCCGGTACCGCCGGTCTTCGAGTTGCGGGCCGTGTCCGAGCGGTAGAAGCGCTCGAAAATGTGCTCCACGTCGTGCGAGCTCATGCCCACACCGTTGTCCTGCACCGAGTAGAACGGGCGGAACTCCGAGTTGATGCCGACGCGCAGCGTGATCGTGTCGCCGATGGTCGTGTATTTGGCGGCATTGTCCACCAGGATGCGGATCGACTGCTTGAGCATGGCGGGATCGCCGTAGCACATAACCTCGCCGCCCTCCGCAACAAACTCGTAGGAGTGGTTCTTGTCGATCATCTCCGACTCCTCGTGGACTTCCTTCATAATCGCCGTAAGCGACATCGTCTGAAGCGTGAGCTTCTGGCGCCCGGCATCGCCGCGCGCCAGGAACAGCAACTGTTCCACAAGAGTGTTCATATGATCGGATTCGCTTCGGATCGCCGTGATGGCCTCCTCCAGAATCTCCTTATCCTCCTTGCCCCAGCGGTCCAGCATGTCCGCGTAGCCCTTGATGACCGCGATCGGGGTGCGCAGCTCGTGCGACGCATCGCTCACGAAGCGGTTCTGGTTGCGCGCCGCCTCGCGCATACGGTCGATCAGGTCGTTGACCGCCTGCTCCATGCCGGTCAGCTCGCGGTCGTTCGTGCGGACATGATCCGACGGCGACTCCGCGTCGATATGGCTGATGGCATAGGTAAGATTTTGTAACTTCTCCTCATTCCACTGTGCGTTACTGATGGACTGCGCCGTCTCCGCCATCTCTCGAAGAGGCTTTAAGCGTCTGCGTATCGGGAACCGGTCAAAGAGCACCACCCGCAAAACCGACAGCACCTCGAACCCGAGGACCACGCACATCACCTGCAAAAAGATTGAGAGCGACTCTCCCGGCTGCACCAGAAGAGACTCTGTCTTGTTCGTAAACAAAACGCCGAACGTCCTGATGGAATCTCCCGTAAAATCGACATCCTTGAGATGCGAAAACGAAAAATTCACCTTCTCCGCCGCGCTGTGCACCCACGCAAAGCATGTCGCCGCAATCAGGATCAGATTCAGCCAGAAATATCCGAAGAGTCGTCTGGCGATTACCATGCGGTGCAGCTTTCCGGCGATGGAGCCGGCGCGCTTCTTGGGTTCCTTGACCGCCTTGCCGCTCACCGGCACTGCAACCGGCATCGCTGTCTGCGGATACATTCCCGCGGGCATCACTCCGGGCACATATTCACCGGTCGGCAGCATTCCGGGCTGCATCATCCCCGGCTGCCCCATTCCCTGCGGCACGGCGCCGTTCGGCATTCCGCCCATCCAGATCTCCTGCTCCGGCGGAAGAGCTGTCTTTCTTCCTCCCATTTTCCTTCCTCTCACTCGTCCTTGATCACGTATCCGACACCGCGCACCGTCTGGATCATGTGAACGCCGAAGCGCTCATCGATCTTCGCGCGAAGGTACCGGATGTAAACATCGATCACGTTCGTCTCCCCTACATAATCGTACCCGCACACCTTCTGCAGCAGCGTGTCGCGCCCGAGCACGATGTTTTTATTCGTAAGCAACAATGCCAAAAGGTCAAATTCACGTTTCGAAAGCTCGATCGGAACGCCGTCGTACGTCGCGGAGTACGCTGCGGGGTCGACCGAAAGGTCATGCCACGTAAGCCGTCCGCTCTCGTCCTTCGCCTGCGTTCCCTTTTTCTTCAATGCCACCCGGATGCGGGCCAGCAATTCCTCAATGGCGAACGGTTTCGTCACGTAGTCGTCCGCCCCGAGATCCAGGCCGGATACCTTGTCCATAACCGAATCCCGCGCCGTCAAAAGGATCACCGGAATCTCCGATGTCTTGCGAAGTCTTCTTAGCACTTCCAGTCCGTTCAACTCGGGAAGCATGATGTCGAGGAGCACAATGTCATACTCCCCGCTCTCCGCCATGGTAAGCCCGGTACGGCCGTCGACCGCCTTGCCCGTCACATACCCTTCGTGCCGAAGTTCCAGCTCGACAAATCTTGCGATCTGTTCCTCATCCTCTACGATCAATACCCTCGTTGCCATGGTTCCTCCGAAATCTTTCCAGTCTTATAAACCGACATAAGCGGCGCCTTGTGCTCACCACCTTGGGGCGCCGCATTGTCTTCATTTTCCGATCAGCAGCAACCGCCGTTGCCGCCCTCGCCGCCGAAGCCGCCGTTTCCGCCTTCGCCGCCGTTTGCGCCGTTACCGTTTGCGCCGTTCGCACCCTCTGCGAAGCTGCTCTTGATGTCACGAGCTACATTGCTGCATCCGGCCGCCGCTCTGTTGCATGCACCGTTTTCCTTCAGGTTCGGGCCCGCAAAATGATACCCGTAATCGAGGAACAGGCCGATGATCATGAGCACCACGATCGCCGGAAGAAGGGGCGTAAACAGAAGAATCACGAAAATGGTCAACGGAATACGGAATGTCGTCTCACCGTTCTTGCGAACCTCGAGGTAGTTGATCATGCCCTTCTTCACGACATCGACGAACCAGCGTCCGAAGCGACGAAGCGCCTCGCCGAAGGACTCGCTCGCATGTCTCTGCGGAGCTGCCTGAGGACCTCTGTCCATGTTCGGCGTCTCCTGATAGTAACCGCCGCTCGGCATTCTCACGCGTCCGAGCGCCTCAAGGTACAGCGCTGCGTCCAGGATGTCATCGTTGCAGGCTCTCAAAGCCGCATCCGCTTCCTGCTCGCTCACGTTCATCTTCTCACAAAGCTTTTGAATCTTCTCTGCTCTTTCCATAACTCTCACCTTTCTGCCTCGTCCGGCATCCGGCCTCGCCGGATTCGTTAGATATTTTTGATTCGTATCTCCCCGCGCTCCACAAGCGCGTTTCTCTTGATTACGTGCTTATCATACCGCCGGAAGCTTAAATAAAAAGGTGGATAAAATTAAAAAATCATTAAAACTGTGTTCAAATCCGTTTCATCGGGGACATTTTACCACAAAGCTTCATTTTCTTCAAATCAAAAGAAACGGCGGAGCCTTTCGGCCCCGCCGCATAATCTCTATCAGTTTTTCTCCGCAGCACGGGAACGTACAACGATCACTCCGATGCCAAGAATTGCAACCATTGCCAGCACGATCAGTGCGACAAGCGGTGCATTGTCGGCCGTCTTCGGCGACGTCACATTGCCGTTCGAAGCATTTTCCTGCGAAGTGCCGGGCGTCTGCGTACCGTTGGTCGACGTGTTGTCCTTCGGAGTTTCCGTACCGGCGGGCGTCTCTTCCTTCGGAGTCTGCGTTCCGGCAGGTGTCTCCTCCTTAGGAGTCTCGGTTCCGGCAGGCGTCTCTTCCTTCGGAGTCTCGGTTCCGGCAGGCGTCTCTTCCTTCGGTGTCTCGGTTCCGGTAGCAGGCTGGTCGCCTCCCGGTTCCGTCGTCTGCGCATTCTGAACCGCAACAGGAACCTCGATCGTTCCGTCCGTGAACTCAACCGTGAGCGTGTGCTCGCCAACCGCTACGTCCTTCATGAACTCAGGGCTCAACTCGATTACCGTACTGCTCTTGTAATGCTTAACCTTCGGGTTCTTGAATACGGATACGCCGTCCCAGAAAATGTCCCTAAGGTTCTCGTAACTGTTGTCCACCTCGCCGGAGGGCTTGATGACAACGGTGTACGTTTTGTTGCTTCCCGAGACGTACGGCTCAACCTTCGAGCCCTCCTCGTCGGAAAATGACTTGTACTCGGTATCCCACTTTGCGTACAGCGTGATATCACGGCCTACTTTTCTTGCGAAATCAAACTTGTTCGTGCACTCGGAATCGGTGTACCATCCTGCAAGGACAAAGTTTGTTTTCTCCGGTGCCGTGGGCTCTGCAGCCTTGGTTCCGAAATCAATCGTCTGCGAATCGATGCTGCCCGCACCGTTCGTCTCAAACGACACCTTGCACTTCTCGGGGCTGTTCGGAGTGACCACAACCGTGGACTCCACGACGAACAGATAGGACTCGTCCGTCTCCTCACCGAAGCACATCGTCATGAAATATCTTGCTTCCTGCCATCTGAAGTCATTCACCATCACAAGCTCGGTCGTATCGTACAGCCCGGAAAGAATCGGGTTGTCGCTAAGGTCAACCGTCTCAATCAGGTTTCCGCGAAGATCCAGGATCGCAAGGTTGCTCAAGCCGCTTACGTTCAGCGATTCAACATAAGAATCGCTCAGGCAAAGGTTCGTCAGCTCCGTGTTCGCGCTGAGATCCAGGGACGTGAGATGGTACCGTGCAATCATCAGGTACTGAAGAGACGTGTTTTTCGACAGATTGATCTTAACTGCCGGATCGGTCTCCAGGTCCTTCGCATAGTTCGACGACTCAATTTCCAACGATGTCAATCCGGTCAGGTACTCCAGGCCGGTGAAATCGGTTACTTCGCCAAGGTAAATCGAGGTGATGTCTCCAATCTGAGCAAGCTCTTCCTCGGTGATGATTCCATCGCCGCTGTCATAGCCATCCTCAGCTCTGTCCAGACATCCGATCACCGCATTGCGGAAATCCGCATCCGGGAACATGCTGCGGAGCTGCTTCTCGACATCCGTGAGGTCGTCGTCGGTAATCACCGGCTCGATTTCCGTCGCGGTATCCACTCCGAATCGTGCATGCGTTAAATAATTCCCTTCTTCCGAATCCGGAACAAGATTAATAACATATTCATACAGCGTGTAGTTGAATTCACCGTCCTTGTTGTAGTCCGTCTTCTCCTTGCCGCCGCCCTTCATCGCAGAAATCAGGAACGGGTTGTCCTTGACAATAAGCTGCGTAATCTGATTGCCCTGGCATTCAAATTCATAGAGTCCCGTAAGTTTGGAAATGTCAATCGAAGTAAGCTTGTTCCGGGCACACTCCAGGCAATACAGATTGGTATTGTTTGCAACGTTCAGCGATGTCAGTTCGTTGCCGTTGCAGTTCAGGTGAGTAAGCTGCGTAAGCATACTGACATCCAGGCTCTTTAGACGGTTATCGTAGAGATCAAGACCCGTCACAGCGGTCAAACCGCTTACATCAATACTTTCGATGCTCGTCGAGAAGATTGCAACCCCTTCGAGATACGGCTTGTCTCCAAGAATGATCGTTTTGATCGTTCCTCCGTAGATTACAAGGCTGGTAAGGTTCGGATAAGCGCTGAGGTCAACCTTCTCCATCGCACCTTCATCAATATCTAATTCCGTCAACTTGGTATTTTTCGAAATATCGAGCGATTTTAACCCGCGGGGCGTCATCAGCGTCTCCAACTCAGGAAATACGCTGAAATCCATCTCGTCCGCCGCCTGTGAGGTCAGATTCAAAAACTTGATTGCCGTAAAAATCTCAATTCCCGAAAAATCCTTAATCTCGTCCCAGTCTACTTCATCATAGATTACGAACTCGGTGACACGAGCAATCTCTTCATCGCTGAGCCATCCCTCTCCGGTGAGATCAAACTGCTCTACAAACCTACGAAGCGCCGGATCTTTGAATTTCGTTGCAATCTCTACGCCGACACCCGGCTGCGGCGTAAGCCACTTTGCATACAGCGTCGTATCCTCGTAAAACAACGTGCTTTCCCAGCTGTCCGCAAACTGAACCGGCTCTTCATCGTCAAGGTCCGCAAACCAGCCCAAAAAGATCTTGTCCTCCGCCCCCGGCTCAACCAGTCTTGCAACGGTATAACCTTCCAGCGTTATCATTGCAGCGACCTCGTCTTCTCCGTCAACAAATGTTACTGTCACATACGGAAGTTCCGGATCGGAGATGATCCGGGTCTGCGAGTCAACGAAGATGTACGGGCACTCATTTGCAGGCTCTTCATCCTCAATGACATAGGCGAAATACAGCCCCGTATAAGGATCATTGGGATCCACCACGCATGCATAGAAGGTCGCGCTCGAATCATTCACAAGATTATTCAACGCCTTGCACGAAGTTACATCCACTGTGGGGATATAATTGCCCCTGCAAGTCAGTCTGTAAAGGTTCTCGCAACCTTCCAGGTCGAGCTCGCCCAAACCGTTGTCTTCGCAGTCTAGCCATCTCAGTGAAGTCATTCCGCTGACATCCAGCGACTGCAGAGTTCCGAAACTGCCCGAACAGGTAAGTTCTGTCAGATTGGGGAACTCCTTGATTCCCGTCAGATCGGTAATGGACTTCATCTGCTCCGGATCAATGTAAAGATCCCATGCAAGCGCCTTCTCTTCATCCGTAAGAATACCGTCCTGCGTACCGTCGTTAATTCCTTCGGCATTCATACAATCGAATAAATCCAGCACATAACTACGGAACGTTTCGTCCGGAAACGCTTCCTCAAACTCACTTACGGAGTACCATTTAGCGTAAACCTTCGAATCCGTTACAAACATGGTACCATCTTCGCTCGAGGCGGAATAAAACCGATCTTCATAATTCTCGTCTAAGAACCAGCCGCCGAACGCAGCGTCTTCTCTGTTGAGCTCAGGCGCCAGGAATCCGGTGCCGGGAAGGCACGAAACCTGCTCCACGGTCTCTCCGTCCGAAACAAATGACACCGTAATATACGAAATCTCCGGGTCCGTGATCAGCTTTGTCTCCAAAGCGATATTGAGCCGCTCCGAGTTCTCTCCCTCAAAGTCGTAGCCGACATTTGTGGGCACTCCGTCGAGATCTTTCGGATTATACGTATAAACCGAAACACTGTCCTTTTTCGCGTTTACCAGCGCATTTAACGATGTGACTTTGCTGATGTCAAGCGTCGTCAGCGGATTCGCCGAGCAAAACAGGAACGTCAACTTATCTCCCTCGTTTAACTTCAGTTCAGTCAACTGATTGGTCGAGCAGGACAGAGATGTAAGATTTGTGTTCTTACTTACATCCAACGACGTCAGATGCCCTCCGACGCAGTAAAGCTCAACAAGATTGGGGAATAATTCGATTCCCTCCAAACTGTCGATCTCTGTCAGATCCTGCTCCGTGACATAAATACTCACGACTTCATTCGCTTCGGTCTGACTGATCTTTCCGTCGCCGTCATCGTCGTAATTTGCAATCACCCACGCGCGGAATGCCTCGTCTTTGATTCCTTCCGAGACGTCTTCGACTTCATCGTCCTCCGCAGCGAGGGCCGCTCCGCTCATCATGGACAAGCAGAGCATAAGTACAAGCAATACACCCCAAGCAACCCCTTTTTTTCTCATGTTTCCCTCCCAGGTTTATTTATTCTCTCGCGTAAAACGCGTTAGAATCACAGTAAAAACACACCAATACATTTTGTGGTTCAGGCTTATTTTCTGCAGATTGCCTTCTTCTAATATAACACAGTCTTCAACGATTGTAAATAGAAAATGTAAATTTTATTTACGTAATTTTAAAATGAGCCTTGTACTTTTCGCACCGCATCCGTTATAATGTATTTGCGGCGGTTTCGTCGTGAAAGGAGTCCGTATGTTTGGCATTCACCGTCCCGTAAAAAAAGAGCAGCTCTCGTTCCGGGGGCTTGCATACACCCTGTATCGAACGAGCCGCAAGACCGTCAGCCTGCAGTGCAAGGAGTCGGGCGAGCTCGTCGTTCGCGCGCCGTATCTCTGCACGGTTCGCGAGATTGAGCAGGTCCTCGATTCGCGCCGGGACTGGATCCGCACGAAGCAGGACGCCATGGCCCGCGCCCGTGAGGAGTCGGACCGCCCGGAGTCGCACTACTTTGACGGGGCACTGCTGCCGTTCGGAAACGGAAGTCTTCGGCTTCGCCTTGACGAGACGCCGGAGGCGAAGAACTACACCGTCACGCTGCACGAAAAGAACGGTTCGTTCGAGCTTGTGCTTCGCGGCGCCGGGCTGCCGGCCGAAACGTGCAAGAAGCTTGTCTCCCGCTGGGGCCGCAAATACGCCGCCTCGGTCTTCCGCGGTCGCCTCGAGCAGTTTGCGGACGTTCTGGGCGTCTCCTTCGGAACGCTCACGATCAAGGAGACGAAGACGCGCTGGGGTAGCTGCAGCGCTCTTGGGAACATCAACCTCCATTGGAAATTGTTGATGGTTCCGCACCGCCTGAGCGACTACATCATCGTCCACGAGCTCTGCCACCGCTTTGAAATGAACCACAGCGCCGCTTTCTGGTCGTATGTGGAGTCCGTGCTCCCCGACTACCGGGAGCGCCGCGCGGAACTTCGCAAGATTGAAAAGCAGATTCTCTCCTGGTGATCGCAGGCTTTATCAGTGGACGCGATCATCCGGACGTCGCTGAATCCCATTGAGTCGACGAGCCCCCGGCAAGCCGGCGAAGCGAGTTTTGTTCGCGCCGCCGACCCCCGAGGGCTCTTGTTTTAAGCAGATTCATTTGTCGCAGGCCCGAGGGCCCGCGTTGTCCCGGGCATCTGCCCAAGCGCAATCAGTGATGGAACAACCGGATTCCGGTAAATGCCATAACCATGTCGTGGTCGTCCGCCGCCTGAATTACAAGGTCATCGCGGATGGAGCCGCCGGGCTCCGCAACATACTTCACGCCGCTTCTGAATGCACGCTCGATGTTGTCGCCGAACGGGAAAAATGCATCCGAGCCGAGCGCCACGTCGGTGTTCTTGTCAAGCCATGCGCGCTTCTCCTCTGCGGTGAAGACGGACGGCTTCGTCTTGAAGATGTTCTGCCATTTGCCTTCCGCCAGAACGTCCATGTAATCCTCACCGATGTAGAGGTCGATGGCGTTGTCACGGTCGGCGCGGCCGATCGTATCAAGGAACGGCAGGTTCAAAACCTTGTCGGACTGGCGCAGCCACCAGTTGTCCGCCTTCGAACCGGCGAGACGCGTGCAGTGAATGCGGGACTGCTGTCCGGCACCGATACCGATCGCCTGGCCGCCCTTGCAGTAGCACACGGAGTTGGACTGCGTGTACTTGAGGGTGATCAGGGAGATGATCAGGTCGATCTTTGCGAGCTCGGGGAGCTCTTTATTTTTCGTCGGGATATTCGCGAACAGCTCATCGTTAATGTTGAGCTCGTTGCGGCCCTGCTCGAACGTGATGCCGTACACCTGCTTGCGCTCAAGCGCCGCGGGAACATACGACTCGTCGATCTGGATCACGTTGTAGTTGCCCTTCTTCTTGGTCTTGAGGATCTCAA
>JAFZWG010000014.1 GCA_017617395.1 Lachnospiraceae bacterium
CCCCACCAAGCCTTTATCAGATTCCCCCGGTGGACATCCCTGCCAAGGTCTCACCGGTCCGCCCCTTTACGGCTTCGGGGTCGGTGTGGCGGTGGGCTGCAGCGCGGCGGGGTTGTAGTTGATGGAGAACAGCTGCGCGAGCCATGCGCGGTCGGCGTCGGCGAGCGGGCTGTACACGAGGCCGCCGAATTCGAAGAAGCGGCCGCCGATGCCTTCGTACTTCAGGGGGTCGATGGTCCGGCCGTCCTTTGTCTTGATTTCCAGATAGCGCTCGGCCTTGAAACTCTCGGGACCGGCGTCGAAGATGCCGGTGGTGTCCGTGAGGGAAACCTGCGTCAGCAGGCCGTAGAAGCGCTCGATGGTTGCACGGTCGGTGATCGAGTGCACGCCGATTTGTTTCTGGATTTCTTTTCCTGCCGTGGTGTTGTCCCGAAGGGACGGCTTCACGACGATCTCGCTGATGTCATCGGCGGAACTGAGGTTGTACACGTATTTCACCACATCGGCGAAGGGGTATTTTTTGTCGAGGTCGAAGCGGAAGAATTCCCAGAGATGATAGCTTCCGTCCTTGCGGCTGATGACGTACTGCAGGTCCTGCCGACCCTTGATGCGAAACCAGTCGCTTCCGTCTTCGCCGTCAAATGCAGCCTCCCCGAGGTAATTTCCAAGCTCCTCCAGCGTAACATCCACGCCGAAGAGAGCGGCGGTACCGCCGATTTTGCCCGTTGCGCCGTGGCCTATTTCCTTGTAGGTTGCCTTGTATTGGCCGATTTCCGTTTCCGGGGAGAAGTGAATGACATAATTTATCACGGTGTCCTCGGTAATGCTCGTGAAGTCGTAACCCACGTTGTCCTCCGGCGTCGGGGCCTTCTTCGGCGAGAGAAGGCCGGTAGCCCAGGCGATGCCGGCGACGGCAAGGCAGAAGCAGGCGACAGCGGCAGCACGGAAGAGCCATGCAGGCCGGCGTGTTGCAGCCGGTTTTACGGCGCCCGACGATGCTGCAGCCGGTAGCTTTTCAGCCGCGTCCACTCCCGACGTTGCGGCTTCGGCAATGAGATCTTCGTCCAGATTGCCGATAATATCGTTAATTCGGTTTGCTTTCATATCGAAATGCCCTCCTTGGTCAGATAGTCTTTAAGCTTGTTCCGGGTTCGGAACAAGAGGTTCTTCACTTTGCTTTCCGTGAAAGAATAGCGCTTTGCGATTTCTGCGACGGAGTCGAAGAAATAGTAGCGGCGGAGGAAGACATTGCGGACATCGGCGGTTTGTGCCCGGAGAAAAGAGCTGATCAGGCGGCTGACTTCACCGTCGTCGGCGTCCGGGGCGAATCGTTCGTCCGGAAGAATCTCCGCGAGTTCCTCGAGAGGCACAAGCGTGCCGGCGCTTCGCTTCTTGCTTGTCAGGTGCGACAGGCGCTTGAGGGACTGGTTCCGCGCAACCCCCGCGACAAATGCCGTGAGATTCGTCGGCTGAGCCGGCGGTATCGCGTTCCAGACTGCATTTAACGTGTCGTTGACACACTCTTCGGCGTCCTCGCGGTTTTGCAGAATGTTGTATGCGATGCTGTTCGCAAGCCGCTCGTATTTCTCCTCCAGGGCCCGCACGGCCTCTTCGTTCCGTGCAAAGCAGAGCTCGATTATCCTCGCGTCGTCCATGGCGTTCCTCCTTTCGCGTATTCCGAAAGCGCTTTCACCCATTAAGTACGGTTTTCGCGGGCATCGGTCTCAAACATTGTACCATGATTTTCGAAAGATTATCAGAGGATTTTCCGAAAGAACATAAGAAAACGGCCGCCGGGGCGCATATACACGCCCCGACGGTCGTTTGGGTATTGGTATTATCTTGACTAAAGGGTCAGTCAGCGAAGCCGTTCATCCATTCGGAGATTAAGCTGTCGGCAACAGCCACGGATTCCGGAGCATAATAAATCGACAGGGTATAAACCACATTGTTTTCCTGCCAGAAGACATAGCGATGGCAAACGGGCAATGTGGTCCCGTCGGAGTGCTCATCCGGGAAGGTGAAGGTCAAGGTCACGACGCGAAACTCACGGTTCGCGGCGATGCGATCCTCCGTCTGGGAGGTGACCTGAGCGCCTTCGGCGAACAGTGCGCTCATATCAACGGCACTTACATCCTCGGGACCCCACGGGTAATTCTCGGTGAGGAGGCGCGCAGAAGTGTGAAGATAGAAGATTCCGCGGTAGGTTTCACTGGGGATATCCTGCTGTACGTTGTTGAAACTTGCGCTCAGGTAAATCCGGCGGATTTCGTCATTGACGGTTTCACCGTTCTGGGTCCGTGTTCCGTAAACCTCAACGGAAACATCGTTCTGCGGAAGCGATACGGTCGGGAATTTCAGACCGGCGTATCCGATATACTGCTTTCCGGCATCCACGGACGGGAGATTCTTTTTGTCAAAGGAGAAAAGGCTGTAATTTCCACCATCCGGGTCCTCCACAAAGGAGCAGTTGTGCTCGTCAAATTCAGCCGCACAGTTCAATACATTGCCCGTGAAGCTCGTGTACGGGATCCGGAGATCCTGCGGCACCGTGTACTGAATCTTGACGCCCACAGCGGGAACCGGGAGGTCCGCCGGCGCGGATTCGTCTCCCCATCGCATGGAAACACCGCCGATATTGTTGATGATTTCGTCAAGTTCATCCTGCGGCATATCGCGGACCGTAAGGTCGCCGCCGGAGAGCAGCGATGCAGCGGCGTAGGCGATGCCGCCGAGGGCAAGCACTAGGCAGGCAACCAGGCAGACAACGAAGCGTCTGCTGCGTTTCTTTGCGACAGGCGATGCATTTTCCGTTTGAGACGGGAGAGTGACAACCTTGGCGCTTCTGCGCAGCTGCTCCATCTCGTCAATCATCGATTCGTCGACGTTTCCTATGGCGTTAAGCAATTGTTCTCTATTCATAAAACCCCTCCTTTTTCAGGAACTTCTTGAGTTTGCGGCGGGTGCGGTGGAGCATACTCTTGGCCTTCGATTCGCTCATTCCGCAGTAGGACGCCGTGTCCTTCAGGGAGTCAAAGTAGAAATATCTTCCGAGGAACAAATGCCGTGCATCCGGCGGCAGACCCTTAAGAAACTGTGAGATGGCCTCCGAAAGTCTTGCAGCGTCGGCTTCCGATTCCGCCCCGTCCGTATCGGCGATGACATCGCCCAACTCTTCGAACGAAACCGCGTATTCCGCTCCGATTCTCTTTTGGCGCTGCCGGTAACGAAGGCGGTCAATCGCTTTTTCCCTGGCGATCTTCGCAAGATACGCGGGCAGATTGACCGGGTCGTGTTCGGGAATGGAGTTCCATGCGGCGTAGTACGTATCGTTCACACATTCTTCCGCATCCTGCTCATCCCCCAAAATCTGCAGCGCGGTTTTCATCAGGTATGGCTGATACCGCCGCATGGTCTCCCGAAGCGCTTCTTCGTCCCGATTTCGGTATAACATTACGATTTCCGAGTCTGTCATGGGTTCCTCCTCCGAGTATTTTCTTTCCCCTACACCCTATGAACCGTCAAAGGAGGGCAGACGGTTGCATTTGCCGAAAAAATTTTTTAAAAAAGTTGACCTCCCTGCGTTATTATACCACACAAAAAATCGCGGCCGTAAAATTTTACGACCGCAATCTCTGCTTTTGTCATCCTTCATAGGTTCCGAGGAAAATCGGCAATCCTTCGGAATCCACAATCATATACACAAACGGGCGATCAAGTATAACACACGGGGGCCCGCTTTTCCATTCGGTGATAACAGCTGTCGAAGCCGCTGCCTGGGTTCCCTTCGCATCCACACTGATATGCGTCTTATGGATTACCGAACTCACGCAAATGTCATCCTCCGGTTCTCCAATCATTCGCGAAAGGTCCGCTTTCTCGTCAAATACATCCGTCACACCGAGCTCTTTCAACACGTCGACGAGATTGAGGCCGTAATCACTCTCATACTTCGGCATGTAAACAACGCACGTTGTGTCATACTTGTTGTCTATCAGTGAACGAATGCTTTCCGGTGACAGTGAGGCCAGGAGCTGATCAAGGCTTACTTCTTCGACATCCCGCTTCGGAACCAGTGCGATGTACGAAAACGCTCCGCCCTTATACGTCTTGATAAAACCGGTTGCGAGCCTGTTTTCCAAATACCCGTCGGCCACGTCTCCCTCCATCATATCGACAGTCACGGTTGTGCCGTCCGCTTTATAGAAGAAAGCGTCCCTGGTCAGCGTATCGTCAAACTCCTCTTGCCACTTGGCGTCGAATGTGATTGCATTCAAAAGAATCGTGGCGGTCAGCGGCGATAACTTCTTGAGGAGTTGATCAATCATGTTCCTCGTCTTGGCTTTCACCCAGCCGTTGACGTCCCTCACAGTGGAATCATCCATCGGCGCTGAAAAGAAACCGGCCTTGAAATACTGCGCGCAAATGTCCAGAAAGTCTTTGTGCACATCCGACTCCATGCCTTCATGAATCCAAACGGAATTCGCATTTGCGAGCAAGGTGTCGCTTGAATCACGGAACGCTTCGAGTTCCCCAAGCCACCCGGCCAGATAGGCGTTGCGCTCCTCCACGGTCAAGCCGAGCAATTCATCCAACTGCGCGAGTGTCTCTCCGTCAGCGCCGTTAGCCAGCATGCAGAGCGCCACATATACGGAAAATGGGGATATCATCCTCGACTCGCCCTTTGGAAGCTGCGC
The DNA here is from genome assembly GCA_017617395.1 of Lachnospiraceae bacterium. GTDB lineage: Bacteria > Bacillota > Clostridia > Lachnospirales > Lachnospiraceae > ISDg. The sequence goes on from JAFZWG010000014.1 coordinate 4,698, forward strand.
GAACAGTTTGTATGCAAATGTCTCGTATGCCGTGCGCATGGTGTCGTCCATCTTCCTGATATTCGCCGGCTCCCCCGCGGACCCTGCGGTCAGCTCTTGTGCTTTCTCCAATTCCACCGGAATCTCGGTCGGTGTCGGCGTTGGCGTGGCGGTAGAAACAGTCGGCGTGGGCGTAGTGTTGGTATCGGTCGGTGTGGGAGTGGTGTTCGTGCCCGTCGGCGTGGGCGTAGTGTTGGTATCGGTCGGTGTGGGTGTGGTGATTGCTTCCCCCGGAGTAACGGTTGTCTTTACGGTTTTGTTGTCCGTGTTGTCCGTTCCCGGGTTCTTCCGGAGCAATCCGGATTTCCAGACGCCGAATCCGAGCAAAGCTACGCAGCACACTGCGCACACCGAAATCAGAACCCTCATTTTTACAGCAGAATTCTTCATATGTTAATCCCCCTTTTTCAGTTGTCACAGATCATCCCGCCGGCAGGGTTCTCTGTGCGCTACCAATCCTTTGTGGGTTTAACATAAAACCGGAACCTAAAATACAATATAAAAATTCCTAAAAAAATCCACATATTTTCCACGCATTTTCCGAAATAAGAAAAAAGCGCGGGATTGCTCCCGCGCCGAAGGTTTTTGTTAGAACCATTTTTTCTTTTTGAGGATGATCAGGCACGTCGTGACGATCAACAGGCACACGCCCGCGACGATCGGGTACGCGTACGGCGAGTCGAGCTCGGGCATATGCGTAAAATTCATCCCGTACCAGCCGGTGATCAGCGTAAGCGGCATGAAGATCGTGGCGATGATCGTAAGGAACGTCATGTTGCGGTTCTGGCGAAGCTCCAGCTGTGAGTGGTAGAGGTCGCGGATCTGCATCGTGTGCTCGCGAAGCGCGGTCACGATGGACTGCAGACGCTCCGTGCGCTCGATGAAGAGGCGGAAGAAGCGGAGGTTTTTCGAGGAGAAAAATGCATTCTCATTTTCCTCGAGCTCCTGTCCTAAGTCGACCAGCTGCTCGTAGTGCGTGCGAAGGTCGAGCAGCTCGCCGCGGATGTCCACAAGGCGCTCCATGACGCCCTCGAGGTCGCCCGCAAGAATGCGGTCCTCCATCATGTCCATCTCCTTCTCGTACTTCTCCAGCGAGATCAGGTCGCCCGCGAGGATGCCCTCGAGAAAGTCGTAGATGAAGCGCTCCAGCGAGGGGAATTTCCAGCGCTTGCTCGCCTGGATGCGGTCGAGGATCGCCTGGGCCGTGCCGTCATCGTCGAGGAGGACGATGCCGCGCTCGTCGATGGCGAAGAGGAACGTGTGAGGCGGGCTCTCGATACTCGTGAAGTCCGGGATGGCGAAGCATCCGGTCAGCGAGTCGTAGTTCACCTGGATGTCCGTGATGTCGTCGCCCTCCGCCTCGAGGTCGAGGTCGATTCCCATGTCGAAGAGGTCCTTTTTCTCCTCGAACTCCTCCAGGGAAATGATGGCAACGTACGGAACCTTGCGGTTTTTGATATCTTCGGCGCTGCACTCGGTCAGCGTGTTTTTGATCTGGTAATACATGCGTGCGTCCTTTCTGCCGTAAGGGCGGTTACTGGTGCTATTATACTCTTAAGGACGTCTGTTTTGCAACGAAAAAACACCCGAAACATTGCTGCTTCGGGTGTTTGCGGGTTTGCGTTTGATCAAATGCCGGATTCGGAGTAAAGCAGGATGATGCAATCCTTGTAATGAAGGTACTGCTGCTCGATCTCAAGCTGTACGTCGTCAACATCGCGGCGGGCCAGAAGATACAGGACAGAGCAGTGCTTGGAGAGAATCTTCCGGTTCCAGCTGACGGAAAAACCGTTCTGTTCGGAGGCGCCCTCGGTGGTCACGACATCGCCCGGAACGTCCGAAACCGCAGTGTCGGACACTTCATATTCCCACTGGCTGTAGCCGCCGTCGTTCGAGGTAAGGCGGACATAGCGGCAGGCGAGAATCGGGTCGCCGTATTTGTCGCAGTATCTGGTGATGCCGTACTCATAGGATCCGTTCTTCGGGGCTCGGTTGACCGTTGCTCTTACGACCACAGGCTCGTTCGAGGAAAATTCCTTGCGGATGCCGAACATATCCTCCAGCTTCGTGACCGGGGAGTACTCCTGGTAAGGGTCGACGCAATAGGCTTCCAGCGTGAGCGAGATCTCATCGGTTGTCTTGTCCGCGCCGGAGACGATCTCCTTCTGCGGGAAGATTGCCGTGTGAAGCCGGTAATTCTTGTCGTAGTAAACGGTGACCAGCGCGTACGTGAAACACTCAAACCGCGGGTCCGGATAGTCGACCTTAAAAGCCGTCTCGTCGAACATCAGCGGCCGGCCGTAACCGGCGGTTTCGTACACCATGACCGTGATGTCGTCGTCCATCTTGATGGAGCCCATTCGCAGGCACGCTGCGAGCGGCGCCTCCACGAACGACCGGCGGAAGTAATCGAGGTACTCTGCAGATTTTTCCTCAATCAGTGCAGAGCTCATTTCGGCAAATTGCTTCACACGGTTCGCCAGCTCTTCCTCGAAGGAAAGCTCGGGCGCGTCGGTCGGAGCTGTGGTGTCGGTCGGCGTAGCGGTGTCGGTCGGCTTGGCATCGCCGGTCGGTTCCGCGGCTGCCGCCGCTTTCTTCTTTTCGCCGCAGCCGGTCAGGGCCGTGAGCGAGAGTGTTCCCAAAAGTGCAACGAAAAGCACTATGGAAATGATACGTTTTGTCTTGTTCATGTTTCAATCCCCCATTTTGTTTTGTTTTATCAACAATACCATACCCTGCCGAGCAGGATCAGGCAATTGTTTACATAGAGATATCTGTCAATCACGCCGGTCATCCCTTCCGGGTCGGGCGTGGTGACCTCAACGAGCGTTGCGCCGGAAGATGTCTTTGTGATCTCCCAGGTCACATCTTTGCCGTTCAGACGGCCGGTCCCTTCTTTCTCACGGTTGTACATGACGGCTTTGCCAAGCACTGCGGCGAGGTCGAATTTGTCGTCTGTTACCGCGCGAAGGTGGTCGTCGAAAATACCGCCGTCGTTGCCGTTGTAGCTGATGTAATCCCGGACGAAGGCCGGAGCGGAAGCGTTATCCAGATAGAAAGCGCTCAGGATTACGGAACAATCGGTGTCCTGGATCGGGCGCCATACCGACACGCTCGTAAACGCGATATCGCTCTTTTGGTACGTAAGTCCCACCATCTTGCAGACGGCTTCCGCGTCGTCCGCATACTCGGATGTCCACGAAATGTCGCTGAAAATGCAGTCTCCGTTGAAGTTAAAGGAATCTTCCGTCTGTGTGGCGGAACCGATGCAGCGGCCGTCCGTCAGGAACCTGCACACGATGTCGTAGCTGTAGAGCTCCGCAGCGGGATCAACACCGCTGAATTCATTGTCGATACCGTTGTCGGTGTCGGTCTTTTGGTATGCGGGTGCCTTTCCGTAATGTGCGGATTCGTAGATCTCCACGGTATCATGCTCGTTGAGTACCAGCGTGGAGAGCAGGTTGAGTTTGTGAACCGGAATGTCCTTAAAAAGCGCGCGCAGTTCGGTCAGACAGTTCTTTTCGTGCTCCGCAAGAAGATACGAATTCTCCGCCGCGAAGCTGTTGTATGCCAAAGACATCAGCTGATTCGCGGACCGGCCGGACGTCGGGACAGCCTTGAGAGTCGACTTGCGGGAAGCGGAGGGCTTGTTGTTGCTTACCGTCTCCTCGGTCATGGAACTCAGGCGGCCGGTGATCTTATCATACTCATAGCGGTATGTGGTCGTGGTGTCGAGTTCGCCGAAGCCGGTATCGCCCTGTTGGAAAATGCGCTCGCGTGAGATCAGATTGCCGTCCTTGTCATAGGTGTAGGAAATCTCCTTGGTCACATCGAAGTTGAAATACGACTCGTGAACCAGCCGGCCGTTTTCGTCGTAACGGTAAACGATGGAGTAGGTGTTGCCCTCCTGAAGATATACATTGTCCAGATTTCCGTCCTTGTTTCGCCGGATTATTCTCGTGTACCAGTTCGGTTTGCCCTCAAAGTATTCCGGCGTGATATTCCAGGTGTCCGCGGACAGAATGCTCTTGCCCAGCTCGCCCGCAAAGACCGTCTCGTAAGCGGCTCGGCTTTCTTCCTCGCGACGATACGGAAGGCCGTTAAAGCTTGCCTCGTCGTAATCGAGGAGCTCGTAATAATACGTCCCGGGGAGGATTCCGTCCTCCGGATCGTAAGCGATACGGCCGCGGTCAATGCGAAGATGCGAGCCGGAACGAAGGTTGCCGAGGAGTTCCTCGGAAACCGTATAAACGTAACCGAAGAGAGTTTGCTCTTCGGTGTTGTATTCTGTGTAAACGAAGATCTTGCCGTCCGAAAAATAGTGGACGAAGTATTCCTGTTCGTCAGTCCCCGATTCGGTCCAGCCGGTGATGCGGCCGTCGGAATCCTTTTTGAACGAATAGTGCTCCTCGAAGGACTCGGAAGGATTTTTCGCCGTGCAAGCATGGGAAATCAGATTGTCCGAATCGTCGTATGCAAAGCTGTCCGTGTAAACGTATGTGAAGCGGCCCGACGAAGCGTTGTAGTGGGCGCTCACAAGACGGGTGAGGCGGGAGTGTTCGTCATACTCGTAATCGTACAGGTAATATCCGAGCAAATCATCTGTCTGCTTGTCGTAGATCGCCCTGTACTGAAGCTTTCCGCCTGCATTGTAGGAGCAGCAGGTGTATGAGGTGCCGCTGTAATCGGCGTAATAGCTCGTCCTTCCTGCGATGTCCTGATCGAGGGTGTAGAGATACTCCCGCTTGGCCCCCGGGTAATCCAGCGCGTAGCCGTAAGCCGTGGTATAGAGGGTAACCTTTTTGCCGTCGGAGAGCGTGTATATCTGCTTTCCGGGCTCCGAGCCCCCCTTCAGATAGGAGACTTCCTCGGAGAAACCGCCGGACAGCTTGCGCTCCTTCGCATTCGAAAAATACTCCAGCACATCGTTGCGGTTCGTGCGAAGCACGTTCTCCCGGAAATCCGGGGACGAATACGTTGTCTTCTGTTCGTAGAGATACAGATTCTCGTTAGCCTCGATCGCTGCCTCAATCGCTTCCTTCATCGAGTCGAAGGAAGGCTTCGGAAGCTCGGAGACATCGACCGGCAGGATCGGCGAGGGAGTCGCCTTCGGAGTCGAGGTCACCTCGGGTGTCGCGGTTGCCACGGGCGTTGCGGTTGCCACGGGCGTCGCGGTTGCCTCGGGAGAACCGGTAAGCGCCCCGGAAGTTACGGTCGGCGTTGCGTCCCCGGCGGTTTTTTATCATCGTTCTTGCATGCGGAAAGCATCGCCGCAAGGATTGCGAGAAGGATGAGCAGAACGGTCTTGTTTGTCTTGCCTGTGTGGTTCATAAGAAATCCCCCATGTTATTCTAAGAAAAGTCACATGTAATCATATATTTGGAGCCCGGGCGCTTAGAAGTCGCTTTCACCGGTGAAATATACGACGCAGTCGCCGGCGATCAGGAAGTAGCGCCAGTCGGACCAGGTGTTTTCGTATTTTTCATTGTAAATCTTCAGGGTCAGAATCTGCACGTCCTTGGAAAGTTCGTTCTTGGTCCAGGTAACTGTCTCCCGGTTGATTTCTTCACTGGTCGAGTTGTCGACGGTGCGGGAACCGCTACCGACTTTTTTCAGAGTGTCGAAGGACTTGATCTCCTTGCCGTCCGCACCGTAGAAGCAGACAGCTTCGGTGCCGCCGTTGTTGGTCAGCAGCTGATAACAAGTATATACAAGTGCAGGCGCGGTGTCGTCATTGACGAAAAATGCACTGGTGCTAAGGCAGTAACTTCGTGTCGTATCCGGGTAGTTTCTGATTTCGATGGAGGTGATGCGTGCTTTTCCGTCGTCTTCCGCGATGTTGTACGTCTTAAGACCGTCGGGGAAGGCACCCTTCTCATCGACGAGACCATCCTGACCGACGTTGATGATCAGCGCGATGTCGTAGCTTGCGGGGTCGCCTCCGTTGCTGTTGATTACCGCGTCCGGAGAAACGTAGCTGTAGGAGAGGAACTCTCCGTCATAGAGAATGCGGCCGGAGATACAGTACCGGAAGCACTCGACGCTCGTGTCGTAACCCGAGTAGCCGATTCCAAACTCCGAGCTCTTGTCCTGGCGGAGCGGGTGGCCGTAGCCGGCGAGCTCGTACAGCTCAATCGTGTAGTGTTCGTCGACCTTGACCGTCTCGAGGAGAGTGTTCCTGGCCACCGGAGCGTCCTTGCAGGCACTGCGGAGCTCCGCGAGCAGGGCGTCGGAGCGGGACTTGATGAGGGCTTCATTTTTCGACTGATACGACTTCAGGTAATTCGTCAGCGTCGAGCGTACGATCCAGGTAAGTCCGTCCTTCGAGAAGTCGATGGCGGTTGTTGCCGCATCGGTCGGCGCGGGATCGTTGTCTCCCCACCAGAAGATGTAGCGGTAGCCGTTTCTGTAGCAGGAGTTCATGTATGCGCCGTACTCGTCGCTGTAGGTGGGAGCGGCCCAGGCATCGCCGAAGGCGGCCTTGAATTGCGAGTACTTCATCGAGGAATCGATTCCGTCTCCGATCGGCAGTCCGGCTGCGCCGTCGACGGCGGACACGTGAATGATCAATGTCCGGAGCGACCGGTCAAGGTTCTCGGAACAGTCGTCGAAGGAGAACGCGACGTGCGGGTCAAAGCGAATGAGACCGTCGGTGCCGTACAGGAAATCGTAACCGTAGTATTGATAGCGGAACGCCTGGCCGAATTTGTCGATGATGTCTCCAGCGGTCATTCCGAAATACTGCGTCAGGTCACCGTAGTCGATCACCGGCGCCTCGGTCGGCGTCGCGGTCGGTGCGGCGGTGACGGTCGGCGTTGCCTCGGCCGTCGGTGTTACCTCGGCGGTCGGAGTCACTTCCGCGGTCGGCGTTGCCTCCGCAATCGGAGTCACCTTGTCGGTCGGCACAGCTTCCGCGGTGGGCGTGACCGCCTCCGTGGGTGCGGTTGCATTGTTCTTCTCATTGCAGCCCGTAAGCGCCGCAATCGGGAGAGAGCAAAGGAGCGCGAGAAGCAGCGCGGAAATGATTCGATGTGTCTTGTGCATATATTAAAACCCCCATAGGAATTCGCGAACAGACTTCGCGTTCTTATGGGGGCAGTATAACACATAAATGTTACATAGTAAGTGCCAAAGAGGTTACATTTGTATTACATTTTTGCTACAACTTTTCGCAAATTCGGTTCATCGCGGGCGCGACTCACTGAGAATGAAGGCCATGCAGTCCCCTGCAAGGAGAAAGTCGTGTGCTTCGTTGGTAAATGTACTGCTGCGGATTATGTGGAGTATGTATGTATCCGGCGCGAGTTCCAGTTTAACCCAGGAAAAGGCGTCGTGGATGCGGTCCACGTCGGCTCCGGTTACGGAGGACAACTCTCCCCAGCGATAGGTGTCATTCTCCGGAATTCGGTATTCCGTTCCGTCCGGTCCTGCGATGAGATCGTCGTATATCTCGTTGTTTGCCGGATTTTTAATGTAACGGCGGGTGAGAACCGGTTCGGCTTCGTTGCCGATATAGTATGCGGCTTTGACGAGAGCCTCGGAATCCTTTTTGCGCTGCACCGTGAGCTCGGCGCAGGAGATGACGGTCGACTCGGCGGCTTTGTGAACGTCGCACATGTTGTAAAGATCCGCGCCGCTTATGTTCGCCGGATCACCGTGGAAGTAAAGCGTGCCGAGGATTGTATATATCGATTCGTCGTCCGCTCCTGTCATGATCGGTTTTTTCACAAGGTCCGCCCTTGTCACCTGCACACCGTTTACAAGGAACCGCGCGATGATTGTGTAGTCGTAGCACTCGACCTCCTTTGTGCCGCTTACATCGGGAGCACGGCCGTAGGTGGCAATCTCATAGAGTTCCACCTTGTTGTCGGAATCGAGATTGAGGGATGCCAGCAGATGATTCATACTGATCGGAACGTCCTTATAAGCGCCGCGAAGCGTTTCGATGTAGCGAGTTCCGTTGTCTTGAAGAAGGCCGGCATTTTCCGCAATATAGTCTTTTGCGAAAGGAAGCATCGTGAGCTTGGGGACCCAGATCAGACCGGTTTTCGAGATGTAGGTGCATAAGGGCAGCACATCGTTCTTCTCGGGATTCTCGTCCCAGAGGAACGCATAGCGATAGCCGCCCACGGTGCAAAATGCGACAAATGCGCTGCTCCCGACAATTTCAGAATCAGCGATGAGGAGAGCATCACCCAGAGTACTCTTTAACTGCGAGTAGGTCATCGCCGAGGACAGGCCGTTTCCGAAGTCCTTCGCCTTGTCGGCGTTGGTACGGTTATAGACAAGGATTGCTTCGGTGACGTAGGAATACGGATCGGAAGGAATCATGTCATCATACAGGAAGTAAACCTCATAGTTGAAATAAATGGCGCTGTCGGTTCCGGAGATATAGTCCTCACCAATGTTTTGATACTGCGACAGCTTTCCGATTTTGTCCTTTACCTCGCCGGCGGTAAGGCCGAGATACGATGTGAGAACATCATAATCCACGACTGCGGTTGCGAACGGATCGTCGGGATCGACGGTCGGTGTCGCGCTCGGCGCGGTTGTCACGGTCGGTGCGGTTGTCGCCGTCGGTGCGGTCGTCGCGGTCGGTGCCGCCGTTGCGGTCGGCGTCGGCTCGACGGTTTCGGAATCTTTGCCGCAGGCGGTCAGAAGTGAAACTGCGAGGACGGTGAGTATGAGAATGCCGAAACAGCGAATGATTTTTTTCATAAGGAATCCCCCTTTTTGCATCCGGGCAAGAACATAGTTCGCATAACAGTAAGCTGTAACAATAACATTATTTCATGTCCGGGCAAAAAACTCAAGAATAAAAGAGAAAAGGGTGTTGCATTTTTCGAGCGATTGTGATATTGTTATAGATGTAATAGAACAGACAAACACAAAGACTGACGCGAAAGAGGAGAATTATGGGCGCCCGGAGGAAAGCGGGGCGCCGGAACGGAGGCAATGTATGAACATCAACAAATTTACGCAAAAATCGACGGAAGCCGTTCAGGCGGCGGAGAAGTTATGTTATGAATACGGAAACCCGGAGATGCGGCCGGAGCACCTTTTGTATGCGATGCTGGCAGACCGGGAGGGATTGATCCCGAAGCTTTTAGCGAAGATGGGCATCGTCACCGAGGTCTTTGAGGCGCAGGTGCGCGGGCTTATCGAGCGGATGCCGAAGGTGCAGGGCGCGAATCTCGCGGTCTCGCAGGACCTCAACAAGGCACTCATGTATGCCGAGGATGAGGCGAAGGCGATGGGCGACGCATACGTGAGTGTCGAGCATCTCTTCTTAAGTTTACTGAAAAACAGCGGGCGTGATCTGGCGGGCGTGCTTCGAAGCTTCGGCATCGATCGGGACCGCTTCCTTGCGGTGCTCGCGGAGGTGCGCGGCAACAAGGCTGTGACGACCGACAACCCCGAGGCGACCTACGACAGCCTTGGCAAATACGGCTACGACCTGGTGGAGCGCGCGAAGGCGCAGAAGCTCGATCCGGTCATCGGCCGTGACGCGGAGATCCGCAACGTCGTGCGGATCCTCTCCCGAAAGACGAAGAATAACCCTGTGCTGATCGGTGAGCCCGGCGTCGGCAAGACCGCCGTCGTGGAAAGACTGGCGCAGCGGATCGTGGCCGGCGACGTACCGGAGGGGTTGAAGAACAAGAGTATCTTCGCGCTCGACATGGGCGCATTGGTCGCGGGCGCCAA
>JAFZWG010000015.1 GCA_017617395.1 Lachnospiraceae bacterium
AAGTTGCAATGTACGAATAAAAGTGAAAGAGGACAAAATCACTATGGCAGAAAACACAAATCTGAAAACGGTAATTACAAAATTCGAGCTGACGAATCTTGATGTCGCCCGTGCCACCGGGCTGGATCCGTCGCTGATCAGTCGTTACATTTCGGGGAACCGTAAATTGAAGAGAAGCAGCCGGCAGGTGGAGGATATCGCCGAGTTTCTGATGACGCTTGCGGACACATCGGAGCGCATTGACTGGCTTCGGGAACAGCTGGAAAATTCTGGGTTTTCCACGGATATCACATCGGTGATGTCCATGAAGAATAATATAATTCATTGGATTTCCCAGGACGGCGAGATGATTTCGGACGGCCCGAGCGAGATTCCGGAGGCTGACGAGCCTGCGGAGGAGGAGATCGGGGACCGCAACAAAAAAATTGCATTCGGCGCGCTGCAGATCGCGGCGGCGCTTGAGGAGGAGTTTCAGACACTCCCGAAGGGGGAGACAATGGATTTCTTCCTGAGCAGCGACCGGATGAGCTTCTTTACCCAGGCCGTATTTGCCGCGAATCTGCGCAAGACCGTGGCGGAGCGCGGGGTGAGCGTCAACGTCGTAATCGGAATGTCCGGGGATACGCGGTATTTTTCCAAGATTATCGAGACGTATATGGGTGAGATGGTGTCCGGAAAGATTCGCTTCTACACATTCTTCGGTGCCACGAGAAACGTCGCGGAGCAGATGTTTTGCATATTGCGAAACAGCAAGGTAGTGATTGTTACCGAGACCTCCGTCGGATCGGCATACCCCGTGGGAACGTTCCTAAACGATGTTGATTTCGTGCAGGAGATGAGCCAGAGCTTCGATGCGACATATCGCTATTCGCAGCCGCTTTTCAACATTTACGATGATGAGTACGTGCGAAGCATGATTGAGGTTCTCTATACGGAGTACTGCCTGCCCGGCGCCCTCTGCGTCGTGAAGGACAGCGTGAATCCGATGTATATGTCCTTTGCCTCGTACTGCCGCGTTCTTCGCAAGGATAACACCGATGACGGCGAATACGCCTGGAAATGCAACGAATACCGCCGTTTTAACGACAGTTTCGAGAGCATGATGGCGAACGGAATGCCGTGTCGGGAGATCATTTCCTTCAAGCGTTTGAACGCCATCATCAACGAAGGCAAATGCCGCATGGCGGGGGTTTATTTTCTGACCCAGGGCTTTTATGATCTGGATCTTCAGGGATGTCGTGACATCCTTGCGGGATATATCGAATACTTGGACAAGTATCCGAATTTTTCGCTGTTGATTCTGGATGATCTTCCGGAGCTTCACAACAGCAGCTGCTGGCACGTCAAGGGAACCCAAAGCGTGTCGATCAATGATTGGAGCGGCGAGGCGCCTGTTTTGTGTCAGTCCGGTCACGCTGCTTTGGTGCAGGAGTTCCAAAAGCACTATGAGTCCATCTGGAAGCGGGGGTCGGGCAGTCTGAGCAACCGTGCCTATATCGTTTCCATTCTGAAGGACGTGATCCGGAAGATGGACGCGGTGCTGGCGGAGAACAAACAATAGGAGGAAAATGAGATGAAGAAGAGAGTATCGGTGTTGTTGATTGTTGTACTTGTAATGCTGTGTCTTACAGGATGCGGGTCGAAGGCCGTCGAGATTATCGACGTCAAATACGGCGGACAGGAGCTCCTGAACATCACGTATAAGGCAAACAAGGATATTGACGCGGATGACTGCACCATGAGGGTTTCGATTTCAAAAGAGGGAGATGCGTTCAATGGGACGGTGTACCGCGAAGCCAAGCCGAAAAATGATCTCGAGAAGGGAAAGCAGTACCTCAACCTTTACTCCTGCGCGGGCCTTGTGGGATGGACGGTTGACGGAACCTTGAAACGTGATACACAGACGGCAAATGAAGGTGATACCATCATGCTGCAGAACATTCTGTCGGCGCTCGGAACCGGCACGGAAGTGACAATCAGCTTTATCATTGACGGAGAGACAGTGGCAACGAAGACGATTACGATCGAGTGATCAGGGAAGCGGGAAAAAGGAGGAAATCGAGATGAAGGAAATTCATTTTCAGGTAAGGGAAAAACCGTTGGATCAGGGCGAGATCAATCGATTGAAAACGCTGCAGTTTAAATTCAGCCCGCCCGGAAGCGCAGAGTTTGCGGAAGCCTTCAAAATGGTCTTGGGCGGTCTTGTCGCGGCCGTAGTCGGCTATTTCTTCGGAGGCTGGGTAATTAAGAATTTTACCGGCCCCGGTGTTATTGTATTCGGATACGGCTTTAAATATTTATTACCGCCGGTTGGTGTTATCGTCGCGATTGTCAGCATATGCTCGTTATTTCGGCCTTCCCACAAGAAGAAAGCCGCAGATGCAATGAAATGGATGTGGAAGGTTTCCATCATGGGAGAGGATGCAACGGGTGCCCGGTTCGGCAAGTTGAGTTACGCCAAGGAAACCATGACCCGGCTTCTTCCTGTCGGGACAGGATTTCATCCGGATCAGTTCGGCGGTTATGTCATGAGAGTGCGCGAGGAGATGAACAAAGCTGCGGACGTGGAAGGTGAGAAATTGAAGAAAGAGGGATGGACGCAGTCGCATCCGTATACGGAGCTGACGGTTTCCGAGGAGCGGGAGATCCAGCCCGACCTGCACGAGCTTCATGCGACATTGTCCTTTCATGACAAATACGCTCAGAATGCCAACAATAAAACAGTTTACGTAGTCGGCAATCAGATGAAGCTGGACATTATCCAGACATTTGTCTGCGCCGGCAAATACTGGTTCCCTTATGACACCATGCCGTCGATCCGCAGAGTTGAGGAGACTCCGCAGGAGTAAAGGCTGCTTCTTTAGAAGAAAGAAGTGCCTTGGCAAGGCGTTAAGAAGGAGAAGATGCATGGAAAAGAAAATCGCTCGTCTGATGTTAATGGAGTCAAAGTAACCGGAGGAAAAACTATGAATTGTCCCAGGTGTGGAGCTCAAATCGGAGGATATGTGACGGCGGGTTCCGTCGAAGCGTCCAGGGTTGCAAAAGGATTGTGTCCGCACTGCGGTCGTTCCATGCCGAGCGGCTATAAGGTCGGATACGCAAGTTCGTTTGCGCCGCCTCCACCTAAAAAGTATGATTTGATCGCCATACGAATTTTGAACGGAAAGACAAAACTGAAGTGCCTTCTGACGATTCTGAACGGAATCGTCGCTTCGGTGTTCGTGGCATTGGCGGATGGTATCGGTGCAGGGGTAGCATGCGTTGTCCTTTTCCTTATGCTTGCGCTTATATGTTACCTTGCCTGGCCGGCATTAGTACGGGCAGCTGCAAATGCCCAGTTCGTGGAACCGTGGAAACCGCAGCCTGCAAAAAGGGAGACGACGGAATCTCCTATCGGCAGTTCGGTTCTGATTTTCAGTTTTATTGTCTCTTTGATTTTTGCGGTGGTGACATTTTTCGTGAAGGCCCCCGGGGTTCTTCGCTTGTTGTTGATAATCGGAGCGTATGCTTTGTTGTTCGCGTTACAATTCAGAACATGGAAACGGAATTACAAATGGGCGTTAGAGGAAGCATCGCGAGCAAGAAAAGCACTGGAACTATACGAGATGATGCAGAAAAACGGACTGTAAAAGATGTGATTGATAAGGAGACCGGGTATGAACAACATGTATTGGTTTGAAGTTCCGTACACCTGTAACTGTGAGGCCTGCGGGGCCCGGATGTCGGGCGTAATCAGACGCGGACCGCTTGAGGTAGGAGGAGCCGTTTTGTCTACGGGAATGCAGGCAGGCATGAAAATCGCGGAGATGAAACTGGCGAAAAGTATTATCGAACGAAATCTGGAGAACAGAGAAGGCCTCGGTTTTATTGCGGATACAGCCTGTCCGGAGTGCGGCATTTTGCAATCCTGGAAGCCGGTTCAGAAGCCGGGCAAGTCGTCATATGTTGGGCTGTATATTTTCAGCCTGATTGGATTGTCGCTGCTTGCGATGCTTGTATGGGCGATTTTCTTCTTCGATGCGGTTGTTCCGTTTATTATTTGCATGACCCTCGGCGTGGGCCTCGGAATCTTCCTTCCGCTTCGCTCACAGTTGAAAAACCGGGAGAAAGACAAGCAGGAATATGAGAAGGCGATGAAAGAATATGAGGCGTATCAGGCCGGGCTTGTGAAGATAAAGACGAAAAATACTCCCGAGGTCGATTGGAGTCAGGCGAAGTTCGTTCCGGTGGAGTAGGGATCGGAAAATGACACTGCCGGACCGAATGCGGAAAGGAGGGAAGACATGAATCCGATAATGACAGTATACGGTGCGATTTCGGCGCTTTCCTGTGTTCCGATAGCGCTTATGACTTTGCTGGCGAACACAAAATCCGATGGCAATGCAACGATAAACAATGCCCATTGGGTTACCGCTAAGGGCGGGGCGCATGTGCGATATGCGACGGTGCGAGAGTTATGGCAGCACAATAATCCCGGTAAAACCTGGGATGATTATCAGCGATCCCAACGCAGAGGCTGTCTGATTACGATGGCTCCTGTTGCGTTGGTGATAGTTTTTGTTGCTATCAAGATACTCGGAAGCGGTGAATGGATAAAGACTTCGCAAGAGGGACATGGACCAATCTGGGTCGGGTATGTGGTTCTGCTTTCCGTCATCCTGATGGTCGTGGAAATAGCTGTGGCCTATCTCCAGTATGACACATGGAACAAATTTTCCGTATGGCCCGGAAACTCCTACCGACAGAGTACACCCTTGGTTATTGTGGAATTAATTAATGTTGCGGTTGCCGGTTTAAGTCTGCTTTATATGCTTCTTTTTGGGGTGCTTTGTGGGTTTCGAGGGCTCGGGAAACAAGCGCCGGATTCCGGCTTGTTCCGATTCTTCGGAAAGACATTCCTTTGGGTATGTGCGATAGTTTGGGGAGTGTTTCTTATCGATGTCCTGATGACGGGAATCATTCGGTGGAGATCGAAAACAGAATCAAAGCGGGAAGCTACTGCGAAAGCAAAGAAAGAGAAAAAACGGAAGGAAGTGGAGGACAAGGCGAAAGAGGCTGTCCCGAAGTTTGTAATGCAGTTGGCGCAGGATCCCGACTTGAGGTGCCCGATATGTGACTATAGATTCCGGTCATCCTGTGAGAGAGCGGTGGTTTTAATCGGAGGAACCATGCCAATCTGTGAAAAGTGTTACACAGTGCCAATCGGAAGAAGTTATAACGAAGATGATGTGGTTATGATTGACTTTGCTAAGGTATCGGAACTTGCTGATACAATCCGGAAGCAGATGAGGAAGTAATATAAACGGTTTTTGTAGAGAAGAGAGGAAAAAGTAATGTTTACCCGACAGGAAACCTGCGCAATCTGCAAAACCGCAGCACCGTGCGAGAAAGCGCTCGGCTATGCCGAACATCCCCAAAAGACGATTGGCATTATTCCGGGAGAGGATGCGGAGAACGGTGTTTATACACTTTCCAAAAGATGCGAATACAGCGCGGAATTCTTTGTGTGTAGGGAATGTGCTCGCAGGGAAGGAAAAAAGAAGATTGGTCTTGCGGTATTCTGGGGCGTGACAATGACAGCGTTTTTGTTCGTCCTTGTGCTGGGGCTTGCCACCTCCGTGTTTGAAAACAAAGATGTGGCGTTGGCACTTTCGGTGTTGACCGGGTCGATAAGTATTATTCTCGGTGTGATTATCTCCGCCAAAGCGTATCGTTATTCGCATGTAGTTGTGGTTGCCGTGCTTGCTGCATTTACCCCGCTCGCCCTTGTGACGGTACCGCGGGCGGCGGTAAAGCTTTGCTGGAACAACAGGATAAAAACAGCGCTGCCTTCCTATGTGATGGCGGCATTTGCCGAAATGCTGAAGGAGAGGCTGGCGGCAAATGAGAAGGATGTCTGTGAAAGAGAAGGACATGTGTGGGAGGAAGAGGAAGTTCTCGAAGGCGCAAATGAGGAAATGCATGTAAGCTGGAGAGATACGTGGTATTGTTGTTCCCGATGCGGTCGGTACAAGTTGGCAAACGTGACGACCCGGGACGGGCAAATTACTGCGAAGACGTCGTATCACGATAATTCCTTCGGACCCGGGCCGAAAAATGACTATTGCAAGTGCCTGACAGGACACGAGATGATAGTAGCATGGGAAGATGTTTACCACAATGAGGAGGCCGACAGAATAAGCAGCACAACTTGCTATCGGTGTATCTATTGCGGCAAACGAACGGTGATATAGTGTACGAGTGAACGGCAAGAAAACAGTCGACGGTTTGTTGAAAGGAGGATGTCACATGGAAGTTCGTACCGGTATTCAGATTCAGAGAACACCCGGAGAAGTCTGGAGGCTTCTCACGGATGCGTCGGTGCTTCCGCGTTGGAGCGGCATGCCGGTGGAGGCAGCAGAGTTTCGCGAGGGCGGTTACCTGCGGCTGGCGGCGATCGGAACGATCC
Source organism: Lachnospiraceae bacterium (assembly GCA_017617395.1). Classification (GTDB taxonomy): domain Bacteria; phylum Bacillota; class Clostridia; order Lachnospirales; family Lachnospiraceae; genus ISDg. The sequence continues at coordinate 6,449 of JAFZWG010000015.1, forward strand.
CTGCGGCCAACATTGCGATCACGGCGTTTGAGCCCGAAAAGAGGCTGGCATTTGCCGGGCAGTGGCTTGACGAAATGTACACGATTTCCCCGGCGGCGGGAGGCTGCATTCTCGAAAAATGTGTCCTCGGAAAGAACGGTGTCTCCTTCGAAGGTGAGGCGTACCAGAGTGAACTTTCCCGTCAGCAGAGCTTTCTTGCGGCTTTTAAGGCGGTGGCGGAGCAGCAGCCTGTGATTTCCGCGCCGAAGAAGAGCGGAAGAAAGTGGGCGATTGCAGCGGCCGTCCTGGCGGTCCTTGCGGTGGTCGGTGTCTGCGTATGGTTCTTCGCAATCAAGCCGAAGCTGGAGGAGAAGGACAGGCGTGAGCGCTATTCGAAAGGCGTTGAAGCCATTAAGGACGGTAAGTACGAGCAGGCGAAAGAGATTTTCGACGAGCTCGGAGACTATAAGGATTCCGAGAGCAAACTCGCGTATGCGGACAAAGCCGTTACATACCAAAAGGCGATGGAGAAGGTGAACCGTGCGGAGTTCCGCGAAGCGAGGGAGGTACTTGCCAAGCTGGATGGTTTTGAGAATTCCGCAGAGCTGATCGCACAGTGTGACCGCGGCATCGCTTATGAGGAAGCGACGGCGTTGTGGGCGGAAGGCAAATGTTGGGAAGCCTATGAGAAGTTCCTTGCTGCAGGCGATTACCAGGGCGCGTCCGGGCAGGCGAAGCGCTGCAAAGTGGATGCCATACGACAGGATGTTCAGGAACTCATGGACGCCGGAAAGTACGAGGAGGCACTGGAGAAGCTCAATTTGTCCGAGGCCGGCGACATTTCGGACCGATCCACCTTAAGGAGAGAATGCCAGAACGCTCTGGATTATGAGAAAGCCCTTGCGCTGTACAAAGAGGAAAAGTACTACAGTGCCAGCACTGCATTTTCCAAACTCGGTTCCTACAAAGAATCGAAGAGTTATCTCGCCAAATGCGTCCAGCCCAAGCCGTCAACAAGGGAGATGTATCATAACAGTGCATACTCGGGGAATGCGGTTTCGCTGAAGATTCAGCCGCCGACGAACGACGGTTCCTGCACATTTTTTAAGATTTACAAGAAGTCCGGCAGCGAGGAAATCCTTGTTTTGAGCGCATTTATCGCCCAGGGACAGAATATTACGGTGACGATGCCGGCAGGCGATTACATCTTTAAGGCAGCGTACGGAACGGGAGACTGGTACGGTGAGAAGGAGATGTTCGGAAGCAAAGGCACGTACCAGCGCCTGAAATCCTCCGACACAAGCGATATCTTCACTGTTTCGGGCGGCAGCTACACGCTTACGCTGCGTGCTTCCACGGGCACCGGCAACGTCGGCACAAAGAGTGAGAACCGCGATAATTTCTGATTGTTGTAAGAGCGCATTTTCATAAATGCGCTCTTTGCTTTTTCCGGTATGGAACAGCAGGAGAATGCGCCGTAATCGCTTGACTTTTCCGCGTGATATTGATATCATGAATTTGTGGCTGTAACGGAGCAGATCCGGGGGGATGATACCCATAGCAAATAACAAAAGAGTCACTAATCGAATATTCGTTGCAAGGGGGATGAAACCCATGGAAAAAAACATTATTGTGACGGACGAGCTGGGGAAACCGATAGGCACCACGTACCCGAAGAGGGCGAAGGGCCTTGTTAAGAACGGTCGGGCAGAGTATGCCGGTGACCGCGAAATACGTCTAAAGGATACTCGGATTCCGACCGTAGAAAATCATACGGAGGAAGTTAAAATGAGTAAAACAATCAACTTTAGCGCAAGAGATTTCAAGCTCGAAGATACATGCAATTCCAATGTCGGAGTCAGAGGCTATATGACGATCGGCGGCGAAAGCACGGAAGTCTGGGAGATCGGAGACTGGGGCTGGAACTGGACATCGCTTATGCGGGATGTCAGGGGCCTTGAGAAGAATACCGACTACATTTTCCGCTTTGCCATGACCGGAGGCCATACGGACGACGACAAGGAAGTGTCGATGGTTCACATCACCCGCCTGTGTGAGCCGGCGCCGTCGGATGCGACGGGAGAGGCTCCGAACGCGGAAGATATCGAAGAAGCACGGGCTCGTGCATGGGATGAGAGGTATACGTACCGCATCGGGAAGAGCAGTTTCGAACCGGTGATCAGCAAGCGTGACAAGACCGGACTGCTGCGTGTGTTTGAACTTCCGTTCAACACCGGCGATTCCGAGAACTGGCGCATTATCATCATCGCCCAGCACGCGGTGGCAAGATTCTTTGCACCGAAGGACGATGCATTCTACGCGGAGCTCGAGGATTATTCGTTTGAGCAGTGGCGGAACGACCGGACCGAGCAGCTCAGGGCAGAGAAGATTCGGGAGGCGAGAGCCTATCTCGAGGGCCCGCTGTCGGATGACGATGAAGACGGAGACATGCAGCCGATGAGAGGCGAAGCTTCCCAGGAGGCGATCCCCAACTTTTTCGGCGGAAAGATCGACATGTCGGAGGCTGAGATTCACAGCTCAAAGGCGCTGCGCGAATTGCTGACGATGGCAAAGCATGGCGTCTCGATCGATCTGACAGGAGCAATCATCGATTGCGATGAAGATGAGGATTGATTTTCATTCATAAGTGCAAACAGGCAGGAGAGTTACGGCTCTCCTGCTTTTTTGTTCGGTGACGGGGGACGAAACATCGTTACTCATTCTGCGCGTTTTTTACTCATGTTGCATGCCGCAATGCTTGACTTGGCATTGCAAAATGCGCTACGCTATATATTGTAATGGGGTGCTTCCTATGGAAGCGTTGTTTTTGAGAAAGAGAGGTAGCAACATGTACATTATGGTGGTGGTAAACAAGGATTTTGAGTATGCGGGGTTCACTTTGGGGGTTGAGAGCCGTCTGCATTCCGGTGAGCTGGGGCAGCTTAAGATGGTTTCAAAGAATCCGACGGGCGGACCGAACAAATTCATACCGTCTGCAATCTACAGACACGGCAAGGATACGATTCGTGAATTCTGTATCGCATACCTTTTTGGGGAAAATGAGAATACTTCGAACTCCGAGCAAAAGCATGTTTTGTTGAAACGGTTGATTGCGGCAGAGAAGCCAGACCTGATTATCAGCGTCAGCACGTGTGAAACGACGGAAAATGCTCAGTTTTTGCCGCCCGACGGTAGCTTAAACGGATGCGTTCTCGTCGGAACGACTTTTTTTGCGAAAGATTGCAGAAAAAATGATCCGGGAACTTCCAGCTTTTTGGATGTCGCAAATCCGTGGTTCGCTGAGAGCGGATCTCCGTGTCCGGAAATCTGTTCCATGGTAAACAAGAACCAGAAAATAATCGCTGTCGGAATGGATGAGGTGCCCAATGCGCCGGCGGGGAAGACGACAGTATACGCCGAAAACGGAGCGCGCTACACCAGCCTCGGAGTTATCAATGTGATGAACTACGATAAATACGTATATGCCGATGCTGCGACTTTTGAAGAGTTTGCGAAACAAACGTCTGACGGAGCGGCAGTGTGTCTGGAGACAACGCATGCTGTCGTGAAAATGGCGGCAGAAGCGATCAAGGGCAAGGGATTCCCTGTGCTGTTTATTTCTCCGGTTGTGGATCGGTACAAGAGTTTTGACAGTGATGTTGACGGCAAATGGGGTGTGCAAAATGCGGTTGCTTCGTACAATGCCGGCGTGGTTGTAGCAAACATGCTGGATTTGTACACTGAATAAGTGATGTAAGAATATGGTTAATCTGTGCGGCCGGCAGATGCAGTTGCATTTGCCGGCCTTTTTTTGCCCTTCGGAAAATGCTGGTCAAGGCAGTTGCGATATGATAAAATAGCTTGAAACGGCGGATTTTGCGAAAAACAAAAAAAGTTTTGTAATCTCCCTAACCGGTGGCACCATACCGCCACTATAGGGGTGAAAGCTTTCAAACCAACAAAGGAACCAAAAGGCAATGACGAAAGAACAGATGGAGCAGATCGTGCTCGCAAACATGACGAAGATTTATCTGTATTGCGTGCGCAGGCTCGGAAATGCGACGGATGCGGAGGACGTGGCGTCGGACATTACCGTGGAGCTGCTCGGTTCGTATTCCAGGGTGAAGGACGACAAGGCTGTTCTCGGATATGTCTGGGCGGTTGCGGATAACCTCTGCCGGAATTACTGGCGGAAAGCCGCGAAATTCGGAACTGTCGAGATCCCCGAGGAGTACGTCGGAACTTACCAGATTACCGCGGAGGAGGAGATGATCCGGGAGGAGGATATCTCGCTTCTGCGAAGGGAACTGGCGCTTCTGAGCAAAATGTATCGCGAGGCAATGATCGGCTACTACATCCGCAGGGAGAGCTGCGAGGAGATCGCGCGGCGGCTGGGGATTTCCGCGACCAACGTGAAGCAATATCTGTTCGAAGGGAGAAAGAAGGTAAAAAAAGGTATGGAAATGCAGAGAGAGTACGGTAAGTACAGTTACGCACCGGACAAATTTTCGATGAACTTCTGGGGAGACAACTCGAGCGGTTACTGGGAACTGTTTAATCACAAGCTTCCGGGCAGCATCATGCTCTCGGTGTGGGACAGCCCCAAGACGCTTGAGGAACTGAGCACGGACGTCGGTGTCGCCGTGCCGTATCTGGAGGAGGACATCGCGAAGCTCGAGGAGTTCAAGCTCCTGGTTAAGAAGGGCAGCCGCTACCACAGCGGAATGGTCATCTACGACAAGAAGTTTAAGGACGGAGTCCGCGAGGCGGCAAATGCCGGAATCAAGGACAACATCGAGCTGATCAAGGCGGCGGTCGAGAAGGGCAAGAGCCTGCTTGCGGAGACCGATTACCGCTGCTACGCGGACGATGAGAACACGAGAGGATGGTTCATCCTGATGCTGATCATGTGGGAGGCCGTGGGCGACTCGGAAGCGAAGATGAAGACGCCTCTTACGTTCCCGCTTCTGGCGAACGGTTACAAGGGCTATGTGATGGGTGAGCGCGGGGAGAATCAACTTGTCGTGTCGGGCATTTACGGCATGTACACCTTAAACAAGGGCTACATGCGCATCCTGAATTACAATGACCTGTCGAGCAAGGTCATCAATCCTTTCGAACGGGGCGCGAGAGAAGTGCTCTGCGCATGCGAGGATCGTCTCGGAGAGACAACGCAGCTTGAGAAGCTCACCGAAATGCTCGAGAACAAGGTTGTTCACGTGGAGGACGGCAAGATCTGCCCGAATTTTGCGGAGATCTCCGACAAGGACTACGAAGACCTTAAGCAAAAGCTCGCAGCCGAGATCGACGCGATGGCGACGCTTTCGGCGCAGATCCGCGACAAGGCGGCCGACATTCTTGAGGCCAACGTGCCGAAGGAATACACACAGGCCCGCGAGATCGGCAGCATCGTCTCAATGTGGAGTCTTTTGGAAAATGTCGCCGGCGCCGTTCTCGAGACCGGTTTCCTCACAAAGGGCACCGACGAGCAGAACCTGACGACGTTCTACTTCAGAACCTGAGCAGCAATCAGGGCAACAATCGATATATGACTTGGCCAGGCAGCCGGCGGACCGCATCGTTCGCCGGTTGTTTGCCGCGATTTTTACAAAGAGGAGTCGGAAAATGAAGCAGCAAAAAGCGTACTTTCACCTTCCCGGATTGTTTGAATTTTACGAGCTGTACAAGGCGTTTCTGCCGCTCTGGCGGGAGCACCGGGAATACTTTTACGAATGGTGCGAGATCGGCTCCGTGTACGGGGCTCCGCAGGACTGCATGTGGGGCGGCGGACGCGTGGGCTTCGGCGACGCGGCGCCCGAGGACGTTCTGGCGCTTATGAAGGAGTACGGCATCTCCGCGAGGCTTACGCTCAGCAACTCGCTGCTTCGTGAGGAACACTTGTCAGACCGGCGGTGCAACCGGCTGTGCGCGATGTTCGAGGACGGCGCGGTGCAAAACGGCATCATCGTGACGTCGGAGGTGTTGCTGGCGTATCTTCGGGAGCATTTTCCGGGGTATTACTTTGTTTCATCGACCACGAAGGTGCTGACGGACTTTGCGGACTTCGCGAAGGAGCTTGACCGCGCGGAGTTTCGCTATGTCGTGCCTGACTTTCGCTTAAACCGCGAGTTCGCAAAGCTGGAGGCGCTGACGGCGGAGCAGAAAGAGAAGGTCGAGTTTTTGTGCAACGAGTGCTGCCGGTTTGACTGCTACGACCGGAAGAACTGCTACGAGAACGTCAGCCGGAAGAGTCTCGGAGAGGACTGCCCGGACCACGTGTGCGTGTCGCCCGACGCGGCGCGCGGCTATCGTTTCTCCGAAGCAATGAAAAATCCCGGATTCATCGGAATCCGGGACATTACGGACGTCTATATGCCCATGGGCTTTTCAAACTTTAAGATCGAGGGCCGAAGCCTCGGAAGCGCGGTCATTTTGGAGTTTCTGCTCTACTACATGACAAAGCCGGAGTATCAGCTTGCGGTTCGCGAGGAGATCTATCTGGACAGCTCGCTCGATCTGTTCTAGAAGCGCTGCACGAGGCTGATGATGATTCTGGCAATCTCTTCAGGCGGTTCGGGCTGGTCTGAGAGGAGCCATTTGCGGACGACGGAGTAGGAGCCGTAGACCACGAACTCGGTGGTGTAGCGGCGGGACGCCTCGGACTGTGTCGATGCGAGAAGTCCCTCGAGCTGGTTCGTGAGGGATGCCTGCGAGAAGACCTTCTCGAGGAAACCGTCGGAGTCTGCCGACGTGATGAGGATACGGCAGGCGTCGCGGTGGTTGTCGATGTAGGTTAGGATGTTCTGCAGGCTGTAGAGCTGTTCCTTCTCCTGCAGGTTGACCTCGAGCTCGTGCAGAAAGTCGGCCTGGATGTCGTTCAGCAGGTCGTACGGACTGCCGTAATATTTGTAAAACGTGGTGCGGTTGATCTCGGCCGTCTGGCAGATCTCATAGACCGACACCTTCTCGATCGGTTTGTTCTCCAACAGCCTGACAAGGGCTTCTTTTAACATTTTCTTGGTGACGCGGATGCGTTGATTCTCCATTTTCCACCTCGACAAATTTCGAAAGAGTGTTGCTTTTGCGACGGTTACATGTTGTTTTGTAAAACACTCAACAAAACAAAATAAACAGTCTGTTGATGTTGCGACGATGTATTGTTATCATACTAAATCGCAGAAAACCATATGTCAAGAGGTGTTTATTTTGAAAAATGTTGCAAATGTACTCGTGGAACGGAGACGTTTAATCCTCGTGTTCGTGCTCGTCGCGACCGTGATCTGCGGCCTTCTGATTCCGAAGGTCGGCCTGACAACCGACATGTCCGGATATCTGCCGGACGATTCCAAAATGAAGATCGGAACGGACCTCATGAACGAGGAGTTTCCGGATTCGGCGGACTACACGATCCGCGTAATGTTTCAAGGCTTAAACGACGACGAGAAAGTCGCGATGGCCGCAAGGCTCGCCGGCATAGCAAACGTGACAAGCGTTGATTACCAGCCCGGAGATGCGGACTACAACAAGGACGATTACGCCAAATTCGTCCTTCACACAAAGTTTGCGTACTCTTCGGACGAGGAGAAGGTCATCGAGAGCACGCTCGACGCGGAGTTTGCGGAGCACGGGATGCAGTTCGCAAACGATGACACCGCGGGTACGGGCATGCCCACGTGGGTTGCGCTCGGCGCGGTCGCGATTCTGACGCTCATTCTCATCGTCATGTGCAACTCGTGGATCGAGCCGTTTTTGTTCCTCTTCACGATCGGCATTGCGGTCGTGATCAACTTGGGAACCAACATCATCATGGGCTCCGTCTCGGAAACGACATTTTCCGTGGCGGCGATTTTGCAGCTCGTGCTGTCGATGGACTATTCGATCATCTTGACGAACCGCTACCGCCAGGAGATGGCGAAGACGACGGATCGCAAGGCCGCGATGAAGGCGGCGGTTGCGGGAGCATTTTCCTCGATCTCGAGCAGCTCGATCACCACGGTGGTTGGTCTGCTGGCGCTTGTGTTTATGAGTTTTAAGCTCGGCGTGGAGATGGGCGTTGTGCTCGCCAAGGGCGTGTTCTTAAGCGTCGTGTGCGTGTTCCTGGTGCTGCCGGGGCTGATCCTGGCGACGTCGGGACTTCTGGAGAAGACGAAGAAGCCGACTCCGAAGATTCCGACCGGCGGTCTCGCTGCGTTCTGCAAGCGCTTCCGCATTCCGCTCACGGCGGTGTTTGCGGTATTGTTTGTCGCGGCGTTTATCCTGCACAACCGCACGACCATCAGCTACTCGATGATCATTAACGACCCGGTGGCGGAGGTGTTCGATAAGGAGAGCATCGTTGTTCTTTTGTACGAAAACGGGGACGATGCGAAGATCACGAAGCTTGCGGAGGAGATGGTGACGTGGAACGGCGTGAAGAGCGCGACCAACTTCTCGAATACGCTCGGCAGACAGTATACGGCCGAGGAGATGGCAGCGGTGCTTGCGAACATGACCGACGGCTTCGACGCGTCCTACGTCGGGATGCTGTATCAGTTCCGCGCGGCGAGCATGCCCGGAGCGGCGTCCGATAAAATGTCGCTTGTCGAGCTGATGAGCTTCCTTCAGGAACTGATCTCCGGCGATGCGTCCATCCGCGCGATGGTTGGTGAGGAGAGCGCGGTCTTCATCGAGCAGTCCGCGGCACAGATGGAGGACGCGGTGCGGCAAATGCAGGGCCCGAATTACTCGCGCCTAGTCATCACGCTCCGGCTTCCCGAGGAAGGGGAGGAGGTCAATGCATTTTTCGAAAGAGTGAATGAGGGATGTAAAGACCTGGCCGGAAGATGCTACCTGATCGGTTCGGCGGCCATGAATTATGAGATGAGTCAATCCTTTGACGGGGAGCTTCGACTGATCACGATTCTGACGGCGGTTGCGATCTTCCTCGTGGTATTGATCACGTTCCGCTCGCCGATCGTGCCGGTTCTGCTGGTTTTGCTTGTGCAGTGCGGCGTGTACATCACGATCACGGTCATCGGCTTCCAGGGCTACAGCATCAACTACCTGGCGCTGTTGATCGTGCAGTGTATCCTCATGGGATCCATGATCGACTACGGCATTTTGTTCAGCAACTATTATCAAGAGGCGAGAAAAGCGTGCGAAACGGCGGAAGCCCTCAAGCGGGCCTACGCGGGTTCGGTGCACACGATTCTCACCTCCGGATTGATCATTGTGATTGTGACGGCCATCTTCGGCCAGTGCTTCGGCGATCCGACGATCGAACAGATCTGCCGCACGATCTCGATCGGAGCCGTCTGTGCGATTTTGTTGATCCTCTTCCTGCTGCCGGGCGTTTTGGCCTGCTTTGACCGGCTGACCGCGGGAAGGAACCGTATGAAGAAACAGCAGTAGAAAATTCTAAGTGACAGCCGCGGGTGTCCGCGGGATCAGGCGATGTCCTGAAGCTGCGACGTGTACAGTTTGTAGTAGTCGCCCTTCTTCGCCATCAGTTCATCGTGCGTGCCCGCCTCCGTGATGCCGCCGTCATCGATATACATGATGAGGTCGCAGTTGCGGATGGTGGAGAGACGGTGCGCGATCAGGAAGGATGTACGGCCCTTCAGCATGGAGTTCAAACCCTGCTGGAGGGCTCTTTCTGTCTGCACGTCGATGCTCGAGGTCGCCTCGTCGAGAATGAGGATCGCCGGGTCGGAGAGCACCGTGCGGGCGAAGGAGATGAGCTGCTTCTGGCCCTGGCTCAGAAGAGAGCCGCGCTCCTTGACCTCGGTGTCGTAGCCGTTCTGCATGTCGGTGATGAACGAGTCGGCGCATACGAGCTTCGCGGCTTTCCTGATCTCCTCGTCGGTCGCGTCAAGCTTGCCGTAGAGGATGTTGTCCTTGATCGTGCCGGAGAAGATGAAGCTGTCCTGCATCATGATGCCCATCTGGCTTCGCAGGGACGACAGAGTCACCTTCGAGATGTCCTGACCGTCAATCAGCACCTGGCCGGAGTCGACGTTATACAAGCGCGAGATCAGGTTGACGATCGTGCTCTTGCCGGCACCGGTCGGGCCGACCAGCGCGACACTCATGCCGGGCTTGATGTCAAAGGAAACCTTGTGCAGGATCTCCTTTCCGGGCTCGTAGGAGAAGCACACGTCGCGGAACGCGACGGCGCCCCTGATGGGCTGCATCTCGGTCGCGTCCGGTGCGTTGTCGACCGTGACGGGCTCGCCGAGCGTCTCGAAGATTCGCTCGAGGTAAGCCATGTTGTTGAGGAAATTGTTGAAGATATTTCCCATGTTCATGATCGGCTGCCAGAACCGCGAGGAGTAACTCGAAATCGCGATGATGGTACCGATGGATTTGCTGCCCTGTCCGAAGAGGACCATACCGAAGATGAAGATCGCGGCGCGGATGCACACGGAGATCGCATCGATGCCGGGCCATACGAGGTTGTTGCAGCGCACGGCGTGCATCCAGGTGTGTCGGCAGTCATCGGCAAGACCTGCGAAGATCTTTGCATTTTCATCCTCGCGGGCGAAAATCTGGGTGATGCGCGCACCGACGATATTTTCCTGCAGGTACGCGTTCAGGTTCGAGTTCTTGTTGGAAACCCGCTGCCATGCCCGGCGCTGACGGTTCTTGATCCAGAAGAGGAAGGCGGCCAGCACGGGCACACCGCACATGACGACGAGGGACATCTGCACGTCCACGATCAGCATGAAAATGACGATCAGAATCAGGTTGATCATCTCGAGGACGACGTTGATGAGTCCGTTCGAGAGCATGTCGGAGACGGAGTTTACGTAGTTGACGACGCGGATCAGGATCTTGCCGTGAGGCCGGTCGTCGTAGTACTGGAACGGAAGCTTCTGCAGGTGCGCGAACAGATCCTTGCGGATGTCGTAGATGATGCTCTGGGAAACCCGGATCATCATGTGCGAACGCAGAAGTCCGAAGAGGATGCTCATCAGGGTGACGCCGACCAGCATGCCGCCCAAAAGGAACAGAAAGCTCTTGTTTCCGTTCGGGATGGCGTCGTCGATCGCCTTCTGGGTGATCATCGGGCTGAGCAGTGCGATCGCACCGCCGAGCGCGCTGATGCACAGAGCCAGGATCATCTTGGGCAGGTACTTCTTGATATATGCGGAAGCGAGCAGGAGATGTCGGATATTAAAGGGCTCGTCGAGCCGTTCGTCCTGTTTGTAGGTATTTTTCTCAGCCATTTGCGCTCACCTCCTTTACGATGCGCTGACCAGCGACTCGCCGAGCTGAAGTTTGACAAGCTCTGCGTAGTAACCGCCGGCCGCAACCAGTTCACGATGATTGCCGGACTCGAGGATCCGGCCGTCCTTTAAGACGAGAATCTTGTCGCAGAATTTCGTCGTGGAGATTCGCTGTGCGATGATGATCTTCGTGCAAGGGAAGTCGAGATTCCGCAGGCTGTGCTGAATCTCCTTCTCGGTCTCCATGTCGACCGCCGACGTCGTGTCGTCGAGGATCAGGATGGAGGGCTTGATGGCAAGCGCACGCGCGAGCGAGATGCGCTGCTTCTGGCCGCCCGAGAGGCCGACGCCGCGCTCGCCGACGATCGTGTCGTAGCCTTCCGGCATGCGGTGGATGAAGTCGGACGCCGCCGAGTAGCGGGCGTATTTTTCGACTTCCTCTGCGGTCAGCGTCATGGCGCCGTAGGAGATGTTGCCCTCGATCGTGTCGGAGTACAGTAAGACGTCCTGCGTCGCGAGACCGATGTTCTTGCGAAGGTCGGTCAGCTTGTAATTCTCAACCGGAACGCCGTCCACGCGGACGGAGCCGGAGATGGGCTCGTAGAAGCGGGGGATCATCTGGATCAGCGAAGTCTTGCCGCAGCCGGTCTCGCCGATGATCGCGACGGTCTCGCCGGGCTCCGCGGTGAATGTGATGTCCCGAAGAACGGGCAGCTTGCCGTCGTCATACCGGAAGCTGACGTGGTCGAACTCGACCTTGCCCTCGAACCGCTGCGGGTGTGCGATGGCGTCGGGGTGATCGACGATCTCTGCCTCGGAGTAGTAGATCTCCATGATCTTATCGGAAGCTGCGCTGAAGCGCTGGAACTCGTTCATGATGTTGCCCATCATGCGCATCGGGTTCGCAATCGCCCAGAGCAGGAGGGAAAATGCAACATAATCGCCCATCTCGATCCGGCCGCCGATGATGAACAGACCGCCGACTAAAAGCAGGATGACCGGAAGCGCGCTGGCGATGAACTCGACGAACGGGAAGAACTTAAGCCAGACCTTCTGCGTCGTGACGTTCGTGTCGCGGTAGTCGCGGTTCGTGCGGTCGAAGTGCTCCTTCTCGTACTCCTCGCGGGCAAATGCCTTCACGACGCGGTTGCCGGAGATGTTCTCCTGCGCGTCCGTGTTCATTCCCGCGAGCTTCTCGCGCAGCGCCTTGTGCATCGGCGCGACCTTTTTGCGGAAGCGGAAGACGATGAGGAAGATGAACGGGGAGAGGGAGAGTACGCACACGGCGAGCAGCCAGTCGATGGTGAAGAAGTAGACGGCCGCCGAGAGATACAGTGTGAGGGATTCCACGATGCATCGGATGACCCATGCGATGTTGTGGCGCACGGCGTCCAGGTCGCCCGTCACGCGGGTCATCAGATCGCCGGTGCGGTACGTGCTGTAGAACTTCATGTCCTGACGCTGGATCTTGTCATAGAGGAAGTTGCGGATCCGGAACAATGTTCCCTGCGAGACGCGCTCGTATGCCATACAGTCGAGGTACACGATGACGACGCGGAACAGTGTCAGACCGACCATGAGGTAGATCAGACGGTAGAACGTGTCAGAATTTTCCGAGAGACTTAAACCTTCGCTTTCCACGCGCTCGAACAGCTTGACGAGCTTGCCCGAATAATGGGGCACGACCAGCTGCAGAACGTTGTACAAAGCGGTGCCGAGCAGCGCAAAAACGAACAGGACGCGCTTGCCTTCCATGTTCTCCCAAAGCCAGCCGAGACGTGACTTCGGGTACTGTTGTTTCTTGTCCATAAATGCCTCCGCGATAGGGGTCGGGAGCGGGAACTCACCGGAGATCCGTACATTGTTTTTATCTGCCCTTAGAGTATCAAATCCGCCCCGCTCGAACAATGGCCATTTTTTGCGGGAAAATGTCTGAAACTGTAAAAAAGATTATTGTAAATTTCGGCAGAAAATGATATCCTAGTAAAAGGGATTGACTCAGGATATCCAAGGGAGAGAGTACTTATGAAAAAACAACGACCGATCTGGGCGATCGTATTCGGATTATTGCTGACGGCGTACACCGCGTACGTCATGCTTGACGTGTTTGTAATCAAGCGCCCGATGCAGGAAAATGCAGGCGGAATCAACCTGGCGCTGTTCGCCACGACCGTGACGCCGACGCCGACGAAGAAGCCGCCGACACCGACGCCCGACAACGGCACGAATCCGAACCCCGGCGGCGAGGTTACGCCGGAGCCGACGGAGACGCCGGAGGTGACGCCGACCCCTTCGTGGTTCTCGGACGAGGAGATCGCGACGGACACGATGTACAAGAATGACCATCTTTACATAGAGCTCACGGAATATCGCGAGCACAGCACCGACATTCATGTCGCGGAGATCCGCCTGTCCTCGGCGCAGTACCTTCTGACAGCATTTGCCAAGGACACGTACGGACGAAACATCCTCGACAAGCCCACGCGAATCATGCCTTCGAAAAATGCCATCTTCGCGGTCAACGGCGACAACTACGGCGCGCGTGAGGGCGGCTACGTCATCCGAAACGGCTTTTTGTACCGCACGACGGGCAATGCCCGCATGGATGTCATGGCGATCATGCCCGACGGCGATTTCTATTTTACGCACTCGAAGTACATAACGGCGCAGGAGCTTCTGGACATGGGCGCATGGCAGGCGTTCACGTTCGGTCCGGTGCTTCTGGACGGCGGCGAGTTCATGGTAAACCCGAAGTCCGAGGTTGACCTCTGCTACGCGACGAACCCCCGTACCGCGATCGGTATGGTGGAGCCGCTGCATTACTTCGTCCTGGTTGCGGACGGCCGTACGGCGAAGAGCCACGGACTTTCCCTGTACCAGGTGGCGGACCTTCTGAAGCGCCTCGGCTGCGTGAAGGCGTACAACCTTGACGGCGGCGGATCCTCGACGATGGTATTCCGCGGCAAGGTGATCAACTTCCCGACCGGCGACGGAACCTACTACGAAAGAGAGGTGTCGGACATTGTCTATGTGCGATAAGGTGTTCCGACGCCACTGGAAGATCTGGGCCGGCGTGACCGTGTTCGTCGGGATTTTCTCCGCGGTATACGAGCACTACGGCCGCGGAATCTACTCCAAGCCGATGATCTACGCGTTCTCGATACCCCTGCTGTTCGGATTTCTTCCGGCGCTCGTGCTCTCGAGAAAAGAGGAGGCGAAGGTGGTTCCCTACGCAAACGGCGTACGCCTGGGAATCAACCTGTTCTGCGCGGGGGTTGCGGCACTTCTGATGGGGTCGATCGCAACGGGCGTCGTCGAAATCTACGGAACGACCAACCGATTGTTAAAGTACTACACGATTGTCGGAGGAATTCTGGTGATCGTCGGAGCCATCACCGGGAGCATCGCGTACTCGTACGGAATCTCGGATGCGCAGGCTAAGGAGGAAGAGGAGTACCGTTCGCAGTTCGAGGAAGAGAACTACGACGAGTCGGAGGATTACCTCTAAAAGAATACGGAAATGAAACCAAAGGAACGGCAGAGACTTCTGTTCGTTCCTTTTTTGGTGGAAAGAAACAAAAAAAGAGGGCGGATGCCCTCGAGATTTTTCACAAATATTTCTTTGACAAATAGAAAAAGTTGTGATACAATGGACGATGCACTATTGTGGTGTTATGTGCCCGTCGGACACTATTATAGCAGTTTTCAACGGCAAATGCAAGCATTTCCTTCGACCGTTTTTGCTTCCATTTTCCGATGAGAGTTGTGATTGTCCGAAACACCTTGGGACTACACGTGTCGCACGGCGGGAAAAATCAAATCAAGGGGTGACAACGTCAATGGATAAAAACAGGATTCATCCGGTAAAAGTCGGTAAGAACGTCCGCATGAGTTTCTCCAAGCAGAAGGACATCCTTGAGATGCCTAACCTGATTGAAGTACAGAAGGACTCTTATCGCTGGTTCCTGGAAAAGGGTCTCTATGAGGTGTTCACGGACATCTCTCCGATTACTGACCACGACGGACGGTTCAGTCTGGAGTTTGTGGATTATCAGCTCTGCAAGGACGATGCCAAGTACTCGATCGACGAGTGTAAGGAGCGCGATGCGACTTACGCGGCGCCGTTGAAGGTGAAGGTCCGCCTTCATAACAACGACACCGGCGAGATCAACGAGCATGACATCTTCATGGGCGATTTCCCCCTGATGACCGAAACCGGTACGTTCGTAATCAACGGCGCTGAGCGTGTTATCGTTAGCCAGTTGGTTCGTTCGCCTGGTATCTACTACGCAATGACGCATGACAAGCTCGGAAAGGAGCTCTATTCCGCGACCGTAATTCCGAACCGCGGTGCATGGCTTGAGTACGAGACCGATGCCAATGACGTCTTCTATGTTCGCGTTGACCGCAACCGCAAGGTTCCGATCACGGTCTTCATCCGCGCCCTCGGCGTAGGCACCAACAACGAAATTCACGATATGTTCGGCGAAGAGGAGGTTCTGGAGTCCTCTCTTAAGAAGGACCCGACCGACAACTATCAGGACGGTCTCCTCGAGCTGTATAAGAAGCTGCGTCCGGGCGAGCCGCTCTCGGTTGAGAGTGCGGAGTCGCTCCTTCACGGCATGTTCTTTGATCCCAAGCGTTACGACCTTGCCAAGGTAGGCCGTTATAAGTTTAACAAGAAGCTGATGCTTCGCTACCGTATCGCCGGCAAGACGCTTGCCGAGGATGTGGTTGACATGACGACCGGCGAGGTGATTGCCGCTGCCGGTACGATCGTGACCGAAGAGCTTGCCGACACGATCCAGAACGCTGCAATTCCTTATGTATACGTTGAGACCGAGAAGACGATCGATCGCCACGTAAAGAAGCACAGCTGCAAGGTTCTCACCAACCTGATGGTTGACCTCGCAAGCTATGTGGACTGCGACAAGGAAGCTCTCGGCGTTACGGAGCTTGTGTACTACCCGGTACTTCGCGAGATCCTCGACTCCCAGACCACGCAGGAGGACATCGAGGCCGAGATCCGCAGAAGAATTACCGACCTGATTCCGAAGCACATCACGAAGGAAGATATCTTTGCTTCCATCAATTACAATATGCACATTTTCTGGGGCGTAGGCGGCACGGATGATATCGACCATCTGGGCAACCGTCGTATCCGTGCGGTCGGCGAGCTGTTGCAGAACCAGTACCGCATCGGTATGTCCCGTATGGAGCGTGTTGTCCGCGAGCGTATGAACACGCTTGATCCCGAGGCGGTTACGCCGCAGGCGCTCATCAACATCAAGCCTGTGACCGCAGCCGTGAAGGAGTTCTTCGGCAGCTCCCAGTTGTCGCAGTTCATGGATCAGCACAACCCGCTCGGCGAGCTGACGCACAAGAGACGTCTCTCGGCCCTCGGTCCCGGCGGTCTGTCGCGTGACCGTGCAGGTTTCGAAGTTCGAGACGTTCACTATACGCACTACGGTCGTATGTGCCCGATCGAGACCCCCGAAGGTCCGAACATCGGTTTGATCAACTCCCTCGCATCCTATGCGAGAATTAATGAATACGGATTTGTCGAGGCTCCTTACCGCAAGGTTGACAAGACGCAGCCCGACAACCCGGTGGTTACCGAGGAAGTCGTCTACCTGACGGCCGACGAGGAAGACCGCTACCATGTAGCACAGGCAAATGAGCCTCTCGACGATACCAACCACTTCATCAACAGCAAGGTTTCCGGACGTTTCCGCAAGGAGATTTCCCAGTATGACCGCAGCCGTATCGATTTGATGGACGTATCGCCGAAGATGGTATTTTCCGTTGCTACGGCCATGATCCCGTTCCTGCAGAACGACGACGCGAACCGTGCACTCATGGGTTCCAACATGCAGCGTCAGGCCGTTCCGTTGCTCTTCACCGAGTCGCCCGTTGTCGGCACCGGTATGGAGATGAAGACGGCGGTTGACTCCGGTGTCTGTGTCCTTGCGAAGAGCGACGGTTTCGTTGAGCGATCCGAGGCGAGCCGCATCATCATCCGCACGGAGGACGGCGAGCGCGAGGAGTACAAGCTCCAGAAGTTCGCACGCAGCAACCAGGGTACCAGCATCAACCAGCGCCCGATCGTAAAGAAGGGCGAGTCGGTCAAGGCCGGTCAGGTGATCGCGGACGGTCCTTCCACCGCAGGCGGCGAGCTTGCTCTCGGTAAGAACCCGCTCATCGGTTTCATGACCTGGGAAGGTTACAACTACGAGGATGCCGTTCTGCTTTCGGAGCGCCTCGTTCGCGACGACGTTTACACGTCCGTTCATATTGAAGAGTACGAGTCCGAAGCGAGAGACACGAAGCTGGGACCGGAGGAGATCACACGTGATATCCCCGGCGTCGGCGAGGATGCTCTCAAGGATCTCGACGAGCGCGGTATCATCCGCATCGGTGCCGAGGTTCGCGCCGGAGATATCCTGGTCGGAAAGGTTACGCCGAAGGGCGAGACCGAGCTGACCGCAGAGGAGAGACTGCTCCGCGCCATCTTCGGTGAGAAGGCGAAGGAAGTTCGCGACACGTCCCTCAAGGTACCGCACGGTGAGTTCGGTGTCATCGTGGATGTCAAGGTGTTCACGAGAGACAACGGCGACGAGCTGAACCCCGGTGTCAACCAGAACGTTCGCGTTTACATTGCACAGAAGAGAAAGATTCAGGTCGGTGATAAGATGGCCGGTCGCCACGGTAACAAGGGTGTCGTTTCCCGCGTATTGCCGGTGGAGGATATGCCGTTCCTGCCGAACGGACGTCCGCTGGACATCGTTTTGAATCCTCTCGGCGTACCGAGCCGAATGAACATCGGTCAGATCCTCGAGACGCACCTTTCGCTCGCGTCCCAGGTTCTCGGCTTCAAGATTTCGACGCCGGTATTCGACGGTGCGAAGGAAAATGATATCGTGGATATGCTCCAGTTGGCGAACGACTATGTCAACACCGATCTGGAGGATTTCAAGAAGAAGTATTCGAGCAAGCTCAATCCTGATGTTATGGATTTCCTGATCAAGAATCAGGACTACCGCAAGGAGTGGGCGGGCGTTCCGATCAAGACCGACGGTAAGGTACAGCTGCGTGACGGCCGTACCGGCGAGCCGTTCGACGGCGAAGTTGCGGTCGGTTTCATGCACTACTTAAAACTCCATCACCTGGTTGACGACAAGATCCATGCTCGTTCGACCGGTCCTTACTCCCTGGTTACGCAGCAGCCTCTCGGCGGTAAAGCGCAGTTCGGCGGCCAGCGTTTCGGTGAGATGGAGGTTTGGGCTCTCGAGGCGTACGGCGCGGCTCACATCCTGCAGGAGATCCTGACGGTGAAGTCCGACGACGTTGAGGGCCGTGACAGAACCTACAAGGCAATCACGAAGGGCGAGAACATCTCCGAGCCGGGTATTCCGGAGTCCTTCAAGGTATTGCTCAAAGAGCTGCAGGCTCTGGCTCTGGATGTCACCGTTCTGGATGAGGACGGCAACGAGGTTCAGATGACAGAGAAGTTTGTAAGCGGCGATGACGATTTCTCCGATCTGTACGATGATCAGGATGCGTTCTATCCTTCGTCGGGCGAGATGTCGATGCACGGCTTCCAGGAAATCACTCCGGACGAGGCAAGCGGCGACATGTACGGCTCGGTCGTGGATGATGAGGACGACGGTTTCGACGATTCCGAGTTCGAGGAAGAGCTGGAGCCGTTCGGTGACGACCTGCCGGGCGACGAATTCTGATAACGATGCGGACAGGCATTTGCATTTGTTCGAACTGGAAGAAGAATGGAAGGAGCGACGTTAATGTCAATGGACAAGTTGAATGAGGAAGTAAAAGAGATCACCTATGATTCCATCCGTATCGGTCTGGCCTCTCCCGAGAAGATTCGCGAGTGGGCACGTGCCGGCCGCCCCGGCGAGGTAACCGACTACGAGGTGAAGAAGCCGGAGACGATCAACTACAGAACCCTGAAGCCGGAGATCGGCGGTCTGTTCTGCGAGAAGATCTTCGGACCCACCAAGAAATATGAGTGCCATTGCGGCAAATACAAGAAGCAGAAGGTTCGCGCAAAGAACTTCATCTGCGACCGCTGCGGCGTCGAGGTTACGGACGCCAAGGTTCGCCGTGAGAGAATGGGCTACATCGAGCTCGCATCTCCGGTTTCCCACATCTGGTATTTTAAGGGCATCCCCAGCCGTATGGGCCTGATTCTCGACATGACGCCGAAGAATCTTGAGAAGGTGCTGTATTTTTCGTGTTATGTTGTGCTGGAGAGCAGTATTCCGGCCGTAAAGAAGAAGGATGTTCTCACCGATGCCGAGTACAACCGGTATCGTGAGGAGTTCGGCGAGGACAGTTTTGAGGCTGCCATGGGTGCCGAGGCAATTCAGAAGCTCCTTGCGGAGATTGATCTGGAGAGCCTTGCCGAGGAGCTGAAGGCTGAGCTTTCGCACAGCAACGGACAGAAGCGCGCGAAGCTGATCAAGCGCCTTGAGGTGGTTGAGGCGTTCCGCGAGTCCGGCAACCGTCCCGAGTGGATGATTTTGAAGTGTATTCCGGTTATCCCGCCGGATCTTCGTCCGATGGTACAGTTGGACGGCGGCCGTTTCGCAACGTCCGACCTCAACGATCTGTACCGCCGTATCATCAACCGCAACAACCGTCTGCAGAGATTGATCAGTCTCGGTGCTCCCGAGATCATCATCCGCAACGAGAAGCGTATGCTTCAGGAAGCGGTCGATGCTTTGAACGACAACGGCCGTCGCGGCCGTGCGGTGACCGGCCCCGGCAACCGTGCCCTCAAGTCGCTTTCCGACTTGCTCAAGGGTAAGCAGGGTCGTTTCCGTCAGAACCTCCTCGGTAAGCGTGTCGACTATTCCGGTCGTTCCGTTATCGTCGTTGGTCCCGAGCTTAAGATTTATCAGTGCGGTCTCCCGAAGGAGATGGCAATCGAGTTGTTCAAGCCCTTCGTTATGAAGGAGCTGATCGCCGACGGTCTTGCACACAACATCCGTGCGGCGAAGAAGATGGTGGAGCGTCTGGAGCCCGGCGTATGGGATGTTCTCGAGAAGGTCATCCAGGAGCATCCGGTCATGCTCAACCGTGCACCTACCCT
>JAFZWG010000016.1 GCA_017617395.1 Lachnospiraceae bacterium
ACCCTGGGATGCGGTAAATGTAGTGGTGATAGCACCGGCAGCGAGGGAACCGTGAACGGTACCTGCAGCACCGGCTTCGGACTGCATCTCGGTTACCTTAACGGTGTTGCCGAAGATGTTCTTGCGGCCTTCCGCGGACCACTGGTCGACACAGTCGGCCATCGGGCTGGAAGGTGTGATGGGGTAGATACCGGCGACTTCCGTAAACGCATAGGCTACGTGAGCGGCAGCGGTATTGCCATCCATTGACTGTTTCTTTCTAGCCATTGTAGTACGTCCTCCTTTTTTCGTGGCTTTTGCTGTGGAAAATAAGCTTTTGCCCAACAGTAAAATTATAGCGTTTCTTACCACATTTGTAAACACATTTTTCGACGCGGGAGCATGTTTTTTCTGTGTTTTCGGGTGGGGAAAGTAGCCAAGAAAGTGCGGGAAATCCCCATAATTTCGTGCATTAGTGAGAAAATGCGCAAAAACGCGCAAAAATCGGTGCTCGCCGCGTTTTTTCGGTTGACAAATTCGCGTCTGTCGTACTATACTTCAAAAAGTGTTTCATCATTGAGGAAAATGCGTCCGCGCGAGCGTATCGCGGGTCGCGAAATCGGAGGAACGGGAATGGCACAGAAGTCAGAGAAGAAGATCATCACGAAGAACGAAATGGAAAAGCTCGAGAGCGAGTTGACCGAGCTGCGCGTTGTTGCCCGCAAGGAGATCGCGCAGAAGATTAAGGAAGCCCGCGAGCAGGGTGACTTGTCCGAGAACGCCGAGTACGACGCAGCGATGGACGAGCAGCGTGAGATCGAGAGCCGAATCGACGAGCTCGAGGATCTTCTTAAGAATGTGGAAGTTGTGGACGAGGGCGAGCTCGATCTTGAGACCGTCAACATCGGAAGCAAGGTTACCATCATCAATACGAGCACCAAGAAGCAGTCCGTATTCCAGATCGTGGGAACGACCGGTGCGAACGCTTTGTTAGGCAAGATTTCCAATGAGTCGCCGGTCGGCCGTGAGCTGATCGGGGCGAAGGTCGGCCAGAAGATTACGGTGGAGCTTCCGAGCGGTACCGTGACGTACAAGGTGGCCGAGATTCACAAGCCCGAGTGATCCGGGCGGAGCAGGGATTCGGAGCCGGCGGGAGCAATACCAGCCGGCTTTCTTTTCTATTTCAGGAGCGGACGGGGACGCCCGCTTCGAGACAATTCAAAGGTAATACTTAGGCAAATGGAGGACGAACCATGGCAGATCAGAACCGGGACAACCGCAATGCTGCAGCGCCGGCAGAGGAGGATATGAGCGAGCTTCTCAAGATCCGCAGACAGAAACTGGCGGACCTGCAGGCAGCGGGCAAGGATCCCTTCGTAATCACGAAATATGACCAGACGCACCACACCGACGAGGTGAAAGCACTCTACGAGGCAGCCGAGGCGGCGAAGCTTGCGGGACGCAAGGCGCCCGAGACGGACGGCCTTGAGGAGGCGGAGGCACGCGCGGTGAAGAAGGCCGACTACGAGGAGCGCCGCGCCATTATGGATGCGGAGCCGATCGAGGTTTCGATCGCGGGCCGTCTGATGTTCAAGCGCGTCATGGGCAAGGCGTCCTTCTGCAATATTCAGGACCTCAAGGGCAGCGTTCAGGTGTACGTCTCCAAGGACGGCATCGGCGAGGAGCCCTATGCGGACTTTAAGAAGTCCGACATCGGCGACATTTACGGTGTGAAGGGCTATGTCTTCCGCACGATGACCGGCGAGATCTCGGTTCACGCGTCGGAGATCACGCTTCTGTCGAAGAACCTTCAGATGCTTCCCGAGAAGTTCCACGGCATGACCAACACCGACCTTCGCTACCGTCAGCGCTACACCGATCTGATTATGAATCCGGAAGTGAAGGACACATTTGTCAAGCGTTCCAAGATGATCTCCTCCATCCGCACGTTCCTCGCGGGCCGCGGCTTCATGGAGGTTGAGACGCCCATGCTCGTCGCCAACGCCGGCGGTGCCGCAGCGCGTCCGTTCTATACGCATTACAATTCCCTCGACGAGGACGTAAAGCTCCGCATCAGCCTGGAGCTCTACCTCAAGAGATTGATCGTCGGCGGTCTGGAGCGCGTCTTCGAGATCGGCCGCGTATTCCGCAACGAGGGTGTGGACACGCGCCACAATCCCGAGTTCACGCTGATGGAGCTGTATCAGGCATATACCGACTACTACGGCATGATGGAACTCACGGAGTCGATGTTCCGCTACCTCGCACAGGAGGTTTGCGGCTCGACCGTGATCAAATACGGGGAAAATGTCATCGACCTCGGAAAGCCGTTCGCGCGCCTCACGATGACGGAGGCCGTGAAGCAGTACACCGGAATCGATTTCAATCAGGTTTCGGGAGATGAGGAGGCGAAGGCACTCGCAAAGGAGCGCCACGTCGAGTTCGAGGCACGCCACAAAAAGGGCGACATCCTCAACCTCTTCTTCGAGGAGTTCGTCGAGGAGCACCTTGTGCAGCCGACGTTCATCATGGACCATCCGGTGGAGATTTCGCCGCTTACGAAGCGCAAGCCCGACAAGCCCGACTACGTAGAGCGCTTCGAGCTCTATATCAATACATGGGAGATGTGCAACGCCTACTCCGAGCTGAACGACCCGATCGATCAGCGCGAGCGCTTCAAGGCGCAGGAGGCTGCATTGGCTGCGGGAGATGAGGAAGCCAACACGACCGACGAGGATTTCATGAACGCCCTCGAGATCGGTATGCCGCCCACCGGCGGTATCGGCTACGGCCTCGACCGTCTTGCGATGCTTCTGACCGACAGCCCGGCAATCCGCGACGTATTGCTGTTCCCGACTCTCAAGAGCCTCGACAGCAACAAGTCTGAGTCGAAGAGCGCGGCTGCGGAGGCGACACCGGTTGTCGAAGAGAAGATTGATTTTTCGAAGGTTACGATCGAGCCGTTATTCGCGGACACGGTTGACTTCGAGACGTTCTCGAAGAGCGACTTCCGCGCGGTGAAGGTGCTCGCCTGCGAGGCGGTGCCGAAGTCGAAGAAACTGTTGCAGTTCACGCTCGATGACGGCAGCGGCACGACGAGAACGATCCTGAGCGGAATCCATGCATTTTACGAGCCGGAGGAGCTGGTCGGCAAGACATGCGTTGCGATCACGAACCTGCCTCCGCGCGCTATGATGGGCATCGAGTCCTGCGGTATGCTCCTCAGCGCCGTACACACGGAGGAGGGCGAGGAGAAGCTTCACCTGCTGATGCTCGACAACCACATTCCGGCCGGTGCGAAGCTGTATTGATCGGCTCGCAAAAAGAATAGTGAAATCAAAAGCAAGCTTTACGTGGGAACGTAAGGCTTGCTTTTTTTGAAGGTAACGATACTATGCTTGTGTCTTGCAGGTCATACCTTGCGGTACGTGCCTTTGTCGCGCTCGAGAATGTGCTCGGAGATCATGTCGCGGCGGATGGTGCAGAAGTCGTCGTGGAAATCGGCGATGATAATGTTGACCTCGCGCTCCGTGTAGTCGCGGCCGGGCTCGAAGGATTTTGCGATTTCCTCGAGGACGATGAGCTCCTTCTTGCGCTGTGCGGGGATGCTTTTAAGCTTTCCGTATTCGAAAAATGCATCCAGCACCTTCTTGCGGTACGCCTCGTCGCGCTCGTCCTGGATGGATTTGTCTTCGGACTGCTCGCGCAAAATGTCCAGGATCGAGACGTTGAAGATATCACCTTTGATTGCGTAGACGGTGTAGTATTGCTCCTTGCGGAGCGTGACCGCGCCGGCGTCGACGAGCTTCTTTAGGTGGAAGGAGATCGTGGCAGGCGTTAAGTTAAGGCGCTCCGCGAGACGTTCCACATACATGTCCTCCACCATGAGCGATTTGAGAATCTGAATGCGGGACTTGTCCGCCAAGCATTTGAAAAGGTTGATAGCCTGAAGATCGGTCATGGTTTGCCTCCTTACCGGACAAGTTTTGCGAAGCGGGCGGTAATCTCCGCAACCGCAGCAAGCTTGGCTTCCTCAATCAGGACCTTGCGGTCGTCGCCGTGCGTTTTTGCAGTCTCGAGCGAAGTGTTCCAGGGACCGGTGATCCGCGAAAAGAGAGCGGGAAATGCAGTTGCAACCGAATCCGGTGACTGTTTTGCCGTCGTGTCGAAGACGGACTTCGCGATGTCGTAGACGTTGAATTTGGCTTTTAAAATGTTGGCTTCATCGGTTCTTCCATCGGCGGAAAGAGCTTCGATGTCGCTTGTCACGGACTTCTTTCTGCCCTCCAGAAATCCGTAGAAATCGTTGTTGTTCATAGTTGTTCTCCTTTTGGATTGTGTTAGATTTATTTTAATTACCATCATCGCCCCCGTACAAGCTGTAATTTGATAACCGTCTAAATGGATAATAGCAGAAGAAATGATGGCTGTCAATATGAATTTTACAAAAAGGGAAAAGAAGTTCCGCGGCCAAGGTTCGTTTGTGATATAATAGGGACAATAAGCATTCCCCAAGAAACATCAAACAATCGCTGCTTTTCTATGGTATTGTTGATTGTGCAGGAGGCAAGCACATGAAAGAATGGATTGAAGTCGTGCAACGTATGATTGACTGGATAGAGGAGCACGTGGAACAAAACAAAATGCTCACGAGCCTGTCTGACGAGATCGGCTATTCCCCGTGGTATTGTTCGGTGTTGTTTCACGATGTGACCGGTATGACAATCAAATCGTACGCATCCGGGCGGCGCCTGGCCCGCGCAGCCGGGGAAGTCAGGGATACGAAAGAGCGGATTCTGGACATTGCGGTGAAGTACGGATATTCATCGCAGGAAGCATTTTCCAGATTGTTCAGGGAGCAGTACGGATGTACACCGGCTGCGTACCGCAGA
>JAFZWG010000017.1 GCA_017617395.1 Lachnospiraceae bacterium
ACTGGTCGACCATCTCTGCCGGATGATGACCCTTCGCGTTGATGACCGTCTCGGACATCCGAAGAATCTTCTTCGGGCAGGCGGCAACGCAGAGTCCGCAGCCCTTGCAGAGATCCGTGTTGAATGTTACCTTGTTCATACAAAAACCTCCCTGTGCTTAGTCGTTCCAAAGCCGTTTGTCCTGCAGATGCAGTGGGACCACATCCGGCAGAACCTCCGCTACCGCCCCGGCGATCTCCGCTTTCACGGTGGTCATCCGGATCGGCAGACCTGTCGCCGCGGCGATATCCTTCGCGTACGCATCGGAAGCGATCACATCCTCGGGCGTTGTCTCACGTCCCAGGTTTGAGTTGTTCACGATGCCCGTGAAAGGAAGCCCTCCCGCGGCCTCTATCTCACGCATGACCTCCATGGTACTTGTGGTATCCGGAGTCAGCGGACGATACTTGTTGATGACGAGGAGCATGTCGTAATCATTTTCCTCTAAAATGAACGGGGTGTAGCGCCCCAGAGCCAAAGCTCCGCGGTCGTCCCCGCCGATGTCCACGATCGCATGGCGCGACTTGACATCCACGATGGAATACAGCTCCTGCGGCAGCGCGGGCACGTCCACGTTTGAGTTCGCGTACTCCGAGCTGATCAGCGGGATCCCCGCTGCCTTGAGCTCTTCCTCGCTGTCCTTCGTGCGGTAGTACGGGTTGACGATATCGAGGTCCGCGATCACAACATCCTCGCCTTCCCTCTTGAGCATCATCGCGAGATTCACGGCGATGTTCGTCTTGCCGCTGCCGTAATGCCCGGCCATAAGCGTTAAGCGTTTAAACTTCATCATGCCACCTTAACCTACTAAATATACTCTTTCCATACGGAAAATGCAAGTTTAAAGCTTGTTTCTCTGGATCTTACCGCTGATCGTCTTCGGCAGCTCATCCATGAAGACGACGATACGCGGGTACTTGTAAGGCGCGGTGTGCGTCTTGACGTAGTCCTGGATCTCCTTCTTGAGCTCCTCGGTGCCGACCGTGCCCTTCGTGAGCACGATGCTGGCCTTGACAACCTGTCCGCGGACAGGGTCCGGAGCAGCGCTTACGCCGCACTCGAGGACGTACGGAAGCTCCATGATGACGCTCTCGATCTCGAACGGTCCGATGCGGTAGCCGGAGGATTTGATGACGTCGTCCTTGCGGCCGACATACCAGTAGAAGCCGTCCTCATCCTTCCACGCAACGTCGCCGGTGTGGTAGATGCCGTCGTGCCAAGCTTCCTTCGTGAGGTCCTCACCACGGTAGTAACCGAGGTACAGACCGCACGGAACGTTGGGCTCGGTGTAGATGCAGATCTCGCCGTTCTCACCGATCGGCACGGGCTTGTCGTCATCGCCGAGGATGTCGACATGGTACTGCGGCGTGGGCTTGCCCATCGAGCCGAGCTTGTGCTCCTCGCCGAACAGGTTACCGATGACGAGCGTCGTCTCGGTCTGGCCGAAGCCTTCCATGACGCGGAGACCTGTATTTTCCTTAAATACTTTATAAACCTCAGGGTTGAGCGCCTCGCCTGCGGTCGTCGCATGTACGATCGAGGACAGGTCGTATTTGCTGATGTCCTCCTTGATCAGCATGCGGTACATGGTAGGCGGCGCGCAAAATGTCGTGATGTGGTACTGCGCGAACATCGGAAGGATGTCCTCAGCGTGGAAGCGGTCGAAGTCGTACACGAAGATCGGCGCCTCGCACAGCCACTGGCCGTAGAGCTTGCCCCACAGAGCCTTGCCCCAGCCGGTGTCGGAGATGGTCAGATGCAGACCGTCGGGGTCAACCTGATGCCAATACTTGGCGGTTACATAGTGGCCGAGCGCGTAGAGGTAGCTGTGGCTTGCGATCTTCGGGTAGCCGGTCGTGCCGGACGTGAAGAACATGACCATGGGATCCTGACCCTGAGCGCTGTCCTCCGTGCGATCAAAGTGCGAGCTGAAGAGCGTGTATTCGTCGTCAAATGTTCTCCATCCCTCGCGGGTGCCGTTGACAGCGATCTTGATCTCGACCGTCGGGCTCGTCTGAGCGGCGATGTCGGCCTGCTCCGCCGTGGTGCCCGTCGTGGTGCAGAGGATCGCCTTGACGCCTGCGGACTGGAAACGATATTCAAAGTCATGCGCGAGAAGCTGGTTCGTCGCGGGGATCGCGATCGCGCCGAGTTTGTGCAGCGCGAGCATCGAGATCCAGAACTGATAATGGCGGCGAAGGACGAGCATGACGCGGTCGCCCTTCTTAATACCGAGGGACTTGAAGTAGTTCGCGCACTGGTTGCTCTTGCGGCGCAGATCCTCGAACGTAAAGCGGCGCTCCACCTTGTTGACATCGAGGTGGATCATCGCGAGCTTCTCGGGGTTCTTGCGGGCGATGCCGTCGACGATATCAAACGCGAAGTTGAATTTGTCGGTGTCGACGAAATCGATGTTCTTGAGGCGGCCCTTCTCATCCTCGACGCAACGGACGAATTTGTCGCTGACGAAGCTGCGCTTTGCGGTGTGGCCGGTCACAAGCGTGTCCGTCACATCCTTTTCCGCGGTGTTCGTATCCGGAAGGACCACAGCGAGGAACGTCACATCCTGCTCGTTGATGGCGATCATGCCGTGAGGCGTGGAGCTCTTGTAGAAAATGCTGTCACCCTCGCGGAGGATCTCGATATGGTCACCGACCTGAACTTTCATGCAGCCCTTGAGCACGAGGTCGAACTCCTGGCCGGAATGCGTCGTCGTGTGGATCGGTTTCTTCTGCTGCTCAGCCGAATACTCGTAGCGAACCCAGTAGGGCTCGGCAAGCTTGTTCTTGAACATCGGCGCGAGGTTCTTGATCAGGATGCCCTGCTCCTCCGCCGTAACCTGGCCCTTGCCGTTTCTCGTCACCGTGTAGGACGAAAGCTTGGCCGTATGACCTTCGGTGATCGCCGAAAGCTCTACGTGAAATGCCTGCGTGCATTTGTGGATAAAGGTGAACGGAAGGTCTTCCTTGCCTTCCTCATACGAAAGGTACTGTGCCTCGCTCACTTCCGTCAGAGCCGCTGCCTCTGCAACGCTCATGCCGGCAATCTCGCGCAGCTCGCGGATACGCGCTGCAACTTCCTTCAACTTGCTGTCGACTGTCTCGTTCATTGGGATTGTCCTCCTGTCTGTGTTGTTTGGTCCTACCGTTGTGATGGACGCAACCTCCAGACTGCTTTCAGAAACTGAAAAAGCTCGCCTCAAAGTTGCCTTTGAGACGAGCCATTATAACCCGCGGTACCACTCAAATTGCGCTCTCGCGCCACTCAGGGACTCCATCAAGTCCGTTGCTCTTACGCGGCATCACGGAATTCCTTACTGCCCGCAGTGCACTGCAGGTTTCGGGTCTTCAGCTCGGAAGGGATGTGTCACTTGATGTTCTGCTGCCGGTTCACACCAACCACCGGCTCTCTGAAAGCTTCGACATCGGACGGTCTTCGTCATCGCTTTTACGCTTTATTCTGTTGAATTGTCCGCATTGTAACGCTTTTCGAACGCGTTGTCAACAACTTTTTTTGTTTTTTTCAACCTCACTCAAACAGATCCGTCACATCGCAGCCGAGGACAAGGGAAAGGCTCACCAACGTCTGTGCCTCCGCCCTGCGGATGTCCTGTTGCTTTTGTTCGTAAAGCTGAACCATACGCAACGATGTTCCCGAACGCTCCGCCAGCTCCCGCTGCGTCAACCCTCTGTCCTTGCGCATTTGCTGAAGACGACTGGGCTCCTCCTGCCGATTCTTCTCAATGATCTTATCCGCAACCAAAGCGAACTTCGTCACATCCGCCTCGTGAAGCGTCGGATAGAGAGATTTCACTTTGGAAAATGTCACTCCCCTTTTTTGCATGTATGCGAAACTATGTCCCGTAAGCCACTGGTAATACGCAAGGATCCATCCCGACCAGTATTCCGGACTACGCTCATAAGCAACCGAAGGCCGTTTCTCCGGTCGTTTCCCTTCAACCGCGTAGAGAACCGCACTGGCCAGTTCCGCTCCCGAAAGGCCGGCCACATATTTGGGGTTTCCCTCACCGAATTTCTCCGCAACCCCGGATACCAGAAACTGAGAATAAAACTCCTCAGCATCATACCCGAGATCACAGACGGCATAGGCAAACATATCACCGAGATTGTTCATCGCATCATTCAGATACGTTTCTTCGTAAGCGTGCATCATGACTGTCCCACTCCTCTCTCAAGATGTCCACCAGATATATTTCATCTGCCGCCCGCCTGCTCCCGCGTTCCGCGCGATACGCATCGCGGGCTTTCGTATCACGGCTGTTCTTCCTCGGATAATAAATCTCCTTCTCCGCCACCAATGCCTCGCGAAATGATATCCGTTCAAAAGCATTTTTACTCCTCAACACTACCTGCTCCCCGAGTTTCCCCAGTGTCATCGCCTTCTCCAGCTGCCGCAGTGACAAAGTATTGTTCAAAAAAGCGTTGGCAAACGAAAAATAAGAGTCATCCGCGCGGTAGCCGATCATCACATCGAACGAACGATATTTCGGAAGAAATTCGCTCAGAAGATATTCCCGCCCTTCTTCGGCAATCCCGGCGGATGTATGAAACACTCTATTTTCCAAAAGAATTGCAAGCCAGTTCAAAATGTTGTATTCACCATTCTGAAGATTGAGAATTGACAGACCTTCCGCATCGAAATCATAGGCATTCGCGTAGCCGCTGTTTGTTTCGGTACACGCCCACTCTTTCGCAAGCTCCACGCTTTCAGTACAATAAAATCCGAGTCCGTAGTCGTTATACCGGTTCCCCCGGCCGTAAGTGGGCGTGTGAATAATGTTCTGCGATCCGTGACAAAGAATCATTTTTCTCTCCATAACATCTTCTCCTTACTTCTGTTACCAGAATTATATCGTTATAGCGATACTTCTGTCAAGAGATGTCGCAAACTTTTATATCGTTGCAACGATACTCTGTTGTGCCTTGACTTTCCCCTTCGTTTCCCTGAAAATAAAGCTGTCATTTTTCGAAAAATGTGAGTGATTTCCGCGACCGCGCAGGTGTAGTGTTGTGAAGGACCACTGAAGAAGGGAGGGACGCCATGGACGATCAGACTTTGCTGTGTCTGCTGCAGACCGATGCCGAGCAGGGCATGCGGCAAATGATCCACATCTACGGCCCTGCCGTGCACAAGATCTGCGCCTCATTTCTCGCAGGGCGCCCTCGCGAGGAGCTGGAGGAGGCGGAAGCCGACGTCTTTGTGAGATTGTGGAAGTATCGGGGGAGCGTTCGGCTGAGCGAGACTTACCCGCTTCGCAGCTATCTCTTCGCAATCGCACGCAACGTCTCAAAAGACCGGCTTCACCGCACGCGGCCGGACACGCTCTCTTTGGAGGCGGCGCTCGAGGACGGCATCGAGCCGGAAGCGCCCGACAACACAGAGGAGGCAGCAGCCGATGGCTGGCTGAAAGATGCCGTCGCGGCATCCGTCGCCGAGCTCGACGAACCTGCGCGAAGCATTTTCCGCGAACGCTACTACGAAAGACGCGGTGTGAAGGAAATTGCGGCGCGCCTGGGGCTCCCCGAGAAAAAAGTGGAAAACATTCTTCACCGCGACCGGGTAAAGTTACGATCAATCCTCGCAGAGAAAGGAGTTACATCATATGAAGAATTCGAAAAATGACATTACATCCATAGACAATGATACGACCGTGTTCGGTGATCTTCCGACCGCCGAGGAGGCCGATCGGATGCTGGCTGAGGCTGATGAGGCTGCGGCTGTGTTTGACGAGTCAGCCGTAATCGGAGTGGCCCTCGCTAAAATGCAGGCCGATATCACATCCGGCAAAACACCGTCAACGTCTTCCGAAGCGACCGTGCGTACCGGACGGCGCAAGCTTCGCAAGTCATTGCGCGTTATATTGATTGCCGCCGGTCTCTCCGTATTTCTCCTGGTGGCGCTCGGTGCAGCGGCCCGCATCATCTATGATGTTCGTTTTACGCAGTTGATTGGGCTGGAAGGCACCATGCAGGAACTTGAGAACGGATATTTTGAAATCGGGCTTACCCGGACTCTCGGAGACCTGACGATCACGATGGTAGACGCCATCGGTGATACGCACACGCAGTGGGCGGAGATGCAGACCAACATCAAACTTCCGGACGGCACCCCGGACGGCTGGCTTTACACGTATTCCGCAGATGGCGAGATACAGTCACTTCTCCCTGCCGATTACACGAGACCGATCGCCCTGATGGATTTTGATCTGAACTATTACGACGGTTCCCTGCGGTCAACGGTATTTTCCGACATTGATTGTACGGAGTACTATTATGACACGCTGATTGATCAGAAAGGCTCTAAAGGTTCAGGCACCATACGCCCATTTTGTCGGGACGGTTACTTATGGTATCTGATCGAGATCGCCCCCGCCTACGCCAACGTTAATCGCGGATTTGTTCATTTTACGTTCACCCTGGACGGAAAATGGCCGTTTGAATTCAACTGGTGCAACAATTACACCTCCGACGAGAAAACATTTCGCGTCAAAAAAGATGTCGGTGACGCCACAGTCTCAAAAGTCATTCTGTCTGCCGCCGGGCTGATCCTCGACATCAACGGCGGCCGCGACAGTTGCCGGCTGGAATCCATCCGGCTTGCGAACGGAACTGTTCTGAACACGATGACCTATGATACTTTTTCCCGCCCCAGCGAGCTTACATTCGCCGCTCAGGAGACCCCCGAATGGGACGGTTGGGTGTTTTACAGCGAGGAAGATTCTTCCTGCCGGAAGCAGTATTCTCTTCTCCCCGGGCAATCTTTCCGGACGCCGTCGACAGACACCAGACTCATCCCCATGAATGAGATTGTCGCGATCACGGTCAACGGCGTGGAGATCAGCCTGAGATAGTCAGCTTAAAGCAATCAAACAAGCATACAAAAAGCGCCGCGGCGGTTTCTACGTCACGGCGCTTTTTTCATTTTCGCTGTTATTTATTGTTTCTACAGCTGTAGAACAATCTCCGGATTGCGCGAGAGGATCATGTCCTTCTCCTCCTCCGTGATGTCCAGCGCGCGGAATCTTGCAAGCTCGTCCTTCGGGCTCCACATCGGGTAGTCCGAGCCGAACAAAAATCTCTCGGCGCCGTACTCGCGGATCAGCTCCGCCGAGCGCTTCTGTCCCAGGTACATCATCGAGCTGCTGCAGTCGAAGTAGCAATGAGCATCCTTGAGATACTCAAGCGCGAGGTCCGCCAGGCTCCAGCCGCCGAAGTGCGCTGCGATAAAGGTGAGTCTTGGGAACATGTCAAGCACTCTCCGCACGCGGTCGGGGTTGTCGAAGTCGTAGCGGTAGTCGCCGCAGTGCACGAGGATCGGATAGCGCCCCTGCAGTGCGTCGTAGAGCTCGAACATGCGCGGGTCGTCCACCGCGTAGAGCTGCGAGTCCGGATGAATCTTGATGCCGCGCAGGCCCATTCCGACGATGCGCTCGAGCTCGTCGGCCTTGTGCTCGTAGTCGGCGTGCATCGTGCCGAAGCCGATGAAGCGCGGCTCCTTCGCAACCGTCTCCGCAAGGAAATTGTTGATGCTCTCCACCTGACGCGCCTGCGTCGCCACGGAGTGCACGAGGAATCGGTCGATTCCGGCCTCGTCGCCGATCGCAAGAAGCGTCTCCGCCGTTCCCGACGGGCAGTCCATCTCAATCCCGTAGAAGTGGCCTACGCCCTCGACGGCCTTGGCCGCAATCTTCTCGGGATAAATATGTGCATGACAATCGTATATCGCCATTGTGAGGTTCCTTTCCGTATCGCCGCCGGCATTTTCCGATGACGGCGGGCGCAAAACTGCCACAAGTGTAGCACATGTGACGCGGAAAGTATAGCAATATTTTGCAAAATTTGTTCGCCCCTCTTGCAATCGAACAAATGTTCGTGTTATAATGCAGGCACGTGGGGGAGGCGTCCCTCTCCTTCCCCGTGAATCCGCCGCCAAGGAGGCCTGCAATGCAAGGCGCATCCGACAATCGAACAGCCCGCCCCGAGCGTCTGATCTTCCACTGCGACGTGAACAGCGCCTTCTTAAGCTGGGAGGCGACCTACCGCATTCACCATCTCGGCGAGACGACGGACCTGCGCACGATCCCCGCGGTCGTCGGCGGCGACGAGTCGGCCCGCCACGGCATCGTGCTCGCCACGTCGATCCCCGCGAAGAAGTTCGGCGTGCGCACCGCAATGTCGCTCGTGGAGGCGCGCCGCCTGTGCCCGAACCTGACCGTCGTGCCCGGGAATTACAAGCTCTACGTCGAGTGCTCGAACGCTCTTTTGGACATCCTGCACGACGTCTGCCCTCTCGTGGAGCAATACTCCATCGACGAGGCGTTTCTGGACATGACGGAGATCGCTGCGGCGCAGAGAGACCCCGTCGCATTCGCGAACGCGCTCCGGGAGCGCATCCGCGACGAGCTCGGCTTCACCGTCAACATCGGGGTCTCGGTCAACAAGCTTTTGGCGAAGATGGCGTCGGATTTTACGAAGCCCGACCGGGTGCACACGCTCTGGCCCGGGGAGATTCCCGCGAAGATGTGGCCGCTGCCGGTGCGCGACCTCTTCTTCATCGGCCATGCGACCGAGCGCAAACTGCACTCTCTCGGGATCCGCACGATCGGCGAGGTGGCGAACACGCCGGAGTCCGTTCTGCGCAGCGCCTTAAAGCAGCACGGGACCACCGTTTACAATTTTGCGAACGGCATCGACCCAAGTCCCGTGATCGACTCCCCTCCGCCGAACAAGGGCTACGGCAATTCCACGACCGTTAACCACGACGTGACCGATGCCGCGGAGGCGAAGCAGGTGCTGCTGCGGCTCTGTGACAGCGTCGGGACAAGACTTCGCGCCGACGATGTCCGCATCAGCGTCATCTCCGTCGGAATCCGCACCTTTGATCTGCACTACTACAGCCACCAGGCAGTTCTGGAGAACCCCACAAACATCACAAGGGAGCTTCACGAGCAC
Organism: Lachnospiraceae bacterium; assembly: GCA_017617395.1. Taxonomy (GTDB): domain Bacteria; phylum Bacillota; class Clostridia; order Lachnospirales; family Lachnospiraceae; genus ISDg. The sequence continues at coordinate 9,012 of JAFZWG010000017.1, forward strand.
GCCTGCCGGCTTTTCGATGCCGCCTGGGACAGGACGCCCATCCGAAGCCTCGGCGTCCACACCTCGCGCGTGTCCCCGGATGCGCCCGCCCGCCAGCTGTCGATGTTCGACACCGCGGACTACGAGCGCCTCGAGAAGATCGACCGCGCCGTGGATGCCATCCGAAAGCGCTTCGGCAAGGAATCCGTCACGCGGGCGTCCCTGCTTCCGGAGAAAGGAGCCTCTCATGCCGATGATGGGTCTTGATCAACGTTTTACAACCGACGCCGGCTCGCCGCGCGGCCGCCAGGTCCCGATCGCCTGCGGCGTCTGGTTCACCAGCACCGGCCGCCTGATCCCCTTGAGTGTCAAGTGGAAGGACGCGGACGGTCTTCTTCACATGCTCACAAACATCCGCATTCTCACCGCCGAGGACCGCAACTACTGCGGGCTCGCCTCGACGGAGTACTCCTGTGAATCCGAGTACTGCGGCGCCAGAGTTCCCTTCCGCCTTCTCTACTACTCCGGGCGGCGCGAATGGAAGCTTCTGTGGAACGATCCGAACGGCCGGAACATATAAAACGGGGAGACGCTTACGCATCTCCCCGTTTACTTTCATTTTGCAATTGTCTTTCGCAGCATTCGCTACTTCGCTGCTCCGCCGTACATGTTCGCATAGGACTCCATCAACTGGTCAAAATAGTCCGGATTCTTCGAGACGTACCAGGAGAAGATGATCACGGCGATCAACAGAAGTCCCACGAACAACAAGGCACCCTTGGCGACCTCCTTGCGCTCCTCGGAAACCGTCGGATTGCTGACCGTGAAGATCAGCCAGCCGAGCAGGAACAGCCAGCCATACACCGGAACCAGCGTTAAGCACAGGATTCCGAAACATTTCCATTTGGAGAACTTCGGCTTCTCCGTCTGCTCCGACGCATTGACCTCCGCCGCAAGCCGTCGAAACGCCTCCGCCTCGGGCTCCGCCGTCACAGCCGCTGCAGTCTCACCGCGGCTCTCTAACGCCGCTCCGCAATAGTAGCAGAAATTTGCTCCTTCGATCGGATTTCTCCGACCGCACACCTTGCATTCTTCCATGGGAACCTCGCCTTACAGAAGCTTCGTCTGCAGGATGTAGATGATCAAGTTGTAGGTTGCCTCGCGAAGCTGCGGCTTCGCCTTCTCGATGCGGGCGTACAATGCCTCGGCATCCTTGCCCTGAATACCGTAGATGTACAGAATCAGATCCATCATGTAGGCGATCTGCTGATTCTCCTCGTACGCGTAACCCTTGTACTCGCTCATGATGATGCCGCGCATCGCGCAGAATCCCATGGTCGTGATTGTCACCAGCGTCTGCTCATCCATCTTCTTGCCGTAAGTCTGCTCCAGAGCGGTTCTGAGGTCTTCCTTGAAGAAATCGGCAACCGCGCTGAGCGCCTCCGAATCCTCATACGCAAAATGGAACAGCTCGCGGATCTTCTCGTTTACATGGCAGATCTCGTACTGCGTAACGAAGAAGAGCATCAGCTTTTCCATGGGCGTGTCGCCCTCTTCGGCAAGCAGTTTCATTGTTTCGTTGTACGTCGTGCGGGTCAGCTTCTCCATCAATACGCGCAAGATCTCCGGTTTGCCCGCAAAATTACTGTAAAACTTTCCGGTCGTGCAGCCTGCCTCATCGGCTAAGGACTTCATCGTGACCTTCGAGTAGCCGTCGCGAAGGAATACCTTCGCACAGGTGGCAATCAGGTTATCTCTTACCACCTGCTCCTCTTCCGGCGTTCTGGCAATAGCCATAGTCGAACCTCCTTATTTTTCCAATACAATACGCACAAGCACCGATATGCCATACAATGAACATATCGCGTTATCGTTACGTGTTCATTATATCCGCATATCGGTGCAATGTCAATTCGAGCCACATTCTTTTCACTTTTTCGGAAGCCGTTCCGTAACAGCCCATGTAAATGACTTATTATCGGACATTTTCCACAATCATTCCTCTTCGGAGCCCGCTCCGTTCCAGCAGTAGGTGCACAGATTTTCCGCCGGAATGCCGATGGCCGCGATCATGTCGTCGAGGCGATGGAACCGAAGCGACGTGAACTTTAACTTCTTGCAGATGGCCTCTGTCATCTTCGCGTAGCGCTCGGAATCCGGGTCGGAATACTCGCGCAGAACCTCCTCGGAGACATTCTCCGTCCCCTCAAGCTCGGCGATGCAGCGTCTCGTGATCAGCTCCATCTCGCTCTTGGAACGCGAAAAATTCAAATACTTACAGCCGTACAAAAGCGGCGGGCAGGCCGGGCGAACATGCACTTCCTTCGCTCCGCTCTCGAACAAAAACTCCGCCGTCTCGCGAAGCTGCGTGCCGCGGACGATCGAGTCGTCGATGATCAGCAGGCTCTTGTCCTTCACAAGCTCGGGCACAGCGATCAGCTTCATCTTTGCGATCAGATCGCGCTTCTCCTGCATCGTCGGCATGAACGAACGGGGCCAGGTGGGCGTGTACTTGATCAACGGTCTTGTAAACGGAATTCCTGCGGCGTTCGCATAGCCGATGGCGTGTGCGGTTCCCGAATCCGGAACGCCGGCAACCACGTCGGGCTTCACGTTGTCGCGCTTTGCCAGATACTCACCGCAGCGGTATCTCGCATGCTCTACGCTGACGCCCTCGTAGGACGAGGACGGATAGCCGTAGTAGATCCACAGGAACGTGCAGATCTTCATGTTTCTGCCGGGTGCGACAAGCGAGGTGCAGGAGTTCGCGTCGAACACGACGATCTCTCCGGGGCCCAGCTCACGAACCGTGTGGTATCCGAGGTTCGCGTACGAAAAGCTCTCCAGCGCCGCACAATATGCGCCGTCCTTGCGGCCGATGGCGATTGGCGTGCGTCCCAGGCGGTCTCTCGCCGCGAAGACGCCCTTGTCCGTCAGCACCAGCATGGACAGCGAGCCGTCGATGACCTCCTGCGCGTAGCGGATGCCCTCGATCAGATTTTCCTTCTGGTTGATCAGAGCAGCGGTCAGCTCGGTCGGGTTGACCTCGCCGTTGCTCATGATGAAGAAGTGCGAATTGTTCTTCAAAATCTTCTCCACGATCTCGTCGCGATTGTTGATCTTGCCGACCGTGGTGATGGCGAATTTGCCATGGTGAGACCGCACCAGAATCGGCTGCGGCTCAAAATCGGAGATGCAGCCGATGCCGGCGTGACCGTGCATCTCGTGCGCCTCCTTCTCAAATTTCGTCCGGAACGGTGAATTCTCAATCTTGTGGATTGATTTCTCGAAACCGTTGTCGCCGAACACCGCCAGACCGGCGCGGCGCGTTCCGAGATGCGAGTGGTAATCAACTCCGAAGAACAGGTCAAAAATGCAATCTTCCTTCGAAGCTACTCCGAAAAATCCGCCCATAGATATCCTCCCGAATGCCGCTCCCGTGCGTGTACCGGCGCGGCTGATGAACTCTTTTAACGTACCCATTGTACTCTTTCGAAAAAAACCTTGCAAGCGCAGATTCGGGAAGAAAATCCTTTTATACTTATTTGAAGTATTAGCGGTGCTTATGCTTCCTCGCGAAAGAATACTTTTTTCGCTGTTTTGCTTGTATTTTTCGAATAACTATGATAGTTTGAAGAAAATTCGCCCTGACGGGCGGTCGTTTGGAGGTTACGAATGAAAGCCTTTTTGAAACGTAAGAAAATCAACATTTCCTGGAAGAGCTACGGCATCGACGCGATGAGCGCCATGGCCCAGGGTCTGTTCGCATCCCTTTTGATTGGAACGATCATCAAGACGCTCGGCGAGCAGGCGGGCAAGGCTGTTGTCGACATCGACTGGCTCAAGCAGCTCTGCGACTGGTTTGTGAGAATCGGCGTCTTCGCACAGAGCGTTGCCGGTCCCGCGATGGCGGTTTCCATCGCCGTTGCTTTGCAGGCTCCTCCGCTTGTCATCTTCTCCGCTGCCGCGGTCGGCTATGCAGCCAACAACGAGGGCGGCGCCGGCGGTCCGCTGGCGGTTCTTCTGATCGCCATCATCGCGGTCGAGTTCGGTAAGGCGGTCTCCAAGGAGACAAAGATCGATATTTTGGTTACTCCGTTTGTCACCGTCGTCATCGGCGGTCTTCTGTCCATCTGGACGGCCCCGCACATCGGCTGGGCTGCTTCCAAGGTCGGTGACCTCACCATGTGGGCTACCGAGCAGCAGCCGTTCATCATGGGCATTGTCGTTTCCGTTATCATCGGTATGGCACTCACGCTTCCGATCTCCTCCGCAGCCATCTGTGCCGCGCTCGGTCTGGTCGGTCTCGCGGGCGGTGCCGCGGTTGCCGGCTGCTGCGCGCAGATGGTCGGCTTCGCCGTTTTGAGCTACAAGGAAAATAAAGTCGGCGGTCTCGTGTCCCAGGGCATCGGAACCAGCATGCTGCAGATGGGCAACATCGCCAAGAAACCGATCATCTGGCTTCCTCCGATCATCGCCTCGGCCATCACCGGTCCGATCGCTACGTGCCTCTTCAAGCTTGAGATGAACGGTCCCGCGATCTCGTCCGGCATGGGCACCTGCGGTTTTGTCGGCCAGATCGGTGTCATCACCGGCTGGGCAGGCAACGCCGGCTGGTTTGACTGGCTCGGCCTGATCCTCATCAGCTTCGTTCTTCCCGCTGTTTTGTGCATCGTGCTCGGCTCGATTTTCCGCAAGGCCGGCATCATCAAGGACGGCGACCTGAAGCTTGCGGAGTAATCTTCACCGCGTAACAACCGACCTCGCCGGCCATGAGCCGGCAGAAAGGATTTGTCCGATGAATACGCTTAAGAAACTGCTCCACCGTTTTCATTACAACGCTCCCGTCACGCTCACGTTCGCGCTGATCTGCCTGTTTGCGCTCGCTCTCGGCAGCATCACCGACATGGGTTCGACGAGGCGTCTGTTCATGACCTACCGCGCTCCCCTCTCGGATCCTCTGATGTACGTACGCCTCGTCGGCCACGCGATCGGACACGCCAACTGGAGCCACTACCTCAGCAACATGCTCTATATCCTGATGCTCGGACCGATGCTCGAGGAAAAATACGGCAGCAAGATGATTCTGGAGATGATGGTCATCACGGCAGTCATCACCGGCATCCTGTTCAACCTGATCTTCCCCGACTCCGCTCTTTTGGGCGCGAGCGGCATCGTCTTCATGTTCATCATCCTCTCCTCGGTCACCAACGCGGAGAAAGGCCGGATTCCGATCACGTTCATCGTCATCTGCATCCTCTATCTGGGCAACGAGTTCGTCAACGCTTTCCGCGATGACAACATCTCGCAGCTCGGCCACATCATCGGCGGCGCCTGCGGCGGCTTCTTCGGACTGTTCCTCGTCCACACCGGCGGCGTCAAGAAGGAGGAAAGCACTCCGGAACCCGAGGATTACTCGTCGATCTAGAATTGCGAGCATACAAATCGAAAAATGCAACAACACAAACGACGGCAAGAGCCCGAAGGTTCCTGCCGTCGCTTTTTGTTTGTCTTAGTATTTCTTCATTTTCCGCGCAGTCTTTCGCAAGCGCTAACGCCGCACCGATCAGCCGTTGAGTCTCGCCATCAGCTGTGCGCGAAGCTCCTCGTAACCGGGCTTTCCGAGAAGTGCGAACATGTTCTTCTTGTAGCTCTCGACGCCGGGCTGGTTGAACGGATTGACCGCCAGCATGTAGCCGCTCACGCCGCACGCGAACTCGAAGAAGTAGAACAGCTGGCCGAGGTAGAACTCGTTCTGCTCGGGGATGTTCACAACAAGGTTCGGCACACCGCCGTCCACATGTGCAAGCTGCGTTCCCTTCATCGCGCTCTCGTTGACGAACGAAACGGTCTTGCCCGCAAGGTAGTTCATACCATCGAGATCCACGGGCTCCGCCGTGAGCACAATCTCCTCGCGGCTCTTCTTAACAGCCAGCACGGTCTCGTACATGATGCGCGCGCCGTCCTGAATGAACTGACCCATCGAGTGAAGGTCGGTCGTGAGATCAACGCTCGCCGGGAAAATACCCTTCTGATCCTTGCCCTCGCTCTCGCCGTAGAGCTGCTTCCACCACTCGCTCACATAGTGAAGCGACGGCTCGTAGTTCGCAAGCACCTCAACGCTCTTGCCCTTGCGGTAGAGAATGTTGCGGATCGCCGCGTACTGAAGGGCGTCATTTTCCGCAAAATCCTTGTTGATGCACGCCTCGCGCATGCTTGCCGCACCTGCCATCAAAGCGTCCAGATCGGCACCGCTCACAGCGATCGGAAGAAGACCTACCGCCGTCAATACGGAGAAGCGTCCTCCGACGTCGTCCGGCACCACGAAGCTCTCGTAGCCCTCTTCGTTGGCAACCTGCTTCAGGGCTCCTCTCGCCTTGTCGGTCGTCGCGTAGATGCGCTTGTTGGCCTCCTCGCGGCCGTACTTCTTGATCAGAAGCTCCTTGAATACGCGGAATGCGATTGCCGGCTCCGTCGTCGTTCCGGACTTGCTGATGATGTTGACGGAGAAATCGCGGTCACCGATCACCTCGATGAGGTGCTTTAAGTACGTTCCGCTGATGCTGTTGCCTGCGTAGTAAATCTCGGGAGTCTTGCGGATCTCCTTCGACACGTTGTTGTAGAAGCTGTGGCGCAGGAACTCGATTGCCGCGCGTGCGCCCAGGTACGAACCGCCGATGCCGATCACAACCAGAACATCGGAATCCGACTGAATCTTCGCTGCCGCCTTCTTGATGCGCGCGAACTCATCCTTGTCATACGCAACCGGAAGATCGATCCAACCAAGGAAGTCATTGCCGGCACCGCCTCTTCCGAGAAGCTCTGCTCTTGCTGCCTCCGCCTGGCCCTTGATCAGGGACATCTCGGAAGCGTTCACAAACCGCGACGCCAATGTCGCGTCAAATGTAACATTTTCCATATACGAACCTCGCCTTTCCCGGATCTGCGCTCTTCGCCCGTTCGCATCCTGCGTGCCATGCGCGTGCGGTCGCAATCCGTTTACCGTGTGCCATTATAGCAAACCGCCGTGCGCATTGCAAGGGCAAAAAAAGCGACATCCTCTGCCGCCTTTCGCCGCCCTCCCGGGCAACGACGGAAAAGATGTCGCATTCGCTCAATGTTTTGTCTGATACATCAGGATTGCCGCCGCCACGGCTGCATTTAACGACTCCGCCTGTCCCTCCATCGGGATGCGGACCCGCACGTCGGCCATCGCCGTCGTCTCGTCCGTCAGGCCGTTCGCCTCGTTGCCGATGAGGATGCCCGTGCGGCCCTCATACGCCGGCTCCGTGTACGGTACCGACCCCTGCAGATGCGCCGCGTACAGCGTGACGCCGTTTGCCTTCAATTCCGCAAGCGTCCCCTGCCAGTCCTCCGCATACAGAAACGGCACGCGCAGGATCGCGCCCATCGTCGAGCGCACGACCTTGGGGTTAAATACATCCACCGAGTCCTGCGATAAGATCACGCCGCTCATGCCGGCCGCCTCCGCGGTCCGCAGCACGGTCCCGAGGTTTCCCGGGTCGCGCAGGCTCTCCAACAGAAGAAGCCTCGCGTCGTCCTTCGCAAGCATCTCCGAAAGCTCGTAGTGCGGCATGCGCACGACCGCCAGAACGCCCTGCGGCGTCACGGTCTCCGCGACCGCGTCAAATGCATCGTCCGAAACCGTCTCGTAGCTGCACGCCGAAAGCGCTTCCCGCTCCTCGTCCGAGAGCCCCGAAAGCCCCCGCTCCGACCAGTAGATCTTCACGAGATTCTCCGGATGCTGCGCGAGGATTTCGAAGAACATTTTCCGACCCTCGCACACGAAGATGCGGTCCTCCTCGCGGGCGCTCCGCTTCTTAAGCAAGGTCGCAAGGTACTTCAATTGCGGATTGGATTTTGCCGTAATCATCTCGTAAGCTCCTCTCCGTCGCGGGTCTCCCCGGACAGCTCCGATGCTCCTCTTCCGATCTTCACTGCTCTTCCTGCTTCGCCAGCTTGGCCGCCTGATCGGCCGCCGTCAAACCGTCGATCAGCTCCTGCAGATCGCCGTTTAAGATCTTGTCAAGCTTATACAGCGTCAAGCCGATGCGGTGGTCCGTCACGCGGCTCTGCGGAAAATTATACGTCCGGATCTTCTCGGAGCGGTCGCCCGTTCCGATCTGGCTTCTGCGCGCCGCCGCCTCGGCGTCGTGCGCCTTCTGAAGCTCCAGGTCATACAGCTTTGCACGCAGCAGCGCGAACGCCTTGTCGCGGTTTTGCAGCTGCGATTTTTCGGTCTGCGAGTACACTACAATGCCCGACGGAAAATGGGTCAACCGCACGGCCGAGTCCGTCGTGTTGACGCACTGTCCGCCGTTTCCGGAGGCACGCATAACGTCGATGCGGATGTCCTTCTCGTCGATCTTGACATCGACTTCCTCCGCCTCCGGCATCACGGCCACCGAGGCCGTCGAGGTGTGGATACGCCCGCCGGATTCGGTCTCCGGCACGCGCTGCACGCGGTGCACACCGCTCTCGTACTTGAGCACGGAGTACGCTCCCTGCCCCTTCACCATGAATTCGACTTCCTTCATTCCGCCAAGGCCGGTCTCGTCCGCGTTGACGAGCTCCACCTTCCAGCGGCGCGACTCGATGTAATGCACGTACATGCGGTACAACTCCGCCGCAAACAACGCCGCCTCCTCGCCGCCGGCGCCCGCACGGATCTCAACGACAACGTCCTTGTCGTCGTTGGGGTCCTTCGGGATCAAAAGAAGCTTCAATTTCTGCTCATAATCCGTGATCTGCGTCTTGCCGTCGGCAAGCTCCTCCTTGAGGAGTTCCCGCATCTCATCGTCCGACTCGCTCTCGAGCATCTCCAGGCTCTCGGCGACCGTCTGTTTTGCCTTCTTATACGCAAGGTACGTCGTCACCAGCGGCTCACAGTCGCTCTGCTCCTTCATGAGCTTGCGGAAGCGGTTTGTGTCCGCCGTCGCATCCGGGCTCGAAAGCTCGAGCTGGAGCTCTTCGTATCGCTTGCATACGTCTTCCAATTGTTCAAACATAGTATTAATCCTTTCTCAATTCGGGTTGTTTTTCTTTGGTCATTTTGCGTCTTTTTCGTCAAAACCGACCGCTACAAATGTCCGATAACAACCCGGTCGAGACCGGCATAATCCTTCTTCACGCGCACATCGGCAAATCCCGCCTCGCGGAACAGGGCAGGCACGCTGACGCCCTGGTCAAATCCGATTTCCACGATCAGTATACCTCCCGTTTCCCCGTCGCCGGCCGGCCGCAAATGCTTCGCGCCCTCGCTCACCAGCACACGGTAATACAAAAGACCGTCCTCGCCCCCGTACAACGCCAGGCGCGGCTCATGGTCCGTAACCTCCGGCTCCAGGCCGGCCAACTGCTCCGGCGGAATGTACGGCGGGTTCGAGACGATCACGTCGAACTCCCCTTCCACATCGGAGAACATATCGCTCTTTACAAAGGACACCGCGACGTCGTTGCGGCTGGCATTTGCCGACGCGACCGCGAGGGCCGCTTCCGAAATGTCAACCCCCGTCACCGACGCGGGCTTCCCGAGCTTCGCAATGCTCACGGCAATGCAGCCGGAGCCTGTGCACATATCCAAAACACGCTTCCCCTCGCAGCACGCGAGCGCCTCCATAACGGCGTGCTCCGTATCCTGCCGCGGGATCAGCACATCGGGCGTCACCGTAAACGGCAGCCCCATAAACTCCTGTTCACCCAGAATGTATTGTAGCGGCTCTCTCGCAAGCCGCCTCTTCGCCAACTCGGAAAATTCATCCCATTCCGCCTCGGAGATTTCTTCCTCTCTACGCATCAGCCACGCCGCCGGCGTCATGTCGCAGACATGCCAAAGCAGGCGCTCCGCCTGCAGAGCTGCCTCCGGCACCCCCGCCTGCTGCAGCGCCTCGGTCCACACGCGCGCCGCCGCGCGGTACGACTCCGGCTTGCGAATCACCATGGCAGAATCCTTTCCAAAAGATGACAAGGGGACAGTCCCCAGTTGTCATCCCGGGCAAAGATGACAATTGGGGACTGTCCCTCTGTCATCTCGTCACTTCTTTGCGTTTAAAAAGCCCGTCACCGTAGGCGTGTAGCTTCCGTCATCGGCGATCAGATATTCGCCGATCTCAAGCGGCACCGCACACTGGTCTGCGGCGGTTCCCGCCAGAAATGCCTTCCAGTCGAACACCGCCTCCACCGAAGCGATGGCAACCTCGAGCATCGCGTCGTCCGGCTCCTTCGTCGTGAGCGCCTGCATCCAAAGGCCGGGCTTGCTCAACACGGCGACAACGCGGTTGTTCGTGCGTCCCGCAAGGCGCAGAAACTCATAGCTTAAGCCCGCCACGACCGGCAGCAGCAAAAGCCGCACGCCGAAGCGCGTCAGGAACTTCAAAACACGCGAATACCCGGTGTAAATCGGGAAGAGATTAACGATGGAGAACACGAGAATACTGATGACCATAACGAAGATCATGAAGCTCGTTCCGCAGCGCTTGTGCTCCTTCGAGGAAACGCGTGCATTTTCCACCGTGAGGGGAAGTCCGTGCTCGATGCAGTTGATGGTCTTGTGCTCCGCACCGTGGTAACGGAACACGCGCTTGATCTCCTCCATGCGGGAAATGAGCGCCACATAGCCGATGAAAATGGCGATTCGGATCACGCCCTCGAGAATGCTCGAAACCCAGGCCGACTCGATGCCGGTCACGCGCTCAAACAGCGACGTGATGGCAAACGGCAGCAGCATGAACAACGCGATCGTCACCGCAAGCGACAAAACGACGGTCAGGCCGACCATCGCAGGAGTCATGAAGGCAGCGGATTTCTCCGCCTCGGGTTCCGCTGCTCCTTCCGAGGATTCCGCGGACGCTTCCTTCGCTGCTTCCTTCGCTGCTTTTTTTGCCGACTTCGCATCGTCCTTCGCGGGCTCCTCGTCCACGAAATTCGCGGAGTACATCAACGTTCCCATGCCGACGATCATCGACTCGATCAAATTCACCGCACCGCGCAAAAAAGGCCATCCCAGGAGGGGAATCTTCTCGCTGATGCTGTGATACTCTTTTACATTCAAAACCATCTGACCGTCGGACTTTTTGACCGCGACCGCGTATTTGCTGCGGTTGCGCATCATCACGCCCTCCATGACGGCCTGCCCGCCGATCCCCGACGGCTTCAACTGCTCTTCCATCCGCTCACCCCGTCATCCGGCCCGCCCGGGCATGCCCGCCGCGAACCTCGTAATAGAAGAAATGCCTTGACAACTGGATTGTCAAGGCATCAACATGTTTCCCTCGATTAGAAGCCGTACTTCTTATTGAACTTCTCAATGGCACCGCGTGCCTGAGCGGCTTTCTTCTGTCCGGTATAGAACGTATGGCACTTGGAGCAGATTTCTACGTGAATCTCCGATTTCGTGGAACCGGTCACAAACTCATTGCCACAGTTGCATGTTACCTTTGCCTGATAGTACTTCGGCTGAATCGCTTCCTTCATGATGTTTCACCTCTCATCAATCCTATAGTAATCGGCCGGTCGAAACCAGTCGACCTAACACTCAATTTGAACAGCTTTTGTATTATATCATAGCATTTTCCGAAATGCAACATCAATTTTGAAAAATTCTATGCCCCGAAATCAGCTGAGTTTTGTCCTCGAAAGATACTGCATAAACTCGAAATTCGTGCGCGTCCGCGAGAACAGATTGACGATCTGCTCCACGGAGTCCTCGGCCGATTTGCCGTTAAATGCACGGCGCATGATGACGTTCGCGCGCTGCTCCATCTCGTTGAGCAGAAGGTCCTCGCGGCGTGTGCTCGACTTCGGAAGGTCGATCGCGGGGAAAATCCTGCGCTCCGAGAGATCGCGGTTGAGAACAAGCTCCATATTGCCGGTGCCCTTGAACTCCTCGTAGACAACGTCGTCCATGCGGCTGCCGGTCTCCACGAGCGCGGTCGCAAGGATCGTCAGGCTTCCGCCCTCCTTCATGCAGCGCGCCGCACCGAAGAACTTCTTCGGCATGAACAACGCGTTCGGGTCGAGACCGCCCGAGAGCGTGCGGCCGCTCGAGACGCACGTGAGGTTGTACGCGCGCGCAAGTCTTGTAATACTGTCCAAAAGGATCACGACGTCCTCGCCGTACTCAACCAGGCGCTTCGCGCGCTCCATCGTCATCTCGGAGACGCGGCGATGGCGGTTCGGCTCCTCGTCAAAGGTCGAGTAGATGACCTCGGCGCTCGTGCCCTGCACAAACTCCTTAAAGTCGGTCACTTCCTCGGGGCGCTCGTCGATCAGCAGAATGATCATGTGCACCGACTTGTGGTTCGTAAGGATCGACCGTGCAATCTGCTTTAAAAGCGTCGTCTTGCCGGCCTTCGGCTGCGAGACGATCATGCCGCGCTGGCCCTTGCCAATCGGTGAGAACATGTCCACCATGCGCACTGAGGGCTCGCACCCCGGATACTCCAGATGAAGACGCTCGTGCGGGAACACCGGCGTCAGGCGATCGAATCTGCGGCGATGCATCGCGAGCTCCGGCGCCTTGTCGTTGATCTTCGTAATGTGATGCAGCGGGACGAATTTTTCGCCGCCCGAGGTCTGCACCTTTAACGTCCCTTCCACCACGTCGCCGGTTGTCAGGTTGTAGCGGCGGATCATGGAAGGATTGATATATACGTCCTGCTCGCTCGGAAGGTAGTTGTCATTTCGAAGGAAGCCGTAGTTGTCCGAGCAGATCTCAAAGATACCGCGGCGGATGATGCCCGAGTCCGTCGGGTCCGTCGTGCGGGCTGCGCCCTGTGCATTTGCGGCGCCCTGCTGCGATGCATTCGACTGCTGCGCATCTCCCTGCCGGCGCATTCCCTGCTGCACTCTTTCACCGTCCCGGCGAAGCTGCTGCCCCTGGGGTGCAGGCTGCCGTTCCGCGCGGTCCTGCTGCGCGTCGTTTCTGCGCGTGCCCTGCACCGAGCGAACGATGCGATGCGTCACGCGGCCCTCCGCAGGTGTCTGCGACTGTGCCGGCGCGCCTTGTTCTACGTTAGTAGAACCATTGTTCTGCGGCGTTTTGCTCTCCTCTTTCTTCGGCTCGCTCACCGCCCTCTTCACGGGTGCATCGGCCTTCTTTGCAGGCTCTTCCGCCTTCTTCACGGGCTCTTCCGCCTTCTTCACGGGCTTATCAGCCTTCGCTGCGGGCGCATCCGCCTTCGCTGCAGGTGCATCAACCTTCGGCGCGGGTGCATTTTCCGACGCCGCGAGGCGCTCCGCAAGCTCCTGCTTCTTCATGGTGCTGTAGCCGCCGATCTTCCTCTCCTTCGCCAGTGCACGAAGCTCCGCGAGGGACATTTCTGTGTAATTCATGGGGACCCCCTGTGAAATGAAAATAGAACAAATCCGCGCAAAGCGAATCGAGGTCGCCCGGCGCGTCTGCCAACCGATGTTGCGATATTGGAAACAAAGATAAGATGCAGCGGAAAATGCTGCCGCAGAAAGATTCGCTGAGACTGCGAATCATCAACAACAAGCAGGGGCAGCAGGACGCCGCCCCGCTTGTCATGGATGGAACGGAACGCGGATTACACCGCTTCCGAAAGATTACTTCTGATTGTCGGACTCAAAATCCTCGAAATACTCGAGATCCTCATTGTCCGCGAACTCAAGGTCGTCCGCAAACTCGAGATCGTCGTCGAAGCCGCCCTCGTTGCCGAGGAACTCGTCATCGTCGAAGCCGTCGTCAAGGAACGTATCCTCGCCGCTTGCAATCTCGGTCTCGGTGAACTCGTCATCGCCGAGCTCCGCGTTGCCGATGCTGTCACGGAACTCGTCCTCGATCGAGCGGATCGGCTCAAGGATCTCATTGTCCGTGTTCAATCTCACATCGCGGTATTCCTTCATGCCGGTACCGGCAGGAATGAGCTTGCCGAGGATGACATTTTCCTTCAGACCTACCAACGGATCGATCTTGCCCTTGATGGCTGCATCCGTGAGAACCTTGGTGGTCTCCTGGAAGGACGCTGCCGACAGGAAGGAGTTCGTTGCGAGGGACGCCTTGGTGATACCGAGCATGATGCGCTTGCCTTCGGCAGGCTTCTTGCCCTCGGCGATCAACTTCGCGTTGGTCTCCTCGAAATCCAAAACATCGACACTGGTTCCCGGCAGGAAATCGGTGTCTCCGCCCTCTTCCACATGGACCTTCTTCAGCATCTGCCGAACGATGATCTCGATGTGCTTATCGTTGATATCAACACCCTGTCTGCGGTATACACTCTGAACTTCCTTCAGCATGTAGTCCTGTACGGCACGAAGACCGTTGATCTTCAGGATGTCATGAGGGTTCATGGAACCTTCGGTCAATGCCTCGCCGGCGCCGACCTCCTGGTCCTCCTCAACCTTCAAACGGGAACCGAACGGGATGAGGTATGCCTTGCTCTCGCCGGTCTCCTGATTCGTTACGACTGCCTCACGCTTCACCATGGAGTTCTTCGTGGTCTCGCGGATGGAAACCTTGCCGGCGAACTCGGAGATGATTGCAAGACCCTTCGGCTTTCTCGCCTCGAAGAGCTCTTCCACTCGAGGAAGACCCTGCGTGATATCGTCTCCGGCAACACCACCGGTATGGAAGGTTCTCATGGTCAGCTGGGTACCGGGCTCACCGATGGACTGTGCGGCGATGATACCGACTGCCTCACCGACCTGAACCGGCTCACCGGTCGCCATGTTGGCACCGTAGCATTTTGCGCAGACACCCAGGTGCGAGCGGCAGGTAAGAGCCGTACGGATCCGGATGGATGCATCGTCACCCGCCTCTGCGATTGCCTTGGTCTCCAAAAGACGTGCGGCACGCTTGGGCGTGATCATCTGGTTCTTGCGAACGATCAGATCACCGTTGTCATCGTAGTAATCCTCGCAGGAGAAACGACCGGTGATACGATCCTTGAGGGTCTCGATGGACTCTCTCTTGGCGTCGGTCTTCTTACCGATGCTGAAGGCCTTGACCTCCATGCCGGGGATCTCCTCGGCACCCTCGCAGCAATCAACCTCGCGGATGATGAGCTCCTGCGAAACATCGACCAGACGACGCGTCAGATAACCGGAGTCTGCGGTACGCAGAGCGGTATCGGAAAGACCCTTGCGGGCACCGTGTGCGGAAATGAAGTACTCGAGTACGTCAAGACCTTCACGGAGGTTAGCCTTGATCGGCAATTCGATGGCCTTACCGGAAGTATCGGACATGAGGCCTCGCATACCGGCAAGCTGCTTGATCTGGGAATCGGAACCACGGGCACCGGAATCCGCCATCATCTTAATGTTGTTGTACGTGCCGAGACCGGCAAGAAGCTTCTTCTTGATCACGCCGTCGACGTCGGTCCAGGTAGCGGTAACCGCCTTGTAACGCTCGTCGTCGGTCATGAGACCCTGCTCGTAAGCAGCGCCGATCATTTCAATCTGCTTCTCTGCCTCGGCAAGCAACTCCTTCTTCTCCGCCGGAACGGTCATATCGGAAACGGAAACGGTCATGGCAGCTCTCGTGGAGAACTTGTAACCGATGGACTTGATTGCGTCCAAAGTCTCCGCCGTCTTGATTGCACCGTGCGTGTTGATGCAGCGCTCCAGAATCTTCTTCAGCTCGCCCTTCTTAACCAGGAAGTCAACCTCAAGCTTGAGGAAGTTCTCCGGTCTGGTACGATCGACGAAGCCGAGATCCTGGCTGATGATCTCGTTGAAGAGGAAACGTCCGAGCGTCGAATCGATCGTGCGGGACTCCTCTTTGCCCTCCGCGTTGATGCCCGTGCGACGGACATGGATGCGGGAGTGCAGCGTAATGAAGCCGTTCTCGTAAGCAAGAATTGCCTCGTTCTCGTTGCGGAAATACATTCCCTCGCCCTTGTCGCCCGGCTTCTCCATCGTGAGATAGTAGATACCGAGGACCATATCCTGCGAAGGAACAGCCACAGGACCACCGTCCGAAGGCTTCAACAGGTTGTTCGGCGAGAGCAGAAGGAAACGGCACTCCGCCTGTGCCTCTACGGACAGCGGAAGGTGCACAGCCATCTGGTCACCGTCGAAGTCGGCGTTGAATGCCGTACATACGAGCGGATGCAGCTTGATTGCCTTACCCTCGACAAGGATCGGCTCGAACGCCTGAATACCGAGTCTGTGCAGGGTAGGTGCACGGTTGAGCATAACCGGATGCTCTCTGATTACATCTTCGAGCACATCCCATACCTCGACCTGCTGGCGCTCTACCATCTTCTTGGCAGATTTAA
>JAFZWG010000018.1 GCA_017617395.1 Lachnospiraceae bacterium
GTTTCAGAATCATTGCGGAACAATCACCATAAGCGGCGGAGCCGTAAACGCGAAGGCAGGATCAAACTCCTTTGCAACAGCCATCGGCGGGTATTTTCTGGATGAGAATGACAGCGTTACCATCTCCGGCGGTGATGTCACTGCAATCGGTGTCTCGAACGCCCAGACTTCCATCGGCTGCGCGTCGAACGCGAAGACCGGGGCTCGTATAGTGATCACCGGCGGCATGGTCACCGCAAAGACGACAGCGAACAATCACGCCAACAGCATCGGCATCGGAGACGGTTCCAAATATAAGACCTCGGAAGAGGAAGGGAGAGCACCGGGGCAGATCAGTATCAGCTTTAAAGACAACTCCAGCGTGACGTCGTTTGCTTACAAAGGAGAAGTATCTCTGGAAAACGGTGCACAGGTAAAGGACGCAACCGAATTTGACGAAACCACGGTCTTCGGAGCCGGCGAGTATACCGGCGAAGATCTCGGGCAATTCGCAGATAAGACCCTGGTCCAGAGGACGAAAGGCCATGTGACATTCCGGTATAAGCTTGCGGATTACACCGATGGTGAATCGAAAGGGTATTACGATATCGGAGCGATGCTTTCCGATATCCTGCCGGATGATTTTTCGGATGCTCCGTTCACGCAGGAATACACATACAAACTCGAGAGCTGGAAGATCGGCGGGCAGACGATCGAGCTTGACGAGCAGACCGTTGACGGCGACATTACGGTTGAGGCGTTTTACGATGAGGGAACAAAGAATAAATACCAGGTGACCTTCAAGTATAAGGATGCCGACTACGAAGATGATTCATTTTCCGACAAGGTCGAGTACGGAACCACGCTTTCGGAGATTGTGCCGGCGAACGTGCCGGAGAATCCCGCCACGAAGGAGAACACCTATACGTTCCTGTATTGGGCCATCGATGGTCAGGAAGTGAATCTCGAGAAGGTGACGGTGGCGGACGATGTGACCGTTACGGCGGTGTACAGCGACGGGACAAAGAACTATTACAAGATCACCTGGACCGACGAAGAGGGGAACACCATCGGCACCACGACCGTGGAGTACGGCACGGTGCCGACGCACGCAGCGCTTGAGAAGGAAGCCACGCCGGAGTATAAATTTGCCTTTGAAGGGTGGACTCCGGAGGTGAAGGCGGTTGACGGCGCAGCAACCTACAAGGCAGTGTTTAAGCCGGTCAAGAGAAGTTACACCATCACCTGGAAGGACGACGCAGGCAAGACGATCGACACCACGACCGTGGAGTACGGCATCAAGCCGACCCATGCGGATGCTGTGAAGGAGAACACGGACAAGTTCGAGTACACCTTCGAAAAATGGACCCCTGCCATCACGGAAGTGACCGGCGACGCCACCTACACGGCGGTCTTCCTTGAGACCGAGATCAAGAGGGAAGAGCCCGACAAGGATAAGGGTGTGTACCAACTGGTGGGCAACCTGCTTCCGTACAAGCAGTCCTCCGGCGAGAAGTACAAGCTTCAGTTCAAACGCACGAAAAATGATGAGATTACTTTCCTGATGTTCGACGGCATCGCTGATGAGACACGCGCATTGACCGCCGGGGAGGATTATACGGCATCGCAGGGCAGCGTGATCATCGAGCTCTCGCCGGCGTACCTCGATAACCTCGAAGTCGGAAAGCACAAGATTACGGTTTCCTTCAAGGACGGCGATCCGGTGACGATAGAGACGGAGATCCTCCCGAAGGACGAGGAGGAAACGGAAACTACCGAACCGACGGAAAATACCAAGCCGGAGGAGAAGGTGGAAAGTCCGAAGACCGGGGACGAGCGCGCGGACTTCCCTTATATGTTGCTCATTCTCGCAGCACTTTGCGCCTGCGGAGTTGTCGCAGTGAGCGGCAGATCCCGAAACATCGGAAAAACCGCAGGACGATAGGTTTTTAAATTGTATCATGCCGAACTAGATTGAAGGACGCGAAGGAAGCTTCGCCTGGTGAAAGAGATCGCCGAAGAGGTTTGGGGCGAATAAATCAAACCACGGAAAATGCATGCGGATGCCTCGCTTTGTCGGGGCATTCGCTTTTTTTACGGATCGAGAGGAAATCTGCCGGGAAGCATTGATTCGGGCGGGATTTTGCGATATTCTGCAAGTATTGACAGAGCCGGTAAAAATCGATTTGAAAAAATTTTTTAAAAAATTTTTTCAAATTCATCCAATATTCTCACCTCGCTGTGTGTCTATAGGATAGATGCGGATAAGGAGGCAAACAGATGACGCCGAAAGAATGTGAAAGAATCTACAACGAAGCGTACCGTGCAGTTTACTGGACGGCGATGGCTCTTCTTCGGAATGAGGCCGACGCGGAAGATGTTGTGCAGGAGACTTTCGTGACGCTGCTCGAATCCTATGACACCCTTCAGGACAAGACCAAGGTAGTTTCGTGGCTGAAGAAAATCTGCGCCAACAAATGCCTGAATCTACTCTCGAGAACGAGGACGCAGGCGGTGGAGCAGGAATTTTTCGACGACCTCGAGTATGTTCCGGAGGATTTTCTGCCGGAGTCGATCGTGGAGTCGGAAGAGCGTCGGAAGATCATCATGGACATCATCGAAAAATCGTTGTCCGAGGAGATCCGGAGGACCATCATCCTGTACTACTTCGATGAGATGAGCACGAAGGAGATCGCCGAATCGACGGGGATTTCCCAGGGAACCGTTCTGTGGCGTCTGAGTTATGCGAGAAACAAAATCAAGAAGGAGGTTGAGAAGTATGAGAAAGAAACCGATACGAAGCTGTATGCTGTGGCACTGCCGTTCCTAGCATTGCTGTTTATCAAAGAGTCGGAGCAGGTGCCTTTGCGGCCCATGCCCGCGTCACTTGTCGAACTGTCCGCATCTGTAGGGGCTTCCGCGGGGGAAGCCGCAACCGTTATTGCCTCGGAGGCAATAAAGAAAGGGACAGGAATCATGATGAAAAAGGTGATTATTTCGATTATTGCAATTGTTTGTGCAGGTGTTGCCGCGGTCGGCATCTATGTCGCCGCTACGAAGGAGGATGACGATAGCTCGAAGAAGCGCAAGAAGCAGGATACGGAGATTACGGCCACGGTCACCGATACGGTGGACGAGCCCGGAGACGAGCCGGAATTCGGGACTCCGGAGTACTGGCTCAGCAAGATGTACCTCGTCGATGTCAATGATGAGGCAGCGCTTCGGAAAATAGCGGATACGCTTATGAACTGCGAGCCGAAGCTCGGGGAAGACAAGCAGGACCTTTACAGAAAGGTTGTTGCGTCAATCGGGAAGGATCCGATGGGCACGTCCATGTGGAGCAATCAGCACACATATGACTTTGAGTATGCGTTTGAAGGCGGATACGAGGGATACGATCGTCTGGTCAGCTTCGGTTACTGGAGATATGCAACCGAACCCTGCGATGACGTTCTCCGCGATCCCGGAAAAGTTATGGCCTATGAATGGTACACATCGAGAGAGGAGAGAAAGGGAATTGGCGATTTCACGCTCTATATCTATGATGAGGCGCGGGCGAAGAAAGCATATGATTTCCTCTGTAAGTATATTACCGAGTACTATGCCGCGGAGAATCCGAGGATTAGTGACAGTCCTCGATGGTATTCGCTCCTTTACGGTGAGGGGTATAACTACTACGCATATGTAAGGTTGCTTCATAAAGAAGACGACGGCAATCTGTATAAAGTCGCTCTCGTGAACTATTTCGCCGATCCGGAACTGACGGCGGCGTGGGAAGAACTCTACGGGGAGCAAGAGACCGAAAAGGAAACCGAGACAGAAGCCGAGTAACGGCGCAGTGTATTGCACAGAAACAATAGGGGATAAAAATGAGGATTTTTTGCATTTTTCGAAACCACAGCTCCTTTTTGTCGGGTTTATAGGTAACAGGGGATGAAAGGATGCCTTGGGGGAGGTGGTAGCTATGCGTGAAGCGGAGTTATTGGAACTGTATCAAAACAGGGATGAGCGGGCAATCGAGGAGACGATGAAGCGGTATCGCAACTACTTGATGAAGATTGCCATGCAGATTCTCGGGGACGAGCAGGATGCGGAGGAGTGCGTAAACGACACGTATCATGCCGCGTGGAATACAATTCCGCAGAAAAATCCGGAGATGCTGTCCACCTACCTCGGAAAGATTGTTCGAACGAAAGCGATCGACCGGCTGCGGGCGAGACGACGAATCAAGCGGCAGGGGACGGAATATGCCGCATCCTTGGAGGAATTAAGCGAAGTCGTCGCCGGGGGGACCATGCCGGAGCAGGAAGCGGAAGCGGAGCTTTTGCGGCAGTCGATTGTCCGGTTTGTGAAGACGCTGCCGGAGGACGCGCGAACACTTTTCGTCGGAAGGTATTTCTATTTCGATTCTCTGAAAGAAACCGCAGCGTACAGCGGAATGAGCGAATCGAAGGCCAAGAGTATGCTCTTTCGACTGCGGGGGAAACTGCGGGAATATCTGAAAAAGGAGGGGTTCATCGTATGAAAAATGAGGAATTTCTGGCCGATGCGATCGGTGGCCTTGACGAAGAACTCTTATTTTCGGTGAACCGAAAGAGAGAGATGGATGATACGAATACGTTAGTTGTTGTGAAAGATGGAACCGAAACGAAGAAAAAGAGAAGCGTCCGCAAATTCTGGCTGCCGCTGGCAGCGGCGCTGGTACTGCTTCTCGGTGTCGCGGTAGTCGGAGCCGCCACGCTCATGCGCGAGCTTCGCATCGGAGAGACGGAAAATGGGGACAAGACGGTTGAGTATATTCCGGAGTCCTACGCCACCGTTCCGCTGTCCGAGCTGACCGGCGATGTTTTGCAGGCGCCGACGATCATGAAGCAGCGACTGCTGCGGTATCTGGCGGGTGAGACGCTGCCGAAGGACGGTACAAGCGGCGATGAGCTGATCACATTTAGCGTCGAATACCCCAACGAGCTGTACAAGCCGTTTGAGACGATTGATGATGCGGAAGCGTATATCGGCTATGCAGGGATGCACATGCCGAGGCTCAACCGGCCGACGGCGCAGGTTGGTGTTGTGGTTTCCGGATCGAACGAGGGCGGTTTGCGGGGGGCAACCGAAGACACGGAATATGAACTGATTCTGGCAGGCCTCGCTGTCGGTTATCACTTCGGAGAGATGGGCAATGCCGTGGCCGGTGCGGTGATCCAGTTCGGAGACAATTATCAGCACGGACCGCTCACCTACATGAATGCGCCGGATATCTCCATGGCGACGGAAACCAGACTCGTGGGGACGAGACAATTCCACATTCTCAGAGTCAGTGACGAATACCACGGAGCTATTGACTCTGTGTCGGTTTACTGGGACGAGAACAGCGTTCAGTACACGCTGCAGGCATTCTATCAGTCCGGAGACGCGGAGGCGGCAGAGGAACTGATCACAGAGTGGATGAATGCATTTACAGACTGATCAAACGGTGTATCGGCGCCGGCTGCGAAGGGCAGTCGGCGCTTTTGTTTTGCGCAAAAAGGTGTCGTTCATCAAGAAAAGGTGTCGTTCATCCACAAGTGATTGATTTTCAAAAACCCGCGTTGTTTAATGACTTTACTATAACGGAACCTGGGGGTTTTATGAAAAAACACTTTTATCAATCCATCATTTTGTGCGTGAGCGTGATGGCGATTGCCATCGTGTGTCTGTGCGCAGAGTCCGCGAAGGCGGCGCACACACACTCCTGGTATGTTCAGCGCGTAGAGCGCGAAGCAACCTGCACATCCACCGGTTCTCGGGTAATGCGATGCAGCTGCGGCGCATACAAGACCGAGACCATTCCGAAGAAGGCGCATGTCGGCGTCAAATGGGTCGTTGTCAAGGATGCGACCTGCACCACCGGCGGTGTTCGCGAGTGGCAGTGCTCCTGCGGCCATGCGCTCCGGGGCGAGACATTTCCGGCATCCGGACACAACTGGCAGCTTCAGAGCACCGTAGCTTCGACCTGTGCGACTCACGGATCGAAGAACTATAAGTGCTCAAAATGCAAAACCACGAAGTCGGAAGCACTTCCGCTTTCGGACCATGTCGGCCTTCACTGGGTGACGGTCGTTCAGCCGACGTGCTACAGCGGAGGCAAGGAGGAATGGAGATGTTCCTACGGCCATGCGCTGAACGGACGTGATATCCCTACGAAACCGCATTCGTGGGTGTACGACCACACGATTCCCTCCACGTGTACCGCATACGGATCTACGGTGTATCGCTGCAGCAACAGCGGCTGCTCCGCAACGCGGACGGAGGGCGGCACCGTACCGCCGACCGGTCACACGTATCGCTGGGTGGTTACCAGCCAGCCGACCGAGACAGTAAACGGCGTGGAGAGCAATGTCTGCTCGTACTGTGATGCGCTCAACGGAACGCGCGCGCTCTATCTGATCACGTATAAGCCGAACGGCGGCAAGGATGCACCCGCTGCGCAGACGAAGACGCAGGGTACGGCGATTACGCTGTCCACGGGCAAGCCGACGCGCACCGGTTACACCTTCCGCGGGTGGGGAACTTCCGCCGATGCGAGCACCGTGACCTATTACGGCGGCGAGGAGTACAGCAGCAATGCAAGACTGACGCTGTATGCCATCTGGAAGATCAAAACCTACAGCGTTATCTACAACGCGAACGGCGGCAGCGGAGTTCCGGGCACGCAGACGAAGACGTACGGAAAGAATCTGACGCTGTCCTCGACCGTTCCCCATAAGGACGGCTTTACCTTCAAGGGCTGGGCAACCGCGGCCGACAGTACTACGGTTGCGTATGCACCCGGAAGCACGTATACGAAAAATGCAGCACTCAAGCTGTACGCGGTCTGGGAAGCGATCACCTACGATGTAGTGTTGCTTGATCCGGACGGATTTGTCGTTGCTACGGCGAAAAAGACTCACGGACAGGGATTGTCGCTGCAGGCATTTTCCGACATGATCATGCCTCGCTACGGTTACATCGTGTCCGGCTGGGCGGAAATGTCCAATCCCACGAGCGTTCGCTGGGCGGCGAACAGCACGTTTACGACCGATGCGGACACCACGCTGGTTGCGGTTCTCGGTGTCGGCAACCGTGAGTTCGATAATTACGATTTCTCCGGATACGTTCGCGGCAGCGGACTGAGCAAGACCGATTTCATCAAGGGAGGATCCACCAACTACGGGTGCAATCAGGGCGAGTACTCGCTCGATCCTTTGATCCTGTACTGGTTTGATATGAGCGCCAAGAACTGTGGCGTTGAGATTGCTCCGGACGACGTGAAGGACATTCTTGCCGGATCCTGCGGTATCTTCGCTGCGGTGAACACGGCGCTGTACCTGAAGCGTCTGCAGACCGGACAAACATCTTGGACTTACGAGGAAGTTCGCGACTATGTCGTGGATTATCTTCAGAAAACCAACCGTGTGGTTGACTGGATCGAGCGCACCGCAAGCGGCGGAGACGGCCCTGCCAGCATCTGCACGGCATTGCAGGCATGGTTTGCGGACCGGAACTGCGACGCAATCTGGAAGCCGCTTTCCGGTGATTTTGCATCGGATGTGGAGAAGCTGCTCCGCAAGGATATTCCGGTTATCGTGAGCTTCGACGGCAGCACGGATTACGGCGGAGCGGGCGAGCCTCTCGGATACTATGAACTGAACGAGAGCACGAACCGGCTGGAGCGCAGGGAAGCGTTTGTGGACGGCCACTATTTTGTCGTCACCGGCGTATATCTGGCACCCGGCAACCCGTATCATTTCTTCGAGATCTCCACGTGGGGCAAGAAGCGCTTTATCTGCTACGAGGAGTACCTTGCCAAAAAGGGAAGTGCTGTGTTCTCGACATATTTGGAGTTGAAGTTTAGCTAACCCTGCGCCCGGTTGCGGGCGGAAGGCCATCCTTGACACGATTTTTGATAACCGATATACTTTAGCTATGCAACAACTTTCGGGGCGCTGCGAACGGTGCCCCGAAAGAATATCGGCGGCTATTGTGAGGAGGTATCAAATGAATGGGTTAGCAACATTTTTAGCAACTTCGAGCGGGCAGACGCCCATCGGTCCGGTTATCGGAATTGTAGCATTTTTCGGCGTGATCATTGCGCTTTCGCTCTGGTCGACGAAAAATGCAGCCAAGGGCGGCGCAAAGAAGATCAGGGCACAGTACGGCGACAAGATTCTGGAGGAGGGCGTCTTCTCCAAGTCCATGCACTATTTCTTCACGCAGGACGAATTCCTCGTGCAGAAGTACAATGTCGTGTTCGCAAGCTATCGCCTGAGCGACATTCGCAATCTGGGGCTTCGCTGGGACGCAACGCTGCGGCAGACCGTGCTCTACATGACCGACGCGGAAGGCAAGCGTGTGATGCCTGCTGAGGTTGTCGGCGGAACGAAGGCCGCGCGGAAAATGTTCGGAAACAACGCGGTTTCCATGAGCCAGGACGAGGCAATCAAGGTCAGCGCCCTGCTGCTCAAGTACGCACCGCACATCCAGTTGGAAGGAAAGCAGTAATCGCGGGGCGAGGTGCGCAATGAAAGTTCCGAAGATCAACTCGAACAGCTACGGCGGCAAATGGATCGGCGCCAGTCTTCTGGTCGGCGTCGTGGTTCCGTTTGTCCTGTGGCTTGTGTTTCACAAGGTCTACTGGATCTTTGTGATTGCGGGAGGAATCGGGCTTGTGGCATTTTTCGTTGTGCTTGCGATCGAGATGAGTCAGGACTCGGCCGACATTCCGTATTATGAGCGGGACCTGCGCGAGAAGATTGCATACGACCCGCAGACGCAGTATGCGGTGATCCGCAGCTCCATCTGCACCGGCGAGAAGGTGGCCGGGTTCAAGAACAAAAAGAACGGGCATTTTACGGAAGTCATGGTAATCCGCACACCCGCGGACGAGGAGCGCTTCCGCAAGATTTTCGAGCTGGAGAGCGTGAAGACGGAGTATTGATTTTATCACGGTGGGATTAAAGCGATTATGAATGTTGGCAACTGCTCCGACAGGGAAATTGAATCCGCCGTGCGCGAACTGCAATTCAAACTTTGTTTTCGCAAGGAATCCGGAGAACGGTTGATTGTTCCGATTTCCATTGAGAATCAAAAGGTGGCTCGATAAGCGGCGGGATGCAGTGACACTGCGAAAACCGAAAACCAAGGCTGAACAATTGCCGATCGGCGGTTGTTCAGCCTTTTTGTATTCGCGCAAAAAAACTGTTCAACGCCTCTTCGGTGTGGTAAAATGCATATAATACAACCGAGTATCAGAGTTTGGTGGGCGGAGGAAGGTTTGGATGGGGTTGACGGATTTGCTGCTTCGAGGGTTTCGAATTGACTGGGAGGAGATCGGCGGCGAGAGCTACCTGCGGGAGATTCCGGCGATTGCCGGGCTGGGGGAGCTGACGTTTACGAAGCCGGTTACATTTTTCGTCGGGGAAAATGGAAGCGGCAAATCGACGCTTCTGGAGGCGATTGCCGTGAGCTACGGCTTTAATCCGGAGGGCGGCACGCGCAACTACCGGTTCTCGACGTTCGATTCGCACTCGGAATTGTGTGATGCGATGACGCTTGTGAAGGGCGCGGGGAAGCCCGGGTGGGGGTATTTTCTGCGCGCGGAGAGTTTTTATAACGTTGCCACGGCGGAGGACCGCTACAGCCGCGACGGTGGGCGGCCGCAGAATTATCATCAAAAATCGCACGGGGAGAGCTTTCTGGCGCTCGCGCAGTCACAGTTCCGCGGGCGGGGCTTGTACCTTCTGGATGAGCCTGAGGCGGCGCTTTCGCCGCAGCGGCAGTTGACGCTTCTTTTGGAGATCGTGCAGAGCGTGAAGGCCGGCGGGCAGTTCGTCATCGTGACGCACTCGCCAATCTTGCTGGGCGTCCCGGACGCGGAGATTCTCAGCTTTGACGACGGCCCGGTGCACCCGGTGGCTTACGAGGAGACGGACAGCTATCAGGTAACAAAACTGTTTTTGGAAAACCGCGAGCAGATGCTTGCGAGGTTGTTGGAATAAGGAGGATCAGACGATGACATTTGCAGAGTTGTTGGAAGCGACGAAAGGAATGAAGATTGGGTCAGACATTTCGTTGGGAAGCCCATCCAGATGGATCGGTTCGGTGAGCTGTTATCGCGACGGCGACGAGTGGGTTCTGACCGAAATCGATGAGCGGCAGCGAGTTTATGAAAGGCGCGGCACGGAAGAGGATATCGTTCGGAAAATGTACGGGATTATCAAAATCAGACAGTGGTCGTGATTGATCCGAAAATGATTGATGCGTAATGGAGGCATAAGATGGAACAAATCGAGAAAACGGAACAAACCGGAAAAATATACCTTGAGCGGAAAAACGAGCTCCGGACGCGTAGAGCGCAGATTGCGAACTGGATCAAGCAGTTCATTGTGTTTGCCATCATTTGCTGGGGGTTCTTCAGCGGGGACAACTACAAGATGCTGTCGGAATCCACGTTAAATCCGGCATTTTTCGTCAAGATTATGCTTTTGTTCGCCAGACCGTATATCGGGCTGCCGGTTTTCGTTCTGAGCGTTGTACTCACATGTTTCTGGACGAAATCACGGTGGGTTATCGCTGTCCACGGAGCATTGTGCTTTGTGTTCGGATATTTTTATTATATGGCATACTGGGCGACGGCCTTCTTCCGGGCAGGGACATTCGGTCTGTTCTGGCCGCACGTGTCCTGCGGCTTCTGGGTGGCGACGATGGTGATCATCCTCTTTGCCTGGGACGGAATGCGGACGGTCAAGGTCAAAGAGGTGCCGGGCATGCGGTCCATCTTTCCGGAGCAGAGGTAAGGGATTCGCCGTTAGAGTATTATTCAGGAGGACACCATGGCAGCGTGTAAAGCATTTATGATGAAGACCATCGACGAGGCGCTGGAGCACTGGGGCGAGGGATGGGAGAGCATTGAGGAGTATGGCGATACGGCGTACAATCATCCCCTGCATACCTGGGACGAGGGGCAGCGGAAGCTGCGGCGTTGCATCAGCTGCGGCGGGTACATTTTGTGCCAGTGGTCGGAGTTTCACTCGCTCACGGACGATTCGGACTCATACTACACGGACTTCTTCCCGGTTGAGGGACCGGAGGAGGCGGATGAGTTGAATTATAAGTACAACGGTTTCCAGATCGAGTCGCAGTTTCCGAAGCGCTACCTGTGCATCACGAACGGAAGGTATCACTGGGCGGGGAGTTCGGAGGAGTGACTTGAATTACACTTCCGTATGCGGTAAAATATAGTATCAACACCATCGCGGGTCATTTTTCGAAATGACACGAATTATTGACGGAGGACAAGGATATGGCAGAGGGAATTACGTTTGTATTTTGTGCGTTAATTTTGTGCTTCGGTGTGTTCTGCTTCTTTGCGCTTTGGTACTACAAGCGGTTCTTTACGGATATCCTTAAGGACGTGCAGGATGCGCGGCAGGAGGTGTCCAGGGTGGGACAGAAGCTTGACTCGGAGGGCACGTTCGAGGAAAAGATGACGGTGTTGACGACGTTTGACAATATCAAGCTGGAGCGGGCGAGAAATGAGTACGACAGCAAATACTCCGTCTACGTCTTCTGGTCGCAGATGGTGCCGCTGTTCAGTTCGCTCGGGCTTTTGGGAACGGTGCTGGGCTTGATTTTGAGCAGCAGCGGCGACATCGAGATTGAGTCGCTGATGTCGAGCCTGGGACTGGCGATGTGGACGACATTTGTCGGGCTGATCTGCACGATCGTGTTGAAGTTTGTGGACTCCATCGGGCCCGGCAGAGTGATCAATGATATCGATTCCGCGTTTACGCGGCTGGATGAGAAGATGAGCAAGGAGCTGTACAAGAAGGCTGGAAGCAGCCGTTGAGACGGCGTGGCAGGCGTTTGGCAGGAACAGCGAGGGACATCGAATGAAGAGAAGAAATCCGGCGACCGCGTCGTCGCCGAACCCGCAGTTTGAACTGACTTCGTTTATGGACATCATCTTCATTTTCCTGTTTGTGGTCATGATCGGGTATGCGATCAAGTGCGCGGAAGAGAAGGACAATGCGCAACAGAAGATGACCGAGGCCGAGGAGATGCTTGCGGAGGCGGAGCAGAAGCTTGCGCAGGCCGAGGAGATGGCCGCCGACGTCGCGGTGTACGAGCAGCAGCTTCGGGAGCTGACGGGCGGCGTGGTCGGAAGCCGTGTTCAGATTGTAACCATCAGTTGCACATATGACGCCGGGGACGCGAAGGACCGCGAGGAGTGGGCGCGCCACCTGCGTGTGCTGGGCAGCGATCAGAAGATACTGGTGCAGCGGGATTTTGCGGAGAAGACCGCGGGGAGCACGTACGAGATTTTGCGCGAAACGCTCGAAAAATACGTGCAGACCGTGAAGAAAAATGACCGCGCGGAGCTTGGGGATCGGTACGAGACCGACAAGCAGAAGAGGACGTTGATTGTATTTTCCGTCAGCAGGGAGGACGGAGGAATCCTGACGAGAGATTTCGAGGAGATCTCGGCGATCATCAGGGAATTGGAGAATGCGTATGACGACGTTTATTAGGCTGACGCTTCCGACAATCGGGTTGTCGATGGGAAGCACCATCCTGACGGCGTGGAAGAAGCGGCTGGTCGGGTGGTTTAACGTCGGAATCATCCTGCTCGTGGCGTTTGTGGCACTGTTCTGGGTGCTGCCGAAGTTCCTTCCGAAGCGCAAGACGAGGCGGAAGGGCTACGTGAGGATGACGCTCGGCGTGCTGGCTCTGGCGTTGTTGCTCATGCTGTACAGCATGCTGTCGGGAATCGGCTTCGGGTTCGGTCTCGGCGCGGGCAAGGGCAAGAAGGGCGTCGGACTCGGCGACGGCAACACGAACAAGGAGAAGTCGTACAAGAGCGAGGGCGAGATTGACATCGCCGTGATCGGCACCGCGGTGTACATCGATGAGGAGTTGATTGCCCTCGAGAAAGTGCGCGACCAGGTCAAAAAGAAGAACGATGACAAGCTCACCGTGGTTTTGATCGATGCGTACTCGGATTACGGAATTTACATGCGCGTTGAGGCAATCCTCAACGAGCTGCTTACCGAAGGAAAATACGAAAAACGAAAGGAGAACTAGTAACATGGGCAAGAAGGATGTGAACGGACAGCAGGCGGAGAAGAAATCCGGCGGCGGAAAGAAGACGTTCGCGGCAGTATTGGTTGCTGCACTGCTCGGCCTCGGCGCGTACGGCGGAGTGAAGTATTACAACAACGAGACCGAAGCCACCAAGGAGAAGGTCACGATCGTGGTTTCCGCGGAGACCGTGACGGTCAACGACCAGGAGCAGAAGCTCGCGGAGGGCCAGACCTGGAAGAAGTGGCTCGAGGAGTATTTTGCGAAGAAGGACATGAGCAAGACCGAGGTTGTCGTTGATTTCGGCTACGGCGACAGCGACCTGACGCAGGAGATCAAGGGAGCGCTTTCGGACCTGAAGATCACCACGACAGAAAAATCGGGCGGCAAATAGCGTCCGGCAGTCGACAGGGTGCGGCTCGGAAGTAAAAATGCGAAAATGACCAAAAATCTTGCAGTATTGCGGCGGAATGGCCGTGATACTGCATTTTTGGTTGGGACGAAGCAGAAGGTTTGTTGTAATGAGAGTCGGGATATCGTACAATGAAATGAGACGCAGGAGGGTGCGTGAATAAGGGAAAAGGAGACCAGGTATGAAAAAAGTATCGGGAAAGACAAAATGGATCTTTGCGATCGGCCAGCTGGGGTGGTCGATCCTCGCGGGCATTATCGCGAATCTTTTGGTGAATTTCTATCTGCCGGATTCGACCGACAACGGCATCATCACGTTCGTCACGAGCGCGACGTTTATCGGCCTGACGGTGATCGGTCTGATCACGGCGTTCGGCCGGATCGTGGATGCGGTGACGGACCCGTGGATCGCCGGTATGTCGGATAATTGCGGCAGCAAGCTCGGCAAGAGAATTCCGTTTATGCGCTATTCGGCGCTTCCGTTCGCGGCGCTGACGGTGCTGATCTTCTGCTGCCCGGTGCGCGGAGAGTCCGCGGTCAACATCGTGTGGCTTGCCGTGACGATGGTTCTTTTCTACATCTGCATGACGGCGTACTGCACGCCGTATAACGCGCTCATCCCGGTGCTCGGCCGCAGCCAGAAGGACCGGATGGACATCTCGACGTACATTTCGCTCACGTACATCGTCGGTACCGGAATTGCATTTTCCGGCAAGATGATCTGGGAGGCGCTTAAAAACGCGACGGGCTGGGACTACTATTTCTGCGCGCGCATCGTGCTCGCGGTGCTGGCTCTGATCGCGCTGGTGTGCATGCTGCTTCCGGCGTTTCTGATCAACGAGAAGGACTATGACAACACGCCTCCGGCGAAGGAAAATGCATTCCGCTCACTCACGAAAACCTTTAAGAACAAGCATTTTCAGGTGTTTGTACTCTCGGATATCATCTACTGGATCGGCATCACGATCTTCAACACCGGCTTCATCTACTACGTGGAAAATCTTCTGAAGCTGGACAACTACATGATCCTGTTCATCTTTATGACGTTCGTGACGTTTGTGTGCTATCCGATCGTCAACGTTCTCTCGCGCAAATTCGGTAAGAAGAAGCTTCTGGTGGTCGGCTTTGCGCTGTTCGGGTTCGCGTTCCTCGTCTCGTCCTTCGCGGGCAAGGTGTCGTTCATCCCGAACCAGATCTACGGGTTCATCATCTGCGTGCTCGTGGGCGTTCCGCTCTCGGTTCTCGGCGTGATTCCGCAGGCGATCGTTGCGGACATTGCCGAGAGTGACTGCGTGCTGACCGGCGAAAACCGCGACGCGATGTTCTACGCGGCGCGCACGTTCGCGTTCAAACTAGGGCAGTCCATCGCCATGATCATCTTCACGTCGCTCGCTGTCATCGGTCAGTATACCGACAAGGACGAGACCGGCGCGGAGATCATCCGAAACACCGGCACGGGCTATCGCATCAGCCTTGTCATCGCGATGGTTTTGTGCATCATCGCCATGGCGATCATCCTGTTCTACGACGAGAAGAAGGTCATGGATGTAATCGGGAAGTCGCATGAGGAAAAGGAGTCATAACATGATTGCATTGACATACAGGCAAAACGGAATCGCTGTCTGCACGAACGTTGACGATGAATGCATCCGCATCTCGGACGTTCAGGCGGACGGACGCCGCACCGTCACTGTGACGGCGCTTCAGGACATTGTGCTCTCGAAGGCGGAGCTTCCGCTTACGTACGCATTCGCGGACGATGCGAAGATCATGGCGAACGGTTACCAGTCGTGGACCGCGACGCGTGAGTTTGAGCCGACAGAGACGCTCAACGACCTTTCGAAGCTGCCGGGGGCGATCGAGGAAAAGTATCATTTTTCGGCGTACGGATCCCAGGCGTTCTGGAAGGTTCGCCGCCGGACGCCGGTCGCGTTTGACTTCGGTTTCGTGACCGGGGAAAAGCCGGCGTTCATCGGGAATCTGAACTACAAAAATGCGTACCTTCTGAT
Source organism: Lachnospiraceae bacterium (assembly GCA_017617395.1). Classification (GTDB taxonomy): domain Bacteria; phylum Bacillota; class Clostridia; order Lachnospirales; family Lachnospiraceae; genus ISDg. The sequence goes on from JAFZWG010000018.1 coordinate 15,498, forward strand.
GTGGTTTGAAGTCGGTGAAAACAGGATCCTTCTGGAGAGCGACGTCTGCGGGCGTGAGCTTGCGGCCGGCGAGAGCTTCGTCGTGTTTGACTACATGTACGGGCGCAACCGGGCGAAGTATTTTGAGCAGTTTACGCCGCGGACCGACCGGAAGCTGTTCGGCTACACCTCGTGGTACAACCACTATCAAAACATCAACGAGGAGCTCGTTTTGGCAGCGCTGGAGGGCGCGGACGAGCGGTTCGAGCTGTTTCAGATCGATGACGGCTACGAGGCGCACTGCGGCGATTGGATGGACGTCGACGCCGCCAAATTCCCGAACGGCCTCGGCGGCATTGTTCGGCAAATCCACGACCGCGGCATGCTGGCAGGCATCTGGCTCGCGCCGCTGATCGCGGAGGCGGACTCGAAGGTCGTCGCGGAGCATCCGGACTGGATCGCGCGGGATGATTCGGGCAATCCGATCTTTGCGGGATCGAACTGGAGTGGCTTCTTCCCGCTTGATTTGAACAACGCCGAGGCGGTATCGTACATTCGCGAGTGCCTGCGCTACCATAAGGAGCTCGGGTTCGATTTCTTTAAGCTTGATTTTCTCTACGCCGTTAACCTGTGTCCCCTGAAAGGAAAGACGAGGAGCGAGACGGCGGAGTTTGCATACGGGCTTTTGCGCGAGGAGCTTGGCGACCGGCTGATCCTCGGCTGCGGCGCGACGCTCTCGAACGGCTTTGAGCGGTTCGACTACTGCCGCATCGGGCCGGACGTTTCGCTTTCGTTCGACGACGCCGTGTACATGAAGATGTTCCACCCGGAGCGGGTGTCGACGAAGGTGACGCTTCAGAACAGCATTTTCCGAAGCTGTCTGGACGGCAAGGTCTTCCTGAACGATCCGGACGTGTTCCTGCTGCGCGACGACAACATGCGCATGTCGTTTGCCAGAAGAAAGGCGCTCACGAAGATGAACGCTTTGTTCGGATCGCTTCTGATGACGTCCGACAACGTGAGCGAGTACGACGAGGCGAAGCGGGAAGTGCTCGAGGATGCGCTGGCAATCTTCCGGCGCGCGCGACGAATCGGCTATCGCAACCGCGGAAAATACGCTCTCGCGGAGTTCGAGCTCGACGGCAGAAAGCGCTTCTTCGTGTATGATTACAACCGCGGCAGTCTGGCCGAGCATCTGAAGCGGACGCCGGAGGAGATCGAGAAGGACAAGTCGGGCATCATTTTCGGAAACCGCATCGACAGCGCAACGCTTGCGAAGGCAGAGAAAAAGAAGCAGAAATATATCAACCGCTACGGCGACGACTCGCAGAAGAAGTATTGCTACGGCGTCGAGGACGTGACTGCGCCGGCGTCTCTGGGAATCAAGAAGCTGGTGCTTGCGGACGAGCCCGCGGAGCTCGATGAGAAGGCCCTCGTGGTCGGTAACATCCGCATGGGCTTCGGGCATTACCGCATCAGTATCGCGATGGCTTCGTGCGCGAAGGCGCTCGGCTATACGCCGTACTGGCTGGATCTCGCGGGGATGGAGGCGACCGGCTCGGCGATGATCCGCGAGCAGAACAACATGTACTCGATCGCGTCGCGCATCTCTCAGAAGTCGCGGCTGTTCAACCGCTTTGTCTGGGAGCCGCTGAATAAGGAGGGCTTCCGCAAGATCACATATAATGCGCAGGACCAGAAAAATGCTGAGCTTCTCACGCCGCTTCTGACGGCGCTTCCCAAGGACGTTCCGTATATCGCGACGCACGTCTGGCCGAGCCAGGCAGCGGTGCACGCGGGCATGACGCACGTCGTCAACGCGATTCCGGACAACTGGCCGATGGCGCTCCATCTTTCCGAAGGTGCGGTGCACACGGTCCAGACACCGTTCGCGTACCTTGGCTACAAGATGCTCAACGGTTTCTCAAAGACCAGTCTTCGCGGAATCCCCGAAAAAGACCTGAAGATGGTCGGCCGCTACGTTGACCACGAGCTTTTGGTGAACCTGGAGGAGGACAATGCCCTGCGGATCCGCCGCGCCGAGACCGGTGAGCCGATGCGCTTCCTGATGACCGTCGGCGGCGCCGGAGCGGGCTTCGCGCAGTTTAAGTCGATGCTTCTGCACCTTCTTCCGTACGTGGAGAGGGGCGAGGCCGCCGTGTTCATCAACTTCGGCGACCACAAGGACGTGTACGACAAGATCGCTGAGGTGCTTGGCGGTGTGACGGTGCATGAATTTGCCGACGATTACGACGGACTGACCGCATACGTGCGCGGGCTTCGCGGCGCGAAAGCGGACGGCGTCACCGTCGTTTATGACCCGGACATCTTCAAGGCGGTCTACGCGACCAACCTGCTGATGCCGGAGTGCGATGTGCTGATCACGAAGCCGAGCGAGCTTGCGTACTATCCGATCCCGAAGATGTTTATGAAGCACATCGGAGGACACGAGGTATACGGCGCCATCTGCTCGCAGGAGGCCGGCGACGGCACGTTCGAGTGCGAGAACGATGAGGCCGCCAACGACATGATCGACCGTCTTCTTGCCGACAAGGAAATCCTGATCCACATGTGCCGCCGGATCGACAAAATGAAGAAAAACGGCGACTACGACGGTGCCTACGAGTGCGTCAGAATTGCGGCCGGACTTGCCAATTGAGTCAGGTCGGTGTACAATTATGCGGAAGTGAATATGCACACTTGTGCGAAAGTGAAAGACAAAGGGAAAATGCTATGAGACAAATGATGTTTCCACGAAGAAAGGTCCGCTTTCTTCTCAGCGCGGTGCTTTGCACGGCGCTGATTCTTTGTGCCTGCACGTCGGACAAAGGGGACAAAAAGCCCACGCCGGCGCAGCAGAATGTGACACAGACACCCGCGCCCACGCAGGAGGGCGCAACCGCGACGCCGGGCGCCGAGGCGAAACCGACACCGGTCGTGGTGAACGGGGTGCATTTTTCGGAGATGGCCGCGGAGGCGGACCGTCTGGTCCGCGAGGCGGTTGAACAGTACAATGCCGACGACTACACGCCGCTGGCGGAGCCTGTGAAGTACAATGTGCTGTGGATCGGCTTTACGCACGTGACGTTCGGGGAACTTGACTTCCGGATGACCGACTTCGACCGCGAGTACCTCGCGGCGGTGGCGCTCAATTTCGAGAAGTCCGTGGAGAAGATCTCCGGGAACAACGTCGACATCACGGTGAAGCTGGTCTTCGTCGATGAGAGCAGGGAACTCACGCAGTGGCCGGGCGAAACCTGGCTGTACCTCGCGCAGTCGACCGTGCAGGCGGAGATTGATCGGTACGCTGCGGGCGGCTCGTTCGACACGGTGCTCACGACCGTCCAGACCTCGGGCGACGAGAACAGCGCGAGAAATCTGGGCAAAGCCGGCTACGGCGTCAACGACGTCATCCTCGGCCTCGAGACGGCGGACATGTCGACGTCCATGGGGTATTCGACGTTCAACCTGACGCAGCCAAGCGCCGGCACGTGGCCCCTCGCGGACCCGGAGGTGCCCTCGCTGTATGCGACCGCCGTGGCGGTCCACGAGTGGATGCACCAGCTAGAGTACTTGAAGACGCTTTTGGGCGTCGAGTATCCGAACACGCACGCGTACCACGGCCCCGGGGAATTCCCGGGGTATCAGAAGTACGAGGCGGACGTAAACGACTACGATTTCTTTGAATTTTACAAGCTCGTTCTGCAGGGAAAACTTCCGTACACGCAGGGCGACACGGTCAAGCTGGTTGGCATGTACCCGAAGATGTGGCCGCTCATTAAGCGAAACGTCTACAACCTCGGCGAGTTCGTGATCCGCAGCGCCGACGGGCAGGGCTACCTAAGCGGCAAGGACGGCGATCCGGCGCTCTCACTCTCCGCCGAGCCGTGCGTCTGGAGCATCCGCTACGCGGGTAACAACCGCTTCGAGCTCTCGCCGAAGGCCTACCCGACTTTGCTCATCGACCTCTCAAACGCGTGGGACGCCGAGGGCAACTCAATCGGCCTCTGCTACTTCACGGGCTACTTCGACGCCCAAAGCTGGTACCTCTCGGAAAATGCAGACGGCACCTACGCCATCCGCACTCCCTACGAGAGCGGCCGCGTCCTGACCATCCCGTCCGGCGGCCTCGCGCAGCTTTGCACCCCGGGCGCCGAGGGTGAACAGAGGTGGGTGATTGAAGAGGTTGGGAAATAGCAAAGGAAAAAGGAAAAATGTTATGAAAATCACAGTGATCAACGGATCGGAGAAGCATGGCGTTACATATCGCCTGAAGGAGTTTTTTTTGGAACCGTTCCGGGGCGCGGCGGAGATTACGGAGTATTATTTGCCGAAGGATTGCCCGAATTTCTGCGCGGGATGCACGGCGTGCTTTTTGCAGGGCGAGGAACGGTGCAAGGATGCGGCGTATGTGAGCGCGATTGAGAAGTCGCTGCTGGAGGCGGATTTGCTGGTGTTCGTGTCGCCGGTGTACGTGTACCATGTGAGCGCCGCGATGAAGAATCTGCTCGACCATTTCGGGTATCGGTGGATGCCGCACCGGCCGGCGAAGGAGATGTTCGGGAAGCGTGCGGTTATCATTTCGCAATGTCTGGGCGGCGGCGTCGGCTCGACGGTGAAGGACATGCGCGACAGTCTGTCGTGGTGGGGAGTCAGCACGATTAAGTCGTGCGGGTTCCGGCTGATGAACGACATTCACTGGGACAAACTGCCGGAGAAGAAGCGCGCGTCGATGACGAAGAAACTGCAGAAGACAGCGGCGAAGATGAAGAAGATCAACTACGCGAAGCCCGGGCGTACCGGCCTGATTACCCGCGGCAAATTCTTCGCCATCCGGATGCTTCAAAAGAGCGTCGGCAAGACAAATCCGGACAGCCTGGACTTCCGGTACTGGCGCGACAACGGATGGCTCGGGCGCGAGCGGCCGTGGAAGTAGACTGAGGCGCCCGGATATGGTACAATAGGCATGGCGAAAGCCGCGAGGGAGAAGACTAAGGGGGAAATGCATATGAATTTTACGCAGATTGCGGAGCTGGCGGCATACCTTCGGGATGTGCCGGAAGGGCAGGATTTTGAGCTTGCGTTTGACGTCGAGAAGATCACGTTTCATCCGATTGCGCAGGGGGGCGCGGAGGAGAGCGTTGCGGTGTCCGCGGCAGAGTGGCGCGAGGCGCTTGCGAAGCGAGGCCTGGTGAACGCGTACGCGCTGTACGGGCAGACCGAGCAGGAGATTGAGGAGCAGGGCTTTACGTACAGCCGGCTCTGGGGTGTGCTCACGGTGTTTGCGGACGGGAGGAAGACGTACTGGACGCCGGTGGCGGAGCGCACGCAGTGGACGGAAGTGGAGCGCGAATTCAAGGTGAAGCGCTGGTGGATGGAGAGGACCGTCCGCCGGAAGGAAAAATGGCCCGTCTACTCGGTCGACTACACCGAGCGCGAGGTCACGGGCGCACCCGCGGATTGGCCGAAGTTTACCGACTGCTCGGAGGAGCTTGCGCGCGTTTACAAGGAGCTTGCGGAGCTTTGCAAGGACATCGGTGAGAAGTATTTCGGAGGGCGGTTCCGGGAAGGCTGCCGGGTGCTGACGGACGCGGCGGAGCCGGGGATGAGCGAGCAGATGAGGAAGCATTTTCCGAAGATGACGGGCGCGAAGCTTCGGCTGTACAATGCGGCGTTGTACTCGCAGGTGTTCGGCGGAATGGGCTCGTGGAACGATGTGCCGGCGGGGCGCGCGGACGCGGCGAACCGCAGCGAGGACTACCGTCGCCTGAGCGCGGAGCTGTCGCGGTACGGCAGGATGGCGGAAATGTATGCGCTGAACTAGCGGAAAATGCTGGAAAAACGCTTGACAACGGCATTTTCTTGTGTATAATATCGCGTATATCGTGAATTTATGCATAACTATGAGCGGAACAAGCGAAAAATGCAACCGGTTATGCGAGGGCTCGGCCCGGAAGGAGTGATTCTCACATGAAGAAGATTTTCATCGACGGTGCGGAAGGGACCACCGGCCTTAAGATATTCGAGCGGTTCAAGGACAGAACCGACATTGAGATTTTGAAGATTGACAGCGCGCTGCGCAAGGACGAGACAGAGATCAGGAAGTTCATCAACGCCTCCGACATCACATTTTTGTGCCTGCCGGATGCGGCGGCGATCGACGCGGTCAAGCTCGTGGAAAATCCCGACACCGTGATCATCGACACCTCGACGGCGCACAGAACCGCGGAGGGCTGGGCGTACGGTTTCCCGGAGCTTTGCGGCGGACAGCGCGAGAAGATTGCGGCGTCCCGAAGAATCGCGAACCCCGGCTGCTACGCGACCGGCTTCATCAGCCTCGTGTATCCGCTGGTCAAGGCGGGCCTTCTGCCGAAGGATTATCCGCTCTCGTGCTTTGCGGTTTCGGGCTACTCGGGCGGCGGCAAGAAGCTGATTGCTCAGTATGAGGACACCGGGCGCGACAAGAAGTACGGCGCGGCCAGAATGTACGCCTGGGGCCAGTCGCACAAGCACCTCAAGGAGATGAAGGCGCTGTGCGGAATCGACCGCGATCCGCTGTTCTCACCGATGACGACCGACTATTTCAGCGGCATGGTTGTGCAGGTTCCGCTGTTCACCGACCTTCTGACGAAGAAGGTGTCCGTGGCGGATATCAACGCCGTATACGCCGAGCACTACAAGGGCGAGCGCTTCATCAAGGTGCTGCCGGTCGGCGCTGAGGCGGACAAGGGCGGAGCGATCTTCTCCGACGAGATGTCCGGCCGCGACGATCTCGCGATCTACGTCACCGGCAACGATGACCGGATCGTTGTTGCCAGCAGCTTTGACAACCTCGGCAAGGGTGCGTCCGGCGCGGCAATCCAGAACATGAACATTGTGCTCGGCATCGACGAAGCGACCGGGCTGGTTATTTAGATGACAAGGGGACAGTCCCCGGTTGTCATCTGAGGTGACAAAATTACAAAAACAAAAAGATGACAATTGGGGACTGTCCCCTTGTCATCTTTTTTTGTCCTGCAATCCAACCCACAGTTGATTTTGTCGGTAGAATTCTACTTGAAACTAAACTTATATTTGAATTTGAGCTACCGCTCAACCGATGATTGTGTTATAATGCAGCTAAATCAACCGGAAGGCGAGCGGGGGGAGTTGAGTTCGCCTGAAGAAAGGAGAACAAGATGGGGTTTGGTGAATCGTTACAGGCGCTTCGCAAGGAGGCGAAGGTGACACAGGAACAGCTGGCGAACTTCCTGGGGGTGAGTGCGCAGGCGGTGTCGAAGTGGGAGAACGGAAGCTACCCGGAGGGGGATCTGATTCCGAGGATCGCGGACTATTTCAATGTTTCCATTGACTTTTTGTACGGCCGTGAGGGGCGGCGCGCTTCGGTCGAGCAGGAGATCGTGAACACGCTGTCGGCGATGTGGCGCGAGGACGGCGATTACAACGAAAAACAGAAGAAGTACATCGACCGGATCCATCGCCTGCTGTGGGCGATGCAGGTCGCGAGCTGGCGGAATTCGACGGAATTTTTCGAGAGGCCGCCGATGGAGGAAGGCGCGGCGAGAACCGCGAGTGCGGTGTCGTTCGATGCAGGATTTACGTTCATGCGGCTCGACCGGAACAAGGACATGTACATCTTCCTTCGTCAGCCGGAGGACGATCAGGGCTTCGAGCGATGGTTCTTCGACACGGTCGCGATCCGCGAGTTTTTCGGTAAGCTGTCGGATCAGGACAATCTGAAGGTGCTCGGGTATCTGTACACGCTAAAGAGCGGCGAGTTTGCGAGCATTCCGACGATCGCGAAGGCGACCGGCGTGCCGAAGGATAAGATTGCTGAGATGCTTGACTACATGCAGCACAATGTGGGGGCGGACAGCCAGGCGCCGGTGTTTGCGGTGCAGCTGGTCGGCGCCGACAACGCCAACCAGGAGGTGTACGGGGTGCACCCGACGCTGGGCGGCCTGTTCACCGGAATTTTCGCGCTGACCGACTCGTACCTGAATCCGCCGCAGGGCTACACGATGCAGACCTCCAGCCGGACGAAGAGCTGGGCGGACCGCTCGAAGCTGCGGGAGTGCAAGTAGGCGGGAGTGCAAGTAAGCGGGAATGCGAGTAGGCGGGAGTGCAGGTAACCGCAACGGGGAAAAGAAAACTGAGAAGAAAACACGAAAAATGCGAGGAAGAAACCATGAGTGAGAAGTATCATTTTCCGGAGGGTCTGTACTCGGACATCCGGATCGAGGAGTCGTACTCCACGACGATGAGCATGTTCAACGGGGAGTTGACGAGGGATTTTGCGCGGCCGGAGATCGGCGCGATGATCCGCGTCTACGACGGAAAATTGTGGTATACGACGTCGACCAATGATCTTTCCGAGATTCAGAAGGAGCTGGACGCGCTGGCAGAGCTGGCGACGCCCGATCCGGCGATTTACGAGAACCCGGCAATCCGCCTTTTGGAGGTCAACCGGGACGAGCGGCTTGTGTACGAGGGGGAGAACAAGCTTTGCAACATCACAAGAGAGCGCTTCATGAAGGTGCTCAACCATTACGTCGAGAAGTGTGTGGACGCGTCGGTTCCGGAGGTGAGCTCCTGGAGCATCGGCGTCGGCGGCGAGTATCAGAAGAAGAGCTTCTACTCGAGCAAGGGAAGCGCCATCGTGTACGATTACCAGATGTGCTCGTGCGGAATCTTCTACGCGATCACCGTGGACGGGCAGCAGATCAACGGCGGACGGCAGTACTTCGGCGTGACGCCCGAGGAAATGTTCGGACATGAGAACGAGGCGCTCGCGGAGCGCGACCGCTACATCGATTATTTGAAAAATGCAGTCGAACTGGAGCCCGGCGAGTACACCTGCGTGCTCTCGCCGATCACGACGGCGATGTTCGCGCACGAGAGTTTCGGCCACAAGAGCGAGGCGGATTTCATGCTCAACGACCAGAAGCTCCGCGACGAGTGGGTTCTCGGCAAGAAGGTCGGCTCCGACCTGGTGTCCATCTGCGACGACGGCGCGCTTGTGCAGCACGGCTACATTCCGTACGACGACGAGGGCACGAAGGCCCGTGCGACGTGGCTCATCAAGGACGGCGTGCTCACCGGCAGACTGCACGACTCGACATCGGCAGCGGCACTTTCGGAGGAGCTCACCGGCAACTGCCGCGCGCAGGATTACTTCCGGCGCCCGGTTGTACGCATGACCAACACCTACATGGCGGGCGGCAAGGATTCCTTCGAGGACATTATCGCCGACACGAAGGACGGCATCTACGTCTACATGGTGTCGGACGGCACGGGAAGCGCGACGTTTGTCATGAACGCGACCGTGTGCTACCGCATCCGCGACGGCAAGATCTGCGAACCGATCCGTGTGCGCATGCTGAGCGGTTCGGTGTTCCAGACATTGTTCGACATCGACCGCGTCGGTTCGGATTTTGAGATCTTTGACACGTACACCTGTGGGAAAATGGGACAGACCGTGCGGGTGTCCGCAGGCGGCCCGACGATCCGCGTGCGCAAATTACAGGTAGGTTAAGGGGGATTTTACGAGATGGCAATCAGAGAAAAGCACGGTGTGCACAGTAGAGTAAGCAAGATGACGTTCGAGGAAAATAAGCCCAAGGCGTTCGAGCGCGTCAACTCCGTGGAGAGCTCGTACCGCGTGTACGACAATGAGAAGGTCGGCATCTTCCACTGCATCGGCGAGGTCGACGACGAGGAGGGCTTTGCGAGAGCGCAGGCCGATCCGGAGCGCGCGAGACCGTATCCGTTCACGCCCGAGTCGGGCGATGTCCGCAGACGCGACAAGCGCGAGAGCGAACTCTCGGACAGCGAGCTGATGGCCGCGTCGGAGGAGTACATGAAGTACCTCACGGACAACTATCCGCGGTTTACATTTTCCGGCGGAATCCGGACGGAGAGCATCGAGTACACGTTGAAAAATGATCTCGGAATCGACTACGCCAGCTCGGATGCGTGCGCCGGCGTAAGCATCCAGTTCAAGCATAAGGACAGCGTCGATATCATAGACGGCAGCTTCGGCTTCAACTTCCGCAAATTCGACGACGGCACGATCTTCCGCACGATGGCGGACCTCTATCTCGGAAACTACGAGACGATGGCGGAACTTCCGGAGGAGATTGTGATCGTCATGCAGTACTACGGTCTGACCGGCATGCTGCAGAGCGAGCTGAACGCGGAGGGTCTTGCGCTCGGGACGTCGCGCTTAAGCGGGAAGGTCGGCGAGAAGGTGTTCAGCGAGGATTTTTCGATGGAGCACGACGCGGGCGAGAAGGAGGCCTGGTTTACGAGATTCTGGGACGGCGAAGGCTGCGTCATCCCGGAGGAGAAGCTTGTGCTGATCGAGAACGGCGTCATCAAGACCGGCATCTCGGACAAGCGCGTCGCGAAGAAGTACAATGTGCCGCACACGAAGTCGGCAGGCCACAATTACGCGGACCTTCCGTATGTCGGCGGCCTTAACCTCCGCATTAAGAGAAGCGAGAAGACCGTGAAGGAGCTTCTGGCCGGTCGGCCGGCGATCATCCCGATGAACGCCACCGGCAGCCCGATGGACGCGAACGGCGACATGAGCCTGCTCGTCAACACGTCCCTTCTGTGGGACGGCGAGCGCGTGATCGGACGCCTTCCGCAGTTCCGTGTGAAGGCGAACTTCTTCGACCTCTTCGGGAAGAACTTCATCGGCGTCGGCTCGGACGATGTGAAAGCCTTCAACGACAAGGCGATCCTGCTTCGGATGGAGCGGGTGTAAAATCGAATCGGAATCACGGGGGACCGCCTGCGGGCGGTCCCTTTCGGTTTCTGCGGGGGCTTGCGACCGCGCGGTTTCTATGGTATGATAGCTTTGATTTTTGTGGATTCCGATTCGGAAGGAGCAAACCCATGGATTGCAAGAACTTTGAACGGTTTGACATGGCAAAGCCGCCGGTGCGGACGAAGTGGTATCTGCGGCCGATCACAATCTTACTGAGCCTGCCGGACGTGTGGAAGCACCGCGCGAAGATCACGAAGGTGCGCACGGAGGAGCTGAAGGCTCCGTATGTATTGCTGTGCAATCACAATGCATTTCTCGACTTCAAGGTCGCGACGAAGGCGATCTTTCCGCAGCGGGCGAACTATGTCGTGGCCATCGACGGCTTCATCGGCAGAGAGAAGCTTCTGCGCAACGTGGGCTGCATCTGCAAGCGGAAATTCACAAACGATATCGTACTTGTGCGTCAACTGAGCAGGGTGATCAAAAACGGCGACGTGGCCGTGATCTACCCGGAGGCGAGATATTCTCTTTGCGGGACGACGGCTGTTTTGCCGGAGTCTCTCGGCAAATTATGCAAAGTCCTGAAGGTGCCCGTGGTTACGATGATCTGCCACGGCCACCACGCCAATTCTCCGTTTTGGAATCTGCACGACCGCGGCATCAAGCCGACGGAGGCGGAGATGACATGTATCTTCACCGCGGAGGAGCTTGCGGCGGCAACGGTCGACGAGGTCAACCGGAAGATCCTCGAGATGTTCCAATACGACGACTTCGCATGGCAGAAGGAGCGCGGCATCGCGACGAAATACGAGGGGCGCGCGGAGGGCCTTCACAAGGTGCTCTACCAGTGTCCCGTGTGCAAAACCGAGTTCCGCATGAACAGCAAGGGCACGAAGCTCTTCTGCGAGGCGTGCGGCAGCAGCTGGACGATGAGCCCGCTCTCGGAGCTGTCCTTCGACGGCGCGACGGAGCAGGGAAGCGCAGATGCGGCAGCGGCGCAGAGCGCGGAAAATGCAGTTCCTCATTTTACGCATATTCCGGACTGGTATGAGTGGGAACGCGCGAACGTGCGCGCCGAGGTCGAGGCGGGGACGTACTCGACGGGCGACCTCGAGGTGCATGTGGATTCGCTGCCGAACGCGAAGAAGTTTGTGCGCCTCGGCAACGGCACGATGCGCCACGACATGACCGGTTTTCATGTGAGCGGCGTCGATGACGAGGGGAATCCGTTTTCCATGGAGATCGATGCGAAGACGCAGTATTCGGTGCACATCGAGTACGAATACCTCGGCAAATTCGGCGACTGCGTGGATCTCAACACGCTCGAGGACACGTGGTACACGTATCCGCACGGGCGGGATTTTGCGGTGACGAAGATGGCGCTGGCCACGGAGGAATTGTATTACCATTACCGTCGTCTGGAAGGACGGCCGTGCAAGCCGGGGCTTGCGTAGGAAGCGCGGGTATGATACGGGGGAAGCATTTTACGGAGGTTGATACCATTGGGAACCATGATGACAAGAGAACAATACAAGAGATATAAGCAGCGCAAGAAGCGCCAGCGCCGGATCGCGCTGATCATCTGCGGAATCGGCGTGATCGCGCTGCTGATTATGGGAATCGCGATGTCCGGAATCTTCGGCGGATCGGGAAGCGGCAAGAACACGCCGACCCCGACGAAGCCGGCACCGACCGCGACATCGACACCGTCGCCCTCACCGAGCCCGTCGCCCTCACCGTCGCCGACACCGACGCCGACGCCGAACGTGGTGAACATGGTCGCGGTGGGCGATAACCTCTACGACTGGTACATGCTGGAGGACGGCTACGACAAGGAGACGAAGACGTTCGACTTCAGCCACAACTACGATTACATCAAGAGATACGCGGAGATGGCCGATTTTGCGGTCATCAACCAGGAGACGGTGATCGGCGGTGACGAAGGCTACGTCGGCTCGGCCAAGGAGCAGGAGTTCATCGGCAGCAAGACGCGCTGGGGCTCGTACCACGGCTACTCGACGTTCAACTCGCCCGACGAGGTCGGACACGAGGTTGTGAAGGCAGGATTTAACGTGATCACCGCGGCGACGAACCACGCGTCCGATCACGGCTGGAAGGCGGTTCAGAACACGGTCCGCTTCTGGCGCACGAACTATCCCGACGTGACGCTTTTGGGACTGCACGACAGCGAGGAGGATCAGAACACCATCAAGGTGGTCAAGAAGTACGACATCTCGATCGCGCTGCTCAATTACACGTACGGCATGAACCTTAACACGGCGACCAAGGACGCACCGTACTCGGTCGACATTCTCTCGAAGGACCGCGTGACGAAGGACGTCCAGAAGGCCAAGGAGCTGGCGGATTTCGTCGTTGTCTTCGTGCACTGGGGCAACGAGTACCAGATGTCGGCCAACTCGTATCAGAAGGATTACATGAAGCATTTCTTAAAGCTCGGTGTGGACGCCGTGGTCGGTGCGCACCCGCACATCTGCCAGCCCATGGAGTGGGTGACCGGCGAGGATGGCCACAAGATGGTTGTCTACTACTCGCTCGGCAACTTCCTCTCGATCTTCAAGCAGGCCGAGTGCGAGCTCGAGGGAATGGCGTATCTTGAATTTTACAAGGGCGAGGACGGCAAATACATCAAAGAAGGCACCGTCATCCCGCTGGTGAACCATTGGAATTACGACAGCAAGGCGCTCGGCCAGAGCGTCAACTTCCGCGTCTACGCACTGCAGGACTACACCGAGGAGCTCGAGAAGGAGCACGGCTGCCGCCACTTCGGCAAGGGCAAGACGTTTACGAAGGCGTACATGGAGAAGCTCGCGAAGCAGCTCTGGGGCGACAATATCAAGACCGTCGACTGGAGCACCGTGAAGAGTGCCCGCGGCGATGACGCTTCGGAGGACGGCAATTCCGATGCGGCAAATGCTGACGCAAACAACGCCGGCACGCCGACACCGCAGCTCACGCCGACACCCGGTGCGGGGCAGTAGGAGCCGCGCTGCGGACGTATAAAAAGTTTGATTACATTTTTCGGAGAGGAGAACATGCACATGAACGGCAGTGAACTTGTCATTCGATGCCTGCGGGAGCACGGGACGGACCTTGTGTTCGGTTACCCCGGTGCGACCAATCTGGCGCTTTACGATGCCATGTACCGGCAGACTGCGGTTCGCCATGTGCTGACGGCGCACGAGCAGGGCGCCGCGCACGCTGCGGACGGTTACGCGAGGGCGACGGGCAAGGTCGGCGTGTGCATGGCGACGAGCGGTCCCGGCGCGACGAACCTGGTTACGGGCATCGCGACCGCAATGATGGACAGCGTTCCGCTGATCGCGATCACGTGCAACGTGACCGTGGACTCCATCGGCAAGGACAGCTTTCAGGAGATCGATATCTTCGGCATCACTCTGCCGATTACCAAACATAACTTCCTCGTGAAGGACATCCGCGAGCTGCGCGGAGCGATGGACGCGGCGTATGCGATCGCGGCGGGCGGACGGCCCGGCCCGGTTCTCGTCGACATCGCGCGCGATGTGACGACCGCGGAGTGGACCGAGGAGATGGAGGCCGCGTACGAGGCCTCGAAACGGACGGACGACAATCATGACGGGCGCGTGCTCTCGGCGGACGGCCGCGAGGACGCGAGCGGATTTGCCGGGGATGCGGCGGTTCGCCAGGCGACCGCAAAAAGCTTCCGCGCCGCGCTTCGCAAGGCGAAGAGACCTTTGATTCTGGTCGGCGGCGGATGCGTGATCTCGGGGGCCGAGGAGGCGGTGCTTGCATTTGCCGAGAAGATCGACGCTCCGGTGTGCGAGACCTTGATGGGCAAGGGCGTGTACAGCGGCACGGGCGAGCGGTACTTAGGCATGGTCGGCATGCACGGGACGCGTGCGGCCAATGCTGCGATCGCGGAGTGCGACTGCCTGATTGCTCTCGGTGTGCGCTTCAGCGAGCGCGTGACGGGCAACCGGCCCGACTGGTGCGAGCAGGCGAGCATTTTACAAATCGATATCGATCCGGCGGAGATTGACAAGAATATTCCGACGGCGGTCTCGGCGGTCGGCGACGTGAAGGAAGTGCTCGAGGGGCTTCTTCCGGAGATTCCGGCGAGCCGGCATGCCACCTGGATGAATACGTGCAGACAGCGCTACCGCGAGGATCTGACGGCGCGCGAGAAGGTGTATACCGACCCGACGTCGATCGCTCTTTCGTCGCAGTGGATCGCGCTGCTGCTCGACGACATGACGGGCGGCAACTGCATCATCACGACCGAGGTCGGCGCGCACCAGATGGATGTGGCGCAAAATTACCGCGTGCACAGCCCGCGCCAGCTTCTGACGTCGGGCGGCCTGGGGACGATGGGATACGGCCTTCCCGCGGCCATCGGTGCGGCGTTCGGATGTCCGCACAAGCGCGTGATCAATGTGGCCGGCGACGGCTGCTACCGGATGAACATGAACGAGCTTTCGGTCGCCGCCAAATACCGCCTTCCGATCGTGGAGATCGTGTGCGACAACCACGGTCTGGAGATGGTGCGCCACTGGCAGCACGTGTACTACAACGACCGCTATTACCAGACGAGCTTCGAGGACCGCGCGGACTACGCGAAGATCGCGGAGGCGCTCGGTGTTCCCGCGGTTCGCGTCGCCACCCGCGACGACGCCCGCAAGGCTTTGGAGAGGGCGCTTTCAAAGGACGGCCCGATGGTGATCGTGTGTGAGATTCGGTAGGATGTGACAAGAAGGTGACAATTGGGGACGGTTCTCAATTGTCACTTTTTTTGCGGTGACAACTGAGAACCGTCCCCAACTGTCACTTGACTTCCCGCGCGCGTGGGTATAGAATGATGGGTAAGCGGCCCTGAGGAAGATAGTTTCTTCTCCCGGGGAGAAACCGCTTACCATTTTTTCCGCATTTGCGGATACGATATATTCTATTTAGGAGGTACTAACCATGGGAAGAGTGTATAACTTTTCTGCAGGTCCGGCGGTGTTGCCGGAGGAAGTATTGAAGGAAGCCGCAGCAGAGATGCTCGACTACCAGGGGAGCGGCCAGTCCGTAATGGAGATGAGCCA
>JAFZWG010000019.1 GCA_017617395.1 Lachnospiraceae bacterium
CCGCCGAATCTCTCAATGAGAGCCTTCGCCTTGCCGAGGACTTCTTCTCTGGCTTCGTCTTCGATTCTCGCATTCACAACTAACGCTAATTCGTACTTCTTCATAGTTGCGTGCACCTCCTTTTGGTCTCTGGCCCTTGCCTTGCGGCAAGAGCAAGGAAAATTGTGTAACATATCACGGATTTGCATTTTACCATAGCTTCTGTCAAAAAGCAAGGGAAAATTCCCACAAATTTCGCGCCGTGGATTTTCCGCATTCGCCACCCGCAAACCCGCCATCCGAACGAGGCTTCGTCAAACTGCCGAATCGCCCCTATCCGTTTCGTGCAAAACGCCGAAACCGGCCGTTTTTCCTACTCCTCCGGCGCTGTCTCCGCCTCGCCCGTCATCTCCGCCGGCGCGGTCTTCTTCGCCAGCTCGAACGGCTTGTACGTTACGCCGTCCCTCGTCAAAAGCCGCAGATTCTTCTCCGCCGTCTTCCTCGGGATCATGATCATCCTGCCGCACTTTTTGCACAACAGCCGAAAATCCATCCCCACGCGCTGCACTTCCCACTCGTTGCCGCCGCAGGGATGCCCCTTCTTCATCCGGAGCACATCACCCAGTCGAATGTCCATCTCCAACCTCCATCCGGCGCCATGCTGCGCGTCGCATTGCCTGCCCGCGCCCCTCTCACGCCGTTTCCACAACACATCATAGCACACGAGCGCCTTGCTTCGCAAGTCCCGGGGAAAGCAAACGCCCGGACAGCCGCCGGGCGTTTACGGTATACTTTACTTATTCTCCTGGATCGTTCCGAGAAGGATTAAAAGATTCTTCTCCTGCGCTTTTGTCTGTTCCGGTGTTCCGAAAAGATCAACAATCCATACATAGTTTTTGTCATCCACAGCGACGCAGATGGTTTCCTGCACTTGTTTCCCATTGAGTTCATGCGTCATTGTAACCTTTTGGAAAGACAGTTTTCCTTTTACTTCTTCCGTTTCCGAAAACTCCGTGCCATCTGCCTTAAAGGCATCAATGATAGACTGAAGGTACTCCTTCGAAGAAGCCTTTCCGACCTTGAAGTAATGTTGAAGAAAATAGTGTCCTACTTTCTCCTCGTCAAAGTATAGGCAAACTCCCTGATCCGCCTGGTACGCTTCCGGAATGATATCATTTCCCAACGATGCCCTCACCTTCGTGCCATCCGGAAGGGTTTCGGTCCAAAGAACATACTTGTCTTTCACGTCATCGCTCTGCACCAGACTGAGCGCACATGACTGCAGCATTTCCTTAACTCTGGCATCAACCGAGGCATTCTTGTAGATTCCCAGAACGACATACACTCCGAGGCCTTCTTTTTTGTTATACATCATAACAAAGCCGTTGCCGCGGGACGTTTTTTCCGGGCTGTCAGCGAATTCCATGTCCGAAAGCAGAGACCAAATCCCCGGAACATCGTTAATGTTTTCATAGAACACCGTCTTTGCATCGACGGGAACAGAATAACTCTTCAGGTGAAGTGTTTCAGTCAGAGCATCCTTCTGTTCCGGATTATTCACAACTGAAAGCAAATCCGACACACCGTAAAGAAGCTCCCCGTCACAGGTATTCATTTCGCAGACATACAATATGTATTCTGCTGTTTCCGCAACAAGATCGCTTTCTGCCTCGTTTACTTTCGCTCCCTCCGGGAGATTCATCTCCATCGGCATTGTGCTGTGCTTAAAAGCCTTTACATCCAATGGTACAAGCGTCGGTGTCAGAGTCATCGCCGGCGACGGACTCACAGTCGCGGTTATGTCATTTTCAGATTTGTCATCATCTTTATCCGACTTCCCGCAAGCTGAAACCAATCCGCATGCGAGAACAGCAATTGCAAAAAGCAAAATGGTTTTTCGTATTCTGTCCAATTGGGTCTCCTTGCGCCTGCCGGTTATTGCCGTGTTTCCTGACACACAAAACAATCCCCGGCAGGTGCCGCTGTTATTTTTTTATTTGTAACTGATATGATCATAGATCCTATTAACGACCACGGGCACTAACGCCACAATTACATCATTGAAGTGCTGACTCTTTACACGCTCCTGGAACTTCTCGATTGCCTTGTCATAATCGCCGAACGGATCCATCTGAGACGGATCGCCGCCGTATTCCTCGCGGAGTTTCTGCTCTGTCTCCTTGAACAACGATACAAGGGCATTTGCAACGTCTTCATCGACTCCGGCTTTCGCCGCCACCTTTAACACTTGTCCGAGAGCTATTCCGTCAAGCTTATCAAGTGCTTTGTCTTTCAGGAAATCGGCAGCGTTTTCAAACAGCCAGTCTTCAATACAATCATAGTCATCTCTGGACCTCAAAACATCTCCAACCTTATTCAGGTAATGAACTCCTTTTACGATCACTCCTACCGCCGGAATATAAACGCTTACACAGTCAACACCGATTTCACCGATCGCATTAACTATGGTAAACGCAGTATCCAGCGCAGATTCCCAATCATTCGTCACCGAAGTAAGGATTTCCATCCGGATTCGATCCCATAAACCTTCATGGGTTCCGTATGCACGTAATTCCCATCTGCGGTTTTTGTATTCCATCAGAAGAACGGTACTCTTGAACGTCTTAGTTAGGTGTGTCCTGTCCGCGTCCTCTGTTCGAACAATATAGTACGTGGTATTGTTTATTTTTTCCCAATCCGTTTTAGATTCGTACGGCTGGTAGAAGAAATCGTCATTAATGGCATCTTCACCATATGCGTATTCAAGATCATCCTTTAATGAGTTGCTTGCAACCGGAGTCCAGAACGCATACAGCTCGATTTTTTCTCCTTCCTGACCGACAATTTTGTTGATTTCGCCTTTCGGATATCTGGGGAAATAAACATATTGATCGTATTGGTTCACCAAAGTCCAGCCACCGAAGTCATAACCGTCACGCGTCGGTTCGATCGTCGACAGTGTCACTTCCCCGGCAGGATGCTTCGCTTCACCGGGGCCTCCCGTACCTCCGTTAGGAATATACTCGATCGTAAACACTCCTTCGGTAGCCGGAAGACGAGTGTATGTTGTCAGGATCGTCATATCTTCCGTCACAGTTATTTTTCCGGTCTTTCCGTACTCCGGAGGTTCGTCATAAGACCTTCCGGTAGTCCAGCCTGTGAATTCAAATCCCGGCGCACTTTCTTCAATTGCTTTGAAGTAAGGTATATCAATCGTTGAGCCCACAGTAGTGTCTACATGAGACCACTCTCTGCCCGAAATACCGTCTCTGAAACTTACTCGACACACTTTCGGTTCCCATATAGCATATAGACGAACGTCACTTAGCGGTATGGTGTACGTCTCATCATATTTGTAAGTGACTTTGTCCGGCGTAAGCCCCCAGCCGCTTATAAAATACCCGTCCGGCCAGCCAAAGAGATACTCATAATCCTGAAGCTTAATCTTTGTTCCCGGCACTTTGTCAACTTTAAATGATTTGACAAATGTGCCTGTCGTACCGTTACAATCAAGCACACAGGAGTATTCGGATCCCCAGACAGCATAAAGTATCACTTCACCTGTAGCCGGAGCGTCCAGGCACAGGAGCGGTCCGGCGTAGCACACAGGCGGACCGTTAGGAGTACGACTCCATCCGCGGAAGAAACTATTCGGTCTTGTCGGCACGTCGGTCGGGATTATGGCCGTGCATGTCGCTGAATCTCCCAGAGTCGAAGAAGCCGGTCCTCCGCTGGCATCCGGGGCGTTCAAATGGTAACAAACCTTGAATGTCGGCAATCCCGGGAGTGCGGTATCCCCATACCACGTCAACAACTTAAGCTCGCTGTCTGTGCTCCACGGATCTACAAAATCACATACTTCAGCATCCTTGGGAACAAACACAGGAACAACACCTATGGTTGTAACCCATCCAAGGAATTCTTTCCCTGCGATCCGATATTCCTTGGAAGTGATAGATTCATAGTAGTACAGGACATCGGAATCAAGTTCTTTTAGCGTATACCGGTCAACATAAGAAATCTTATATTTCGTCAACTCCCATTGGGCAGTGAAGCTTAAGCCCTCATCCGGAACAGTGATTTCATCACCCTTTTGATAAATTGTTCCGTCCGCCGCTTTCCATCCCGTAAAGGTGTAATAAGGTTTCTTATAAAGCAACTTCGGCTCGTCAAATACATAAACCGGATCGGTAAGATCGATCGGAACACAGTCCGTCACGTCGTCGAAGTTGTAATCCAGATTAACATATGTCCACTTGGGAACCCATCTTGCGAATAAAATCTGGCAACCGTCATTACTGCGTACTTCGACTTTATCGACAAGTTCCTGCTGGAAAGCCGTCGGATTTGTTGCCCAGCCGTCAAAGAAGTAACCATCCCGCTGCGGTTCCTCTGTCGGAAGGTCATATGTCGCATAATAGCTCGGCTTATCATAATGCTTGATTCCCGGTCCGCCGGATCCGCCGTTCGGATGGAAAATCACAGAGACTTTATCAGCCTTCTCAACCACGCCATAAACAGAGTATACTTTATCCATGGCGAACTGATCCCACCACGTTAGAATCGTGGGTCTGCCCGCATACATAACAATATCACTATCACGGAAGTTATCTACCAGTGCAATGCCGTTCGGCGATTGAGTTTTGCTCCATCCGTAGAAATACAATCCGGGAATCGAAGGAGCTACATAAGGATAATACTTATGAATCACCTTTTCCTTCGGCTCTTTATACAACTGCTCGCCAGAAAAACCGTCACAGTATACGATTGAGAAAGGTTTCTCCTTCCAAAGTGCATACAGCGTAATCTCTTTTATATTTGTTTCGCCGTTTTTGAGCAGAACGTCCCGCGTGTTCTTAGCAAATGTTCTTCCGGTTCCGTCCGGATTCACACCCCAACAGTCAAACTGATTACCATCATCGAACTCACAACCCGGGAACTTGACCGTTTTCCCGTATTCTCCGACCATATCTTCCATGGAACCGGAAATGTTGCCGTTTCCGTTGAAATGGATAATATATTGAGCCGCTCTCCATTTCGCATACAACGTATGAGCTTCTTTGGTGTCTACCGTGGTGTGCGGCGTTACGGCCACGTGATCGGCCGTCTCCCATCCGTCAAAAAGCAATCCGTCCGGATGCGTAAGACCGGTGGGAAGCTCACCATACTCCTGCGTGTACGTTACATCCTTCGTCGTCTTATCCTTCATATCATCGGGAAAGACTCCGCCATTGGCATCAAACGTCACCTTAACGATGACCGCATCCTCCCATTGCGCATACAAATGAACTGCCGATCCATCCTTTTCAAACGGGTCGACGAGATTGAGAACTCTTGCCTTGTCATCAATTTTCGTTCCGCTGCCATCCGGCATTGTGTTCCAACCGGCGAACACTTTCTTGGATTTGATGTACTTGTTTCCCGGCAGGTCAACAGGATTGTTGCATTCTGCAGGTATGTTCTCCATCATACCGTTGTCCTGCCCGTTCCCTTCAAATACTATTGTGTATTTCTTATTTCTCCAACGAGCATACAAGGTCATCTGATCCACAAAAGGTGCCACGGAATTTTCCGTGTACAACTTTCCGCCGGTGGATGCTTTCACGGTATACCATCCGTCGAACGCCATATAAGCCTTGGCACCCGGTGCCGAAGGCACAAAACCTGTCAGCTTCTGACCTTGTGTAGCCTCTCTGAATTGTGGCCAGTAAGTCTCATCTATAGCGCCGTTTGCCTCATATGTAATCCTGCAATACAACTCATTGCTCTGATTGATGGTAACCTTAACAGACCGACCGTTTGATGTATCAACGAATTCAATCGTTCCTCTACGGATTTCTCCGGTCGTGTTTGCGGTTACTCTTACGGTATAGGAGCTTTCGCTGTTACTTTTTACGACTACCCACCCTGTTGTATCTGCGTTGTTGCGAACAATAATACAGCTGTTTCCAAGCAGATTCGAGAGAATAATATCTTTGCTTCCGGCAGAAGACGGGAATCCCAGCAAGTCATGATTGACTTTGAGGTCGGGGATCGGCGTAGGAGGCGGTGCGGCTTCTTGCGTGACGGTAATCACAACTCTCTGACCGCTTCCTGTATCGGTAATTTCCACATGCCCGACTCTTTCACTGCCGGTATTTCGGCTCACGCTAAGTACAACCGTTGTTCCCTTCACCGTTGCTCTGACCCAGGACGCATCAGAACGCGCATCAGCTCGGAGTGTACCACGACTGTTGCTTATTGTTATCGAAAAATCCCTTGCATCCGGAGTAAACGTCACGCTCGTGTGGTCTGCTGTCATCTTCGGCGTCGGCGTCGGACTCGGTGCCGCATTTTGCTTTATAAGAATTTTTACGGTCTGACTGCTTCCGGTGTCCGTGATATCCACATGACCGGTTCTTGCGCTGCCGTTGTTTCTTTTCACTTTAAGCGTAACCGTGGTTCCGCTCACGCTGGCAGTAACCCACGATGCATCCGAATTCGGATCGGCACGCAACGTTCCTTGACTGTTTCCAACCGTAATCTTATACTCTCCGCCATCTGACCCGGCGTTGATACTCTCACTGCTAACCGTCAATTTAAGCGTAGGTGTCGGTGTCGGTGCCGCATTTTGCGCAACGAGAATCTTAACCGTACGTCCGCTTCCGGTGTCCGTGATATCCACATGGCCGGTTCTGGCACTACCGGCATTTCTTGAAACCTTGAGCGTAACCGTTTTACCGCTCACAGTCGCGGTAATCCAGGAGGCATCGGAATTCAGATCAGCACGCAACGTGCCGGTGCTGTCTTCTGCCGTAATGGTGTAACTTTTACTCTCATATCCGGCATAGATACTGGTGCTGCTGACCTTCAATGGTATCGGAGTCACAGTCGCCACATTTTGTGTAACGGTAATCTTTACCGTTTGACCGCTTCCCGTATCCGTAATGTCCACATGGCCGGTTCTTGCCGCACCCGTGTTTTTCGAAGCTGTAATGGTAACCTTATTGCCGCTGACGCTCGTAGAAACCCACGATGCATCGGAGTTTCGATCGGCGCGGATAGTGCCCTTGTTATTGCTTACAGTTACTGTTTTGCTTTCTCCGTCGGCAATGAAACTCAAGCTTGATGCACTAACGGTCAGCTTAACCGTCGGCTCCGGTGTAACGGGTTTCGTCGGTCCCGCTGTCGGCGTTGCCGACTGAGACACTGTAATCTTTACCGTTTGACCGGTTCCCGTGTCTGTAATATCTACATGACCCGTTCTTGCGCCGCCCGTATTTTTCGACGCAGTAATTGTGACTTTGGTGCCGTTTACGCTGGTGGACACCCATGATGCATCGGAATTCTTGTCCGCACGGATCGAGCTTTTGTTATTGCTCACCGTTACGGTTTTACTTTCACCGGAGGCAGAAAAACTCAAGCTCGTAGAGCTGACCGTCAACTTGGGCGTCGGCGTACTTGTATTCGTGGGGGTCGGTGTGGGCGCAGCACTCTGCTTTACCGTAATCCTGACGGATTGACCGCTGCCCGTGTCTGTAATATCCACATGGCCCGTTCTTGCTCCGCCCGTATTTTTCGACGCAGTAATGGTAACTTTACCACCGCTTACACTGGTAGATACCCAGGATGCATCGGAATTCCGGTCAGCACGGATCGAGCCTCTGTAATTACTCACCGTTACGGATTTGCTTTCGCCGCCGGAGCCAAACGAAACGGTTGTCGGACTAGCCGTCATTTTAGGCGTCGGCGTATTCGTCGGAGTGTTCGTCGGAGTGTTCGTCGGTTTGGGTGCCCCACTCTGATTAACGGTGATCGTAACCGAAGAATTGTTTCCCATATCGGTTATATCCACATGCCCGGTTCTGGCGTTGCCTGTGTTTTTGCCGATCTTAAGAGTAACCTTATTACCATTGACACTTGTTCCTACGAACGAAGCATCCTTTCTAGCGTCTGCACGCAAAGTTCCGGTTTTTCCGGTAATGGTGATCGTGGCTTCTTTTCCGGCTGCCGGTGCGCTGACTGTTTTTGTATCTGCCGTAATGGCAAAGGATACCCCGAGCCCGCCGACATTTCGCATCGCCTCCTGATTTTCAATTTCCAGGTTTAGCGAAGCAACCTCCTCCTGAAGCAGCAAATCTGTGCCGGGAGGAATGATTGCATCAGAAGCCTCAACGGTTATTCCCGTTGAATCAAAAACATACTCCGCGCTGATTGTCACGTCGCTCGCCTTAGCTTCCGCTTCCTGCACTACCGGTGCAAAAAGCGAAGCCAACATGACCAGAACGACCAACAATGCCAGCTTTCTGCGACGATACACCCAATTACCTTTCATCGTGATGCCCTCCGTTGATGACCCTGCTGAATATGGAAAAAACAAAAAACGGCTGCAATAATCGAATTATTGCAACCGAACTATCATGGCAATAACAATGGTTTATGACATCGCCCGTTATTGCGTTAGACTTCAAGTTTTGCGTCTCTGCGTTTCCGCAGATTTGCCCCCGTTTGATTTTCCCCATAAAAAGCGACCAAATATCTTACGTTGTAGGATAGCATAACGAAGGATCGCATGCAATGGTTTTTTATGGTTTCGGGGCAGTTTTTTTTATTGTTGTTTTTTGCGGCGGACGGCAGTGGCGAAAGGGCCGGGGGCGCGGGGCGCAACCGGCGCGTGATCAGGGTGTAATCGGCGGCGGTTTCATTGACAAATGAACGCTTTTCCAGTACAATTATCGGAGGCGGCGGCGGAAGAGCCGCCGGACCGGCGGGACGCAAGTGCTGCGGACGCCGGGAGGACTTTCGGAAAGGGATGGTTTTGTCATGGTACGGACAGTTCTGGTTCTGCTGTATATTTGCGTGATGAGCATCGTGACGCTGCCGTTTTTGATTCTGTTTCTGCTGTTGAAGCTTGTCTCGAAGAAGGCGGCTTCGAAGCTCGGGCAGCCGTTTGCGAAGTATGTGTGCTTCTGGCCGATCTTCCTGCTCTCGGGCGGGCGGATCACGATCGAGGGGCGCGAGAATATTCCGAAGGACACGGCGGTGCTCTTTGCGGGCAACCACCGCAGCATGTATGATATTTTCGCGGGGTACATCACGATTCCCGCATCGCACAGCACTTCGTTCATCGCGAAATACGAGATGCGCCACACGCCGTTTTTGAGCTGGTGGATGCGCGTTCTCAACTGCAAATTCCTCAACCGCGGCAACCCGAAGGAAGGCCTTAAGACGATCCAGTCGGCCATCGCCGACACGAAGGACGGTTTCTCGATGTTCATCGAGCCCGAGGGCACGCGCAACCGAGGTGAGGGATTGCTTCCGTTCAAGCAGGGCAGCCTGAAGGTTGCGGAGCGCACCGGATGCCCGATCGTGCCGATGGCGATGATCGGAACCGATGAAATTTTGGAGAAGCATTTTCCGAAGATTCGCGCCGGGCACGTAACCGTAATCGTCGGCGAGCCGATCGCGACGGACGGGCTTTCGCGCGATGAAAAGGTGGCGCTGCCGAACGTGGTTCGCGAGCGCATCAAGGAGATGTTGCTGGCGCACGATTTTCCGTTCCCGGCGGAGGAATTTGCCGATTCGGCCGCGGAAAATGAACCCGCTCCGGCCGCAAAGGCCGCTGCGGCGAAGGACGCTGAGGCGGCTGCGGAAACTCCGTCAGTTTCCCGTTGATTTCCGACCGGTTCCGTGTTACAATTGCGGAGTGGTTGAGAGACTGCTTCCGGTTTGAAAATGATATAAGAAAGTAGGTACAACGAATGTTTCCCGTGACGAATTTACCGTTTTTGGCTTTGACATGGCTGTGGATCACGCTCGCTGTGATCACCGTTGTCATTATTATCCTGTTCATCGTTCTCTCCATCGTCGGCCGCAAGCTTCAGAAGAAGAATGACGCCGCCATGGCGGAGATGAAGGCTGCCGCCCGTCCCGCTTCGATGCTCGTCATCGACAAGAAGCGCATGCCGCTTCGCGACGCCGGGTTCCCGCAGGTCGTAATCGACCAGACGCCCAAGTATGCGCGCCGCGCGAAGGTTCCGGTAGTCAAGGCAAAGATCGGTCCGCAGATTCTTTCGCTGATGTGCGACGAGAAGATCTTCGACCTCATTCCGGTCAAGAAGGAGTGCAAGGCGATGATCAGCGGCATCTACATCATGGAGGTCCGCGGTCTGCGCGGCGTTCTCCAGAAGGACGAGTCCACGAAGAAGAAGGGCCTTCTCGCCCGCCTTCGCCGCAAGTGATCGTCCCCGCATAACACCCGGAAAATGAAATCGGCATCCGCCGCAAGGCAGGTGCCGATTTTTTGTTTTGGTTTCATTTTACGAAATAATCAGTCTCGGGCTTCCGCAGCGCTGCAGCCTTCGGTCGCACACTCCGCGGGCGCTGCCATCGTCTCGCCCGGGATGCCGGGCGTCGCCTCGATGACGAGGTCGTTCTCGGACACGACCGTGCCGTCGATGCGGATCTCGTAGTTCATCGCGATGCGAACGCACTCGGGCGTCTCCGAAATGTCCACGGACGTTCCGTAGAAGTCGAGGCGCAGGATGCCGAACGGCGTCGCGTAATCGCATTGGTTGAGCTCGCCCGGGGCGATGACCATCTTCGTCTGGATCGCGCCGCGCTTCTGCACTTCCACGCGGTCGCCCTTCACCGTGATGCGGTGGTTGGTGATCAACTCGGGCGTCTCGTCGTCCGAGCCGTCGTAGAAGAAGTATAATGCCCCGTCGTTGCGGTAAAAGGTGCCCCGCGTCAACGTCTCCGTCGTGTCCTCCGTCTCCGTCCGCGCGGTCCCGGTAATCTTCAAAAGTATATCCATAAATCTTCCGTTTCCATCAAACTCAGGCTACGCGAAAACCTTCACGGTCACCGCGTCCGTCTCAATCATCTCGCACGGCAGGATGGAGTTGGCAAATGCTCTGAACTGCTCGGCGCCGTCGCTCACGTAGAAGCGGTGCTCCGGCGTTCTTCCGCTCTCCGCGCACATTCCGCGCGAGGTGAGCAGCTCCTTGAGATCCTTCGCCGTCTCAAATGCCGGGTTGACAAGCGTCACGTTCGGTCCCGCGACATGTCCGACCACGCCGCGCAGCAACGGATAGTGCGTGCAGCCGAGCACGATCGTGTCGACGCCCTGCTCCAAAAGCGGCGCGAGATAGCGTCTCGCCATCAGCATCGTCACCTCGTCGTTGCACAGGCCCTCCTCCGCAAGCGGAACGAACAACGGGCACGCCTGCCCGAACACCTGCACCTCCGGACGAAGCTCGCGAATGTACGTGCCGTACAAACCGCTTCGAACGGTACCCTCCGTGCCGATGACGCCGATGCGCCCATTTTTCGACACTTCGGCCGCGGAACGCGCGCCGGGCTTCACCACGCCGATGACCGGCACGGAAACCTCTCTCTGCAGCGTTTCGAGGGCAAATGCACTGGCCGTGTTGCAGGCAATCACGATCGCCTTCACCTTCTGGTCCAGAAGGAAGCTCGCGATCTGGCGGGAGTATTTGATGACTGTCTCCTGCGACTTGTTGCCGTACGGCACGCGGGCGGTGTCTCCAAAATAGCATATTGTCTCGTCGGGCAGCTGGCTCATGATCTCCTTGGCCACAGTCAGGCCGCCGACGCCGGAGTCAAACACTCCGATCGGTAAATTACTGTTCATTCTATCCTCTAGTTTCGCCGTGCGGCAAGCTCCAAAAGTTTTGTAATCAATTCCTTCTTCTCGATGCCCTTTGCGCCCCACAGCATCGGGTACATGCTGATGGCCGTGAAGCCGGGAAGCGTGTTGATCTCGTTGAAGACAACCTCGTTTGTGTCCTTCTCCAGGAAGAAGTCAACGCGCGAAAGTCCGAAGCCGTCGAGCGCGCGGAAAATCCTTCTCGCGCAGTCGCGGAATTCCTCTTCCTTGCCCTCGGGAAGCTCCGGTCCGATAACCGTCTTCGACTCGGCGTTGTTGTATTTGGCGTCATAGCTGTAAAATTCATCCGCAGCCAGAATCTCTCCGACTCCGCTCGCATCCACCGTGATGCCGTCGCCGAGCACCGCGCACTCGATCTCGCGGCCGACGATCGTCTCCTCAACCAGGATCTTGCGGTCGTGGTAGGACGCTTCCTTCAGCGCGTAGCGCAGCTCGTCACGGTTGTGCGCCTTGTTGACGCCCTTCGAGGAGCCCGCGTTCGAAGGCTTGACGAACACCGGGTAGGGAAGCTTCTCCTCGACTCTGGCCACGCACGCGTCCATGTCGATGAGTTCATGCCCGAACACCGCCACGTACTTCGCCTGGCGAATCCCAAGCGTGTCCACAACGATCTTCGTGTACAGCTTGTCCATCGAGACCGCCGAGCACAGCACGCCGCAGCCGACGTACGGAATGCCCGCCAGCGTGAACAGGCCCTGCACCGTTCCGTCCTCGCCGTAGAGGCCGTGCAGCACGGGGAAAATGATATCCACCGCGCGGAACTCGACCTTGTCTCCGTCGATCAGATACACGCCCTTGCGGCTCCGGTCGGGCGACACGATGGCCGTCTTCGTCCCCTTCTTCCAGCTTCCGTTCTCAACCGACGCAAGCGAGTCCACCGCAAGCCACCGGCCGTCCT
Source organism: Lachnospiraceae bacterium (assembly GCA_017617395.1). GTDB lineage: Bacteria > Bacillota > Clostridia > Lachnospirales > Lachnospiraceae > ISDg. The sequence goes on from JAFZWG010000019.1 coordinate 12,549, forward strand.
TGGTAATTCCGATCAAAAGCGCATCGTAGCGCTCGCTGTCCATATTTCGAATCACGGTCGCGCCGGACACGCACGAGACATCGTGCTCCGACGACTGGCCGCCGAAGATGATTGCAACTGTCTTCTTCATCACATTCCTCCAATCCCGCGCTGCCCCAGCGCGCGTCACTCTATTATACCATTTCTTGCGGGAAATGCAAATCCGCAAAAAAAGAGAAACGGACCATTTTGCGCGATAGCGCTGCTTGCATTTTCCGCTTGTTGCCCGTATACTGAAAGTAACAGGGGTTTCCCGTTTATTCTGCTTTGCTCCGGCTTTTGGAAGGAGGCGATTTCATGAAATCCACGACCGAATACGGTTATGCGAAGATTAATCTGGCGCTCGACGTGACCGGCGTGCGCGAGAACGGTTATCACGATGTACGGATGATCATGCAGTCCGTCGACCTGCATGACACCTTGAAATTGACGAAGACGGACACGCCCGGCATCACACTGTCCGTCGGCACGGCACCGCTGCCGGCCGGCCCGGGCAACCTTGTCTACGACGCGGCGAAGCTGCTTTTCGACCGCTACGAACTTCCGGGCGGCGTGCTCATCGAGCTCGACAAGCGCATCCCCATGTCCGCAGGTCTTGCGGGCGGCAGTTCGGACGCTGCTGCCACCCTGCGCGGCATCAACCGCCTCTTTGAACTCGGCCTCTCGAACACCGAACTGTGCGAGCTCGGCGTGACGCTCGGCGCCGACATTCCTTATTGCATCCTCGGCGGAACCGCCCTTGCGGAGGGAATCGGCGAGATCATCACCCCGCTGCCGGCGATGCCTTCGTGCCGCATCCTCTTAGTCAAGCCTCCGGCGGGTGTCTCCACCGGTTTTGTCTACAAAAACCTCAACATGGACGCCCTTGAGCATCCCGATGTCGACGGCATGATGGAGGCGATCAGGCGCGGCAGCTACGTCGGCGTCACCTCCAAACTCGGCAACGTGCTCGAGACCGTTACGCTCGCGCACTGCCCGGAGATTGCAAGCATCAAAACCCAGATGCAGAGCCTCGGTGCGGACGGCGTTCTCATGAGCGGCTCCGGCCCCACGGTCTACGGCATCTTCCCGACGAAGGAAGCAGCAGCATTTGCCTACACCCACTTCCGCGTCGGCCCTTACGGAAGCGAAACATATCTTGTGCGGCCGATTCAGCCGTGAAAGATGACAGAGGCAGGTGACAGTTGGGGACGGTTCTCAGTTGTCACATGAAGGGCACGTGACAACTGAGAACCG
>JAFZWG010000020.1 GCA_017617395.1 Lachnospiraceae bacterium
ACTGGGGACTGTCCCTCTGTCATCTTTTTACTTCGCCAGCAACTCATCAACCGCGCTGCGAACCTCCTCCATCTTCACCGTCGGCTCGAACCGGGCCACAACATTGCCCTCGCGGTCAATCAAAAACTTCGTAAAATTCCACTTGATATACGCCTTCTCGCCGAACTTCTTGTTGTTGAGATCCGCGAACTTCTTAAGAGCCGCGTTCTTGATGCCCCGGCCGAACCCCGCGAACGGCTTCTCGGTCGCCAGATACGCAAACAGGGGCTCTGCATTTTCCCCGTTCACATCGATCTTCGCAAACTGCGGAAAATCCGTCCCGAACTTGACCGTGCAGAACTCATGAATCTCCTCTTCCGACCCCGGCGCCTGGTTCGCAAACTGGTTGCACGGAAAGTCCAGAATCTCCAGCCCCTTCTCCTTCAGATCGCGATACATCGCCTCCAGCGGATCGTAATGCGGCGTAAACCCGCACCCCGTCGCCGTGTTCACAATCAACAGCACCTTCCCCGCATACTCCGCGAGCTTAACCTCATTTCCCTTCCGGTCCTTCACCGTGAAATCATATACATTTGCCATCGTGGGCCTCCTTTCTTATGGTTACCGTCGGCTAACCTGCGCTTGCACTATATCACAAAAGAACACAAAATGGAATGGAAAATGCTCTCCCCTTTTGCTTGCGCAGTGCTTTTCGGCGTGGTATGATACTTTTTGAAATATTTTTCGAAAAATTTTGAAAATAGTGCTTGACCTTACAGTTAACTGCAATGATATAAAGGCCTCGAAAGGAGGTTACAGGATATGACAATTAAAGAATTCGCAAAGCTCTGTGACTGCAACCCGCAAACGCTCCGATACTACGACAGCATCGATCTGCTGAAACCGGTTAACGTAGATTCCTGGACGGGGTATCGGTACTACGACGAGGAGCAGGCGCTCGCGTTCGTGAAGATTCGCAATCTTCAGAAGGGGGGCTTCTCCATCGAGGAGATCAAAGAGCTGCTTACGCAGGATGATATCGCGGTCGCCATGGCGTTCGAGGCAAAAATCGCCGAGGCCGAGGCGCACCTTCGCGAAATCAAAGCCATCCGCGCGTCATACCTGACCGATATGAACAACATGAAAGAGAAAATCTATGCAATTCGAGACAGAATTTTGAGAGACATCCGCAAATACGACGCCACCGCCGAGTTCGGCATCGACCGCGCTCAGTACGAGGCCATCATCAGCTCCATCGAGGCGTGCCTCAACGAGGCAGCTGCCTCCGTGCCCACCCCGGCCGACATCGCCGCCATGATGCCCGGCCCCGCTGACATCGCCGACGCCGTTGCCGGCGCCGCCTCCGGCGAGCCCGTTCCGGCCCCCGCAGCTCCTGCGGAGCCGCACGACTTCCGCCTTGATCCCACCTACACCGTCGTCTACGAGAAGCACGGCTGGGCCAACGTCAAGGACTTCCTCGCCGAATTCGAGCAGCTCGACCCCGGTCACTACTGCCTCGACTTCGCCGTCACCGCCGACAAATACGACAACACCATCGCCTTCTCCAACACCATCCTCGGCATCCTCCTCGCCAAAAACGAGGGCAAATCCAAATCCTTCGGCTGCTACGTCGAGCTAACCCCGGATGGCCAGAACCACATGAAGCTGTACAAGAAGGTTGGGGAGTGAATTTGTCGCAAACAAATCTTGGAAATGTTAACGAAACGAGGCCGGAGCAAACGCTTCGGCCTCGTTGGGTTTTGAAATCAGCACTTATGAACCGCAAAGAGTCCTGCACCTGTGGTTTAATTGAATAATAATTTGAATATACACATAGAAAAACATTTGAGGTAACATGATATTATTACACTTATTTTACTCCGAATGTAAAAATACAAAATAATCATGAAACGAGTTTCATCAGATTCGATAGTCTCCGGCTGTGCAGAAATCTTTTCAACCACGTTTTGAATATTATAAAAGCGCCTTGTCACCTGATAACAGAATTAAACACTAGCGACGAACTCCTCACGAACATATTTTGCGTCATTCAGTTGAATGATAACAGGTTGTCTTAAACCCAGACCTTTTCCGATTGCAATGGCATGTCGGTCTTCAAGCGATGGAAGCACTTCAGAATAATCTTTCCCGATGTAATTCTCAAGGAATGCCTTTCCTGTATCATCAAAAACGCGAAGTGCAAAGATGGAGTTGCACTGGTTAAGTATACTCTTCGTAACATTGGCCGTACGCTGAGTAACTAAAATGCAACCAAGACCATACTTTCTTCCTTGAAGAATAACCTTCGCTGTACCGTTAGCATGTCTTTCGTCTCCAGAAATAACTACCGAATTCCACTCCGGCGTGAGCGAATGTGCTTCTTCAAGTACTATGCAACATCGGGCGGTGTCCAGTTGTCCTAAATCCATGCATGCTTCGAGGATGCTTTCCGCAATAATCTTTGTTTTTTCAACCAAAGAAACCTCAACAAGCTCTTTTATTTTAAACTGAGTCGCTGCTATTTTAACAACATGATTATCAGGGTTTAACACAAATACACTTTTGGTTTTTTTCTCAGGATTCAAGAAACTACCAATGTACTTTTTTATTATAGTTTTATAGCCATCTATATTTCCCCACTTACTCGGACTACTCTCATCTCCAACCACATCCGCATCTTTCTTTAGTTTGTCACGATCACTAGTCATTAAATCGTTTTGGATACATTCTGAGCATACGTATAATGGCAATCCTTTATCGCTTGCATATTGATTAGTGATATCAATACAGACCACTTTAATTCCTTGCGCCACAATTTTCTTTATTAATTCAAATGTCAAACAGGACTTGCCAACCCCCAGTATTCCAAGAATCGCTGTGTTGTGAGTTACCAATATCCTGTTGAATAGCATTGACTTCTCTTTTCTTGTAAAGCAATTGCCTGTTGAAGAAAGCTAAAACGTACTCACCAACTGCTTCTGCAAAAGCCTTCTTAGCCTCTTCATCAGCCAAAAGTCTTCCCACTATTTCCGACCTCGTTCGCTCCAATTCATTGTTCATCTCCTCAATGAACGCATCTAATTCAGCAATAGCTCTTTCATAATGGGAATCATACCTCTGTTGATACTCATCAAGAAAAGCACGAAACTTTACTGTCTCCTTTTGAAGCGATTGATTAATCACAAAACGATGCGGAAGGACAAAATCCCACTTATTCATATAAACCTCCGCGAACTAGCCACATTGCCTCTTGGAATGATATATATTGTTTATCCAGAAGCAATTCATCCTGTTTCATAAACCTCATTATTTCATCAACAATAGGGCGAATCACTTCACAGTCAACAGGATCTTCCATTAGCTCGCCAAGCAACTCGTTGAGTTCCATATTTACACGGTTTCTATTTCTGATGCAGGCAGACACAGAAGCATGTAAACACATATCATGCTGTAATGTTTTGTTAAGCGAATTAACATCTTTAGCCAGAACATCGTAGTTCTCAATGTATCTCATGTATGAATTCGCGATAAATGTTCTAGCTGAATCGCGATATTTTCCGCAGATTATTTCGTGTTGCCTCTGCAAATCTTCCCGAAGTTTATACAATCTACGTTGGTGTTCATTTTTAAGTCGTTTCATCTCCTTCTCTTTTTCTTGATCAAGTCGTTCTATCCTTAATTCTAGCTTTGCCCGAATACACTTTATAGCTTTTTTGTGCAGATTGTATTCCTTAAGATCGGATATCAAGTTATAACATGGGAGCATGCTCTTAAAGGACAACTTGAACGAAGATATTTCAGACATAGCATCCGCGAAGTAATAGAGTTTTTCATACCCTTCAAGTTCAATTTGCTCTTCGATACCTTTCATGCACTCATTAAAGGCTTTTTCTCCATCTGCACTGCCTACACCTACAACTGCTTTTGCTCCTATACCAAATAAAAGGCTGCCAACAGCCGCTCCTATTACCGAACCTAGTGGTCCAAATGTCGCGCCTATAGAAGCACCCGTTTCTGCAGCAACCTTCGCAGAAGCCGATATTCCTGTGCCATGTGACAAAATCTGTCCGCTAATCTGTCCCACGACCCATGATCCTCCGAAACTTGCAAGCGAAGAGAACGAGTAATTTATTACGTTGCAGAGCAAATCGTCAGGATCAATAGTCTTCGTAATAAAGCAGCGATAAAGGTCTTTTGCTAAATCTAATGACATGTTCGCTGCTGCCATAATTGGAACAGCTCCCAATGAATTTGCAGGAATATCCTTGCCTAAAGCTTTTCCTACTAGTTGGACAGTGCCCACGATAGCCCCCCCACGTGCCCCGCCATCAACAGCACCCACTAGTACATGCCGAAATGCTTCTACCAGTTCTTCCTCGCTATAAGAATCGTGACTTTTGATGTAATAACATATTTCACCTATAGCTGACAGCACCGCACCTGTAATTGCACCTGTTGTCACGGCATTTCGCATATTTATCTTGTTTAACTGTTGACGTTTTTCACTAGCATATTTGTATTCTGGTACTGTTTGGTTTTTCATATCTGCAGCAAGCTGCTCCGCAGCCTCTGGCGTTATGCTGTCTGAAGTCACTTTACATTCAAATACTTTTTCCTATTGTATACGATAAAAGCAGACAGACTTCATTTTACGTGACAAATATTCCTGCATCTTCGGGGACATTTTGGGAGGGTATTTTTCTGAATCTCTCTAAAACGTTCACCTCTCTTGCTCACAACTCTCGCTCCTGACAAAAACTTGTTTCTAAGCTTTTTCCGTTTACTTTCAGCACAGAAAATTTCTATGTTCTCAATCCTAACGAACGAAAAAAAGCCCGCCATCACGGCGGGCTGATCTTTTTCAATCCTCACTCTCATAATAAAACATAATCAAATCCGGGGCTCCGGTTTCATCCACGCCCTCGCGGTAGTAGATCTCGTTCTTTTCGAAGTCGTAGCCGGTGAAGTAGGTGTCGGCTGGGAAGCTGAAGGTTACCGCGCAGACGGTGTAGTCGTAGTGGCTCTGGCTGGCGAAGAAATAGGGCGTCAGCGGGGCCTGGAGCTTGTCGGCGGGGTAGCCGTGGGAGGCGCGGTCATCGTCGTTCATCATGAAGTATTCGAGCTTGAAGGCGCGGCGCGTTTTGTCTTCCTTGAGGCCCCAGGTGGGGTCGAGGTGGACGTTGTCGCCATCGATGTTGGCAAGCGTCCAGGCGTGATAGTTATCGCCGAATGTCTGGACCTCGACGGCATCGATGCCGACCTGCAGAAGGAGGTAGGCGTACATCGCGCCGTAGTCGCAGCAGATGCCCTTCTTCGTCACGAAAGTGTGGTAGACGGCGCCCTCGGTGTGCTTTTCGCCCTCGTAGTCGTAATCGTAGTTGGAGACGATGTAATTGTAGAGGGCGAAGGATTTTTCGAAGTCGGAGTAGCCATGGTTGACGCCGCTCGCGGCGAGGATGTCCGTGACCATCTGCTCGAACTCCTGCTGGCCCTTCACGAACTCTGCGGGGTCGATCTTGTAGTAGATGCGGCCGATGCCGTCGGCAAATGAAGCCGTCCCGTCGGGGCTCTCCGGTGTCACCCGCGTGCAGGCGTATGGGCTTAAGTGGTTGAGCGTCACGATGTCGGTGCACCATTTGTAAACGTCCTCGTTCGGGCACTCGAAGGTGTCCTTGCCCGCGCGGAGCGCGTCGCACAGCTTATAGAAGGTCTCGCGGTACTCCGGGCCGTAGTCGGCCGAGAGCATCGACGGATACACGTGCGGGTTGTACGTGTACGGCTCGGGCGTGGGACTGGGCGACGGTGTCGGCGTGCTTGTGGGCGTCGCTGTGGCAGTCGGTTCCCCGGTTACCGCAGCCGTGGGTGTCACGGTGGTCGCAGGCTCTTTGCTGTCGTTTTTGTCACCGCGGCCGCAGCCCGCGAGCGCGACAAATGCCGTAAACATGATGATCACTATTCGTTTTTTCAGTTTCATAAGGTTCTGATTCTACTCCTTTGCTTTGTAATTGTTCTCCCCTTTAATACGCTTATTTCACTAAGTTCTACCGATGTAGAACATTGCCCCGGAACCATCTGTTATGATGGTCTCATTTTCCGCGCAACCGCTTCCTAGAAGCACTTCGTCTCGTGCTGCTGCTTGCAGGTTGCGACCTCCGGGCATTTGTAGCAGACTTCGTTTTTGCTGTATGCTTTCGCGAAAAATTCCGCGACGTTTGCAAGCGTTGTGTCTGCGATGTTGGTGAGCGCCTCCTCCGTGAGGAAGGCCTGGTGCGACGTGACGATAACGTTCGGCATCGAGATCAGGCGCGCCAGCGTGTCGTCGTCGACGATGTGGTTCGAGTAGTCGTGGAAGAAGACGTTGGACTCCTCCTCGTACACGTCGAGGCAGGCCGCGCCGACCTTGCGCTGCTTGATGCCCTCCACGAGCGCCTCCGCGTCGATCAACGCGCCGCGGGAGGTGTTGATGAGGACGACGCCCTTCTTCATTTGCCGAATGCTGTCTGCGTCGACCATGTGGTAATTCTCGTCGGTGAGCGGGCAATGGAACGAGATGATGTCGCTCTGCGCCCACAGCTCCTCGAGCGTGACGTACGTGATTCCGCTGCCCTCGGCCGGGAATTTGTCGTACGCGATGACGTTCATGCCGAAACCGCGGCAAATGTCGATGAAGATGCGGCCGATCTTACCGGTTCCGACGACGCCGACTGTCTTGCCGTGCAGGTCAAAGCCCGTGAGACCGTTCAGGCTGAAGTTAAAGTCCTTCGTGCGGATGTACGCCTTGTGGATGCGGCGGATGGACGTGAGTAAAAGCGCCATGGCGTGCTCCGCGACCGCGTACGGCGAGTAGGCCGGCACGCGCACGATGTGGATCTTTTTGTAGGCGTATTTGACGTCGACGTTGTTGTAGCCGGCACAGCGAAGCGCGACGAGCTTTACGTTCATCTCCACGAGCGCGTCGATGACGGCGGGGTTGATGTCGTCGTTGACGAACACGCACACCGCGTCGTGGCCCTCCGCGAGCCGGACGGTCGCTTCCGTGAGCCTCGTTTCGAAGTAACTGATCTCGAACTCACGGTCCTCGCCAGCCTTCACGAACGAATTCCGGTCATAGTCCTTTGCGTCGAAAAATGCAATCCGAATCTTCTCCATCGCTGCCTCCATTTTCCGCTTTTTAGCTTTGATTTAGCTGATTATTCCGATGTCCTTCCACAATTTGACGGCCCGCTTGTTCCAGACCATAAAGAATACGATGATGGCTCCGATGCTGTTTAAGATGACGTCGTCGATGTCCATGCAGCCGCGGCCGGTCACGCGCTGCAGGATCTCCGTCAGGATCAGTCCCGTAAACAGGCAGAGCAAAAACCACGGCAGCTTGCGAAGCTCCCGCACATAGAACGGCGCGATTGCGCCCACCGGTGCGAACAACACCAGGTTTCCGAGCAGATTTTCGAGGACGACCATGCGGTTCAGTTCCCCGGTGCCGAGCGCCTCGAGGTACTCCCCGATCGTCCGGAACGGCACGAGGTTGTATCTCGGGGTCGCGCCGAGCGAACGGCGGTAGTACATGTCGAACGTTCCGAACAACACCGCGATCAGCGCGATTGCATAGATGGTCGTCACGCCGGTCATCATTCCGTAAAATTGCTTCTCCCGCAGATTCTTCGGCGTCGCGCTGATCCACAGCACCACTCCGACCATGGCTGCGATGAACATGAGGATCATGTTCCGCACCAGATTCGGAATGTCGAAGTGCGATTTCGGGTCGAGAAAGATACTCGCCTCCCCGACCAGAAGCAGCAGGACAAATGCAAAACTAAGCATTGCGATCGCCCTGAAGGCAATCTTTCTTTTCTTCATTTTCGTGTCCCCCACGAATTGTTTTCGATACGGTTATTGTACCCGCAAAGCATCCCCACTGTCAATTGCCAGTTGGTTTCTGTATTGCCTTCGCTTCCTGCATTTCCGTTTAGGCCTCAGTTCGCGAAGTCATACTCCTTAATCTCGCAGTTGCGGATTCCGAACGCCGCATACTCCTCGTTCGTCATCTCGTAGAAATACGAGTTGACAACCCGCGCAATGCCGTTGTGCGCTACGAGGATGAACGTATGGTCCGGGTGCGCCGCGAGCTCGTCTAAGAGATTGTACACGCGCTGCGCCAGGTGAAGCATCGACTCGCCTCCCTCGTAGCGGCACGCAAACTGCTTCTTCGACTCGCGAAATTCCGCACCGTCGCGCGGCGTGGATTCGTATTTGCCGAAGTTTTGCTCAAACAGGCGAGGCTCCTCGCGCGCCGGGATTCCGGTCACCTCGGAGATCGTAAGGGCCGTGTCTTTGGCTCTTGAGAGCGGCGAATACAGGATCAGATCAGCCTTGATTCCCTGCTCCACGACCTTCGCGGCCGTCTCCGCGGCCTGCGCTCTTCCGCGCTCCGTGAGCGGGCTGTCGGTCGCCCCGCAGATCTTGTTCTCGGCGTTCCACACGGTCTCGCCGTGGCGAACGAAATATAGTTTGGACATGGTTTCGATTGCCTTTCTCGCATTTTTCGAAGCTTATGCGCGGTCCGCCGGCGCAATCGTGCACAGCTTGCCGCGCAGGATGTAGCCGATCTTCTCGTAGCACGCGTTGGACGCCACGTAGTCCGCGTCCGTGTAGAGCATCGGCGTGAAGCCGGCCTCCTTCACGATCATCGAGACGCGGTACACGAGATTTTCCGCAAAATGCTTCCTCCTTGCTTCCACCCTGGTGTACACCAGCCCGATGGCCGCCATGTCGCCGTTCGGGTTCCAGCTGCAGCTCGCAACCGCCCTACCCGTCGCGTCCTTCCAGAAGTACAGGCCCCTGTTGGCGATGCCGACCTCAGCCTTTTTGCGGTACTCCTCCATCGTCTCGTAGTCCGTGTCGATGTCGTGGTGAAAGAGGTCCATGAACTCGACAAGCGCGTTCGTATCCTCCTCCGTGCAGCAGTGAAGGCTGCCCTCGCAGGTGTCCTTCGGCGCGATTGGCGCGGGGTTGTCGTACGCGAACATGTTCGTCTCGATCGTGAAATTAAGCCCGTCCTCCGCCGCACGCTTCGTGAGGTACTCGGCCATCTCGTATTTGACGTTGAAGCGGTGCGCTCCGTCCATCAATCCGTTTTCTTTGCACAGCTCGTACGCCCGCGCCAAATCCTCTTCCGTCGCGCCCTCGATGTTCCAGATCCACACCGGGAACGGGTCGCACGAAAAGCAGATGATCAACCGCTCGTGGTCGGTAAGCAGGAGCGTGTTTTGGCCCTTTAACAGCCTTCCCAGCACGAAAAATGTATACTTATCTCCGGCGATGACTTCGAAGTCCCGCTCATTCGCAAAATGGTCCATTTTCCAACCTCCGTAAGTATGCGGCGACACCGTCCTCGTCGTTCGTGGCCGCGATGTCGTCCGCCTTTTCCTTCACCTGCGGCAGCGCGTTGGCCACCGCAACGCCCAGCCCGCAGCGGACGATCGGCTCGATATCGTCGTGGTCGTCGCCAAAGTAGATTGCTTGCTCCGCGGGAATCCCCGCTGCCGCAAGCATCGCCTGAATGCCGTTCCACTTCGTGGCGGTCCGGCTCATAAACTGCACAAGTTTCCTGTCCGCAATCGTGTGGTACACGTCCTGCGGAATCTCGCCCGCCGCGAGCACAAGCTCCTCCGGCGTGAGGTCCGGATGGCTCGCGATCACCTTGTATACTCCCTCGCGCTTCGCGACGTCCGCGAGCCGGTCGGTCACGATCGGCTGCCAGATCGGGATGTCGACGTTTGCGTACAGGCCGCCCGCCGCCTCGATGGAGATGACCGTCCCCGGGATTTCCGCAAGTTGATTGATTATTGCAAACGCGCTGTCCGTGGGGATTTCGTTCTCGATCGTCCCCTGCGGCGTGATCGTGCGTGCGCCGTTTAACGTTACATACGACGTGACGCCAAGCGTGTCGCGGTACTCCGTGATCGCCCTCTCCGGCCGCGCCGAGGCGATGAATACTTCCGCACCGGACTCCTGCCAGTCGCGGAGTGCATTTTTCGTAGTTTCCGAGATGGTCTTGTCGGTCCGAAGCAGCGTCCGGTCGAGATCCACAATGATCGCGCGGTACGGCAGCGTGGTTCGGTTCCAATGCGCGTAACCCGCCTCCCACGTGTCGACCGCGAACGGCCGTCTCGCGTCGCCGATGCGGTTTGCATACTCCGCCATGCTCATTAAGAAAGGCTGCAAATGCTCTGTCGCCGTCACGAGCTCCTTTTGGATGACCTTCGTCCAAACCGTCGCCTGTTCGTACTGCCTTGTGTTCGTGAGGCTCTTCGCATACGAAATCGCGTCAAACGGCACTCTCCGCTCGTTTACGATGACCTCGCCGTCCTCCGTGATCTCGAGCATGGTGTACGGCACCGTGCCCGGCACGCCCTCGAGCGGCAGCCCGCACGAACCGGGGTTGACCAGTGTGACGCGCCCGCCCTCCTCCCGCGAGCTCCACTGCTTATGCGTGTGTCCGAAGATGTACACGCCGTCCGCAAGCTCCTCAGTCTTTTCCGGCGGAAAATGCGCAATGTGCACCGCCACGCCGTTTACATCGATGTCGCAACGGTGCGGCAGCGCCATCAGATAGTCGAGGTTGTCCTTCGAGATCGTGCGGAAGGTAAAGTAGGAAATCTGCATTTGCCCATCTGTCCATTCGCGCTCGTTGCGCCCGATCAGATTCTCAAGATACGCTTCCTCGTTCCCCCTGATGACAATCGCGTCCGGGTACGCGCGTATCGCGTCGATGCACTCGTTGATGTACGGCCCGCTCAGGCAATAATCGCCCGCAAATATATACTCCTCCGCCCCCTGCGCTGCCGCATCCGCAAGCACCGCCGAGAGCGCCGGGAAATTCCCGTGAATATCAGAAATAATTGCAAGTCTCAATTTTTTACTCCTTTGATGACAAGGGGACAGTCCCCAATTGTCATCCGCCGCAAAGATGACAACTGGGGCCTGTCCCCTTGTCATCTTTTCACGCAATGATATCTTGTTACCTCGCCGTCCGGGAACTGCTTCACAAAGGGCTCGGCGTTGAAGCCGCAGCCGCGGTAGAAGCCGACGCCGTCCTCATCGGTCTCGGCACAGAGCGTTGTGATGCGGCCGGACTCCAGCGCCTTGGCAAGCAGCTTGCGGCCGATGCCGAAGTAACGGCACGAAGGATCGACGGCGATGCCCTCGATCTCGGCGGAGCTGTCCTCCGACATTCGAAGAACCAGCATGCCCACCGCGTAATGCTCGGTGCGGTACACGTAGATCTCGGTCGCAGGATTGGTGAGGTACTGTTCCATCGCTGCGGCGTATTTGTCGTAGGTTGGCTCGTACATGCAGGGCGCATAGAGCTTGTAGGCTTCCTCGGAGAGGAGCCACGCGCGGTCTGCACAGGGCACGACTTCCTCGCGGCGCAGGATGGAAACGTGCGTCGTGCCATTGGCCTCGTCCGGATACTCGCGCAGGAATGTCATGCCGATGGCTTCCGCGGTCTTGTAGGACGGGGTGTTGGTGTATTTGCAGTAGGAATACAGCGCCGGGTAGGACGTATGGCGAAGCGCCCAGTCGCGCACAGCGGCGGCCGCCTCCTTCGCGTAACCCTTGCGCTGCATGTCGCTTCGGATGTGGTAACCGATCTCCGGCAACAGCTCGCCGTCGATGTTTTGAAGCGTCAGGCCGCAGTCGCCGATCATCTCGCCGGTGTCCTTTAGGCACACCGCCCAGAGGCCGAAGCCGTACTGCTGATAGCGTTCGCGGTTTCTCTTGATCCAGTCGCGCACGCGCGCCTCGTCAAATGTGTACGGATAGTGCTTCATGTTCTCGCGGTCCGCCAGAACAGCGTAGTAAGCGTCGTAATCGTCCTCGGTCAGCTCGCGAAGCACAAGCCTCTCCGTCTCCAGCCGAAATCCCGCAACGCTCTCCTCGAACGCCGCGTGGTCCGCCAGCGCCTTCTTCGTGTCGATGTTGTAGTCGACCACCATTGTGTGTTCATTTTCCGAATCAAAATACTCGCGAACGCGCACGCCGCCGAGCGCCTCCATCGTCCGCCACGACGGCGGATTTTCGAGATCGGCGTCCATCAGCACCGTGTCGATGCCGTAGCGGTTGCACTCCTTTAAACCCAGATAGAGATTGATCTTGTTGTAGCCCTTGCCGCGCTCGGTCGGGCGGATGCTGTAGCCGATGTGCCCGCCGTAGTTGCGCAAGCGCTCGTTGAGCGCGAGCCGGATGTTGATCATGCCGACGATCTTTCGGTCGCTCTCGCGCACGAAGAAAAACTCGCGCGACGGAACCTTCTTCTCGTTCGGCGCCATCAGCGCACGCGCCTCGGTCATCCGAAGCCACGACTCAAAGTCCTCCGGAAAATGATTCACCCCCCCGGCGCCGTTCAGCCGCGAGCCGTACTCGGCAAATTCAGCCAGATACGCGTACACATCCTCACGCCGCGCAAGGCCCGGCACTTCTAAGTAAAATTTGTCCATGGTTATTCCCTCGATGTGACAGTTGGGGACGGTTCTCAGTTGTCACCTACCCTCGATGTGACAATTGAGAACCGTCCCCAATTGTCACTTACGGTTTCCTCGTCAGATACAGCACGTACGTGTCCTTAAAGACCACCTTGCCCGCCTCCGCGACCGCGTCGTGAAGCCCCGTGAAGAACTTCGTGCGGTACGGCTCGGGGATGTTGATGTGGTCGCAGTGCGTGCCGGAAAATGCAACATACGTGTCCGCGTCCATCACGCGCTCGCCCGCAAACTCGCGCCGCTCGACCTCGGTGTAGCCGTACTCCGGCGCGCTCGTGTAGCGGAAGCCCCTGTGCGGATAGGCCGTCTCGGGCTTGTAGTACTCGGCGTAGACCTTTTGAATCTTCTCGTACAGCGCCTCGTTGCTCGAGCGGTAATCCGACGACGTGAGCATCATCGCGAGCACTCCGCCGGGCTTAAGAAGCTCAAACGTCTTGCCGAACGCAACGTCCTCGGGAATCCACTGGATCGTCGCCGCGGAGTAGATCATGTCGAATTTCTGTCCGCCGAAATCGTGCGTGATAAAGTCGTCGTTGACAATATGAAAATTCTTCCTGTCACCGTATTTTTCCTTCATCTTTGCGTACAGATGCTCCCCCAGCTCGATCGCGTGGTAGTCACACCCGGTGTCGAGGATCGGCTCGGTCGCCTGCCCCGTGCCGGGCCCGAGCTCTAGCACCGTCTTGTCCGGACCGATGCCCGCGTAGTCGATCAGCGATGCGAACAGCTCTGCGCTGTAGCGCGGCCGGTAGCGGTCGAACTGCTCCGGGATCGTGTCAAAAACTTTCCGTAATTCCATAGCTTTGCTCCCCCTTTTGATTATTCTATTACTTCATTTTGCAGTCTATCTCAGAATACCAGCTCAGGCAGCATCGTGGCCGCGAAGATTCCTGCGATCACGGCGACGACGAAGCAGAAAGCGCCGCGGTACCGCGCACGCTTGCCGTCCTCGGTCTTAAGAAGAAACGTTCCGGCAAAAACTCCTGCCACAGCCACCACGGCCTCGCCGATCAGCCACCACTCCGCATGATACCAATCCCCGTTTCTGTCAATGAAAAGATGACGCACGCAGTACGAAAGCGGAATGTACGCCACCAGATTTGCTATCCAGGCAACCAAAAGATTCCAGCCCGAGAGCGGTAAACGGAACAGCAAAAGCATCAGAAGCGTAGACACCACGGTCAGCATGAAGCACATGAACAGATCTCCGTAACGGCCCCTGATCCAGTACCCGCGCTGCTCGGTGATCTCGCCGCTCGCGACATCGTACGTTGCGTGGATCACGTCCTCCTTTGCGGACAGCTCCTTGCTGAGGTGCACTTCGCCCTGCTCGTCGACCAGCGCGACGCGGATCGGCCCGTGCGTAACAATCCAGCTCAGACCGTAGTCATCGCCGGCCTCCACATCCCTCTTGCGCACGCCGATGTGAAGTGTCGTAGTACGCGGTGTCCAGCCGTCGTACGAATACTCGTCGAAAAATGCAACCACCACATCATCATCGAACTTCTCGACCCGGTTCGGGCTGTTCTCCGCCGCAGGGTATTCCTCTTTCTCCAGGACGGTGACGTAGTATTTGTCGGGTGCATTTTCCACCTCGAGCCTGACAACGTCCGTCTCGCCGTACGTTGACGGAATCAGCGCGACCAGATACATGGCGCCCAGAAACAGCGCCGTCGAAAGAAGGTAAATCGCAAGTCGTTTCATACCGTAATCCCCCTGTTTTCAAGTATTTCCTTCGCCCTCTTAAGCACCGGCACCTCGCGGTTTGCGATCAGCCGCCCGATTGCGGTCTCGCGGCGCAGCTCGTACTCCGCGACGGCCTCGTCGTAGGTCATCTTCTCGGTCGTGAGGTGGAAATCGCGGATTTCCTCCTCCGTCATATGCTGCTCGCCGAACGAGGTGATCTTGCAGAGGTAGTAGTTGCTTAGATTGTGGCGGTGAATCACATTGTAATAGTCGCTGACGACGCCGATCTTGCACAGGACGTCGACCTCGATGCCGAGCTCCTCGCTCAGCTCGCGGCGGATGGCCGTCATCAGCTCCTCGCCGTCCTCGACGCCGCCTCCGGGCGTCTCGATGTGCGTCGCCTTGCCGAACAGGTCGTCGCGGTTCGCGCGCACGAAGTAGAATTTGCCGTCGTCATCGAAGACGATGCCCCGCGCGATCCGGCGGTCGTGCGTGATGCTCTCAAGCGGCCACTCCTCGTCGCGAAGCTCCAGGTACAGCTCGTCAGTAGTTGCATTTTCCATTGTTTGTCCCCCCTGTTCGTTGAGGCTTGGTTAACGATCGTCGCGCACGAAGTATTTCACTGCATTTTCCGGGTGGCGAAGCTCGTCCTTGAAGAACGTCGGGAACATGCGAATCTCGTCGTCCGGCGTCACCCACCGAAGGTGCTCCGTGCTCTCGCCCTCCTGAAAATCCTCGCTGACCGGCTCAAAATCCTCCGGCACCTTCATGTAGTAGTAAAACGACACCTCATAAATCGTCTTTCCGAGGTTCGTCGGCGCGTCGCCGTAGAAGTACACTTCCGACACGAATCCGAGCCGGTCGACCTCCATCTTTACGCCCGTTTCCTCGTACACTTCGCGGACCACGGCCTCCTCCGAGGTCTCGCCGAACTGGAGTCTCCCCCCGACCGAGTACAGATAGTCGTTGAGGTCGCTTCCGACCATCAAAAACTTGCCATCCTTGAGGATGATGGCACCGACGCGAACGTTGATCAGCCCCTCGTCGCACGGCACAGTCATGTCCTTGCCCATACTCACCTCCGAAAAAAAATAATTTCGACCAGTATACCACATTTCACAATTTGTGGCAAGCGAAAAGGTGACAAATCGGTGACAAATGGGGACGGTTCTCAGTTGTCACCTTTCGCGTGGTGACAATTAAGAACCGTCCCCGATTGTCATTTTTCTTAGTGTTGTTTTGGGCCGCCGCCTAAGCCTACTTGATCCTGAATTCAAAATCTCCGTCGCTGACCTTGCCGTCCGTCTCGATGATGACGTATATCTTGCCCTTCGGCAGGTCCTTAAGGCTTGCGTCCACCTTCTCGCCGCTGCGGATTGTGAACAGCTCGCGCTTCGTGCCGTCGCAGTCGTAATACACCTTCGCGTTGCCGCTTTCGAGCGACGCCGTGTACGTAAGCTCCCGCCCTTTCTCGCCGTCGCATTTGAGCTTATACACCATCGTCCCCTTGAGCGTCGAAAAGCTCACTTTCGCCTTCGTCGATGTGTTCGACGTCACACACATGGCCGTCACATAACTCGAATGATACGGCCCGAGGCCGAACTTCACAAAACACACCACCGCAGCCACAACCACCAGCGCCACGGCTCCCCCGATGATCACATTTTTCTTCATACGCACTCCTTCCCTGATGACAGGGGGACAGTCCCCAATTGTCATCCCGCGAAAGATGACAACTGGGGACTGTCCCCCTGTCATCTTCCACCGTCAAGGATATCATTTTGCCCGCATGGAAACAAGTGACCGCAGTCACGTTTCCGGGCGTTCCGGCATGACTGCGGTCATATTGTTGATTGCTAAGTACTGTCGCAAAATGGTGACAATTAAGAACCGTCCCCATTTGTCACCTAGGAGATCCACCAGGTGCCGTCGGGGCCCTGCGTGAGAGCGCCGATCTCCGTGGAGAGCGTGCGGCCCGAGAAGTCCTTGACAAGGACTTTGTGGTAGAATCGGTAGTCGGGCGTGGCGCGGTCGTTCTCGCTGTCCCAGCCTTCCTCAACCCACTCCTCGAGGTAGATTTTGCCGTCCTCGACGAGCACGACGCTCTGCTGCGGCGTGAGCGTCAGAGTAAACGGCTCCGGGTAGTAGCACTCCGCGGTCTCGCCGTCCTGGCTGATCACGTGCACCGGCGTGCCGACGATCCGTAGGTTGTAAAGCTTCACCTCATCCGTGCCGAAGCAAGCGACCTCCGCGGGCTTTTCGTCCGGGCGCCAGCGCAGCAGCGTGACACGCTTTTTGCCGTAGTCCGCGCGGAGCAGGTAGTAGAAGCCGTCGGCGAACACGGGCGGGGCGAAGATGACATTTTTCGTCTTGCGGAAGGGCTTGTACACCCGCCCGCTCTCATAGTCGTAAAATGCAACCGTCGACCCCGGATAGCCTCCGCGCTCCGCCCACTCGACCAGATCGTACAAATCCGACGAGTCCGACATCGCGTACGCGAGGCGCTCCTGGCCGTAAATCTTCTCGATAAAGCGACCGTCTCTTCGTTCAAATCTCTTAATCATAGCACTCATAGCACTCACCCGTTCTCGCGGATAAACTGCATCTGCGGGCTCTTCTCGTCCAGCTGCATCAGCTCGATCTTGATGCCGTCCGGGTCGTGCGTCCAGCACTGCCAGTTAAAATCCGCGCCCTGCTTCGGAGCATCGTCCTGCGGCGCACCGGTCTCGACGATGCGCTTCCACGCCTCGTGGATGTCGTCGACCGCCACGCAGATGTGGAAGAAGCCGATATTCTCGTCCTTGTATGGATTTTCCTTCGTTGCGCCGTAGAACAGCTCGATGAACTGCCCACCGCCGCCGTACATGTACACGATCCACGGCTCCCCGTTCTCCGGCCGCGGTATGTCAAACGCGCGCTTGAAGCCCAGCGTCTCCTCGTAAAATGCAATCGTCGTCTCCATGTCCTTCACGTTAAATGCCGCATGTGCGATTCCTGTTACCATAGTTTTTGACTCCTTTTGAGATGACAAAGGGACAGTCCCCAATTGTCATCTTTCGCTTTGGTGACAACTGGGGACTGTCCCCCTGTCACCTGTAAAACACTTCTGTTGCCGCTTCCCGCTTTACGAATGCGAAAAAGTTCTGTTTGTCGGTCACAAACGCTACCGTCTCGTCCGGCTCCATCCGGAAAATGTTCACGCACGAGGCGTACCCGAACGGCTCCTGGCGCCCGTCGATCATGATCGCGCCCTCCGCCTTCTCGCGCACGATGTAGTCGACGACGGCGGTGTTGCACGTGAGTTCTTCGGGCAACATTTTCCGAAGCTGGTCCGCAAAATGCTTCCTCTCCGCCTCGCGCAGCATCCGGTCGTTGAGCACCAGCGACAGCACCGGCACAAGCGCCGAAGTGACGACAATCAGGAGCGCCGCGAGTCCCGCGAACAGCGTCGGGTGGCGGTTTAAAAAGCCCGGAAATGCAAGCCCGACGGCGAACACCGCGACCGCAGCGACGGCCGGCGGGACGAGTGACAGCCCGAGCGACATCCGGTGCATCTTCATCGCGCGGAACGGTTCAAACATGACCAGCTCCGGGTGGTTTAGGAGGATCTCACGCTCCTCCGGCGTTACGGTTCGTTCCATCAGTTTGCTCCTTCCGTCAACTGTTGCTGGATCTCGGCGGCGACTCGGTTGATGGTGTCGACGTCGAGACGGTCGACGCGGCGGACCGGGTACAGCTTGACCCAGCTGCGCTCGCGCGTGTTGGGAACCATCGTGATCTCGCCCCGGAGCAGCTCGATGGCGCCGCGCGGGTAGTATTTGCCGTCTACGTAGGTGGTGATGTGGTCCTTCTCGGACAGGATCACGTAGAACGGCCGCTCGAAATCGCTGTAGCGCTTGTCCTTGTGGATCGCGAAGCATTCGTCGACGCCGATGATCGCGTAGAGGTCGCCGTCGACATACATGATCTTGCACTCGATATAAAAATCGTCGAAAAACGGAAACTTGTTCCCGCTCATCGAGTCCTGCTTTCCGTAGCGCCCGAGCGCCGCGTAGCGAAGCTTCCCGCCCTCCGGCGGCACGACCAGAACCGAGTTGTAGATGTAGGCCGGCGAGCGGTCAAACATCTCGTCCGGGAGGATTGCATTTTCCTTCTTGTAATCGTCGATGAAGGTGTCCCCGGTCACCGCCATCATCACCGACTCCGTGTAGTAATAGCCGTGCGTGACGCCGTAGTAGGACATGCCGGGGTTGTATTTGGCGTGGAGGCTGTTCAAAAGCTTGCGGTCGTCCCACGTCCACGCGAGCCCGCGCTCGTCAAGCTCCTTCTGAAAATCCGCCGGCCGCTTGTAGTTCGCCGGGTCCACCGTATACTCGCCCGCTCCGGTGTTGTATTTGCGTCGGAAAATGAAATTCGAAATCGTGTTGGGAATCAAAAACAGCGCGGCCGCCGGAATGAGGATGAGCACCAGCACCAGGCACGCGATCCCCGCCGCGAGCGGCTTCGTCGTCGTCAAATCCCCCCAGTACTTCACCGCGATCCGGATCGGGTTCACCACAAACGCAAGCACCGCCAATATCCCGCCGACAATTCGGATCCCGATTGCACCGACCACCGCCGGACCGAGGCCCTCGCCCGCCACCTTCTTGATCAGCCAAAACACGAGAAGCGGCAGCAAAACCCACACAAACAAAGCCGTCCCGATTGCGAGCCCGTACTCCCGCAAAATGCTCGACACGACGCCTGCGTGAATCGCCATAAACACCACAGTACACATACCATCTCCTGACGTGACAACCGGGGACGGTTCTCAGTTGTCACATAAAGGGCACGTGACAACT